>NZ_CAMBTS010000074.1 GCF_945870625.1 Novosphingobium sp. Chol11 | reverse complement strand
CGAGAGCCGCGCGCCGCGCGCCAGCACGCGCGGTTCAGCGGCCGGATCGAGCACGATCTCCACGCTGCGCTCGGCAATTTCGGTGTAGACGCCAATCCCCTTGATCTCGCCGACAGGCTTTTTGGCCCCTGGCGCGGTGATTGTGATGTCGCCAAAAGCGGAGCGCGAGCCCTCGCGGGTGATCTTGAAGCTCAAGACGCGGCCGCCGCCCGGCTGCGCGATCATGGCGAAATCCTTGAGGCCGACGTTCAGCGTGGTTTGCCCCACGCGCACGATCACCGGGATCGAGATGCCAAAGCGCGGCACGATGCGCACGCCGATCCCGTCCGCGCTCTCCGCGCCGCTTGCCTCGTCGATGCTGGTCCCGCCGGTTTCGGGCGGGACCGAGACGACAGTGAAGTGCGAGCGATATTCGCCTGGCGGCAATTCGGGCGGAACCCGCGCCATGATCCGCACCATCTGCGCCTCGCTGCCGGGAAGCGAGACGCGCCGGGGCGACCAACGCAGAAAGCCGCTCGCCGGCTTGATCAGCGCGCGCGCCGCCGGATCGGTGATCGATGCCAGTTCGACCAGACGGCCATCGGGCTGCATCGCCATGTCCGCCACCGTGATCTCATATTCGCCGGTCGCGACGGCGCGGTTGTAAAGGCCCAGATTGGCCAGCCGCTGGCGATCATCGATCACCACGCGCTTGGGGAAAAGATTGATATCGCCCATGCCGCCGATCGATCCCGCAGGCAGCGCGGCGGGGGCGGGGGCCTCGGCGGCGGGGTCGGCTGCCTGGTCGCCTGCGGGCTCGGCCTCAGGTTCCGCTGGCAGCCCGGCGGCAGGCTGCTGCGCGCGCGCAAGGTTGGCCCCGCCAAGCAAAGTTGCCGCCAAGGCGAGCGCGACCCAGCCGGAGTGACAAAGCACCGATTTTCGATTGTTTTTCAAAGGGAAATCCCATTCCGCGGCTATCCGTAGAATGACTTATGTATTTTCCCTGATTCGCTGGCAATGAGCGCTTACTGATAAACCACAGTTGCGGTGTAAGTGCCTGAATATGTTCCGATTGCCTGGTTGGCGCCGAGGTGGAGAGTGGCGCCGACGGTCAAGGCAAAGCTGCCCGCCGCGCTGAGGCTTGGCGTTCCCGTAATGTTGC
This sequence comes from Novosphingobium sp. Chol11, assembly GCF_945870625.1. Classification (GTDB taxonomy): domain Bacteria; phylum Pseudomonadota; class Alphaproteobacteria; order Sphingomonadales; family Sphingomonadaceae; genus Novosphingobium. Next base: position 14,225 of record NZ_CAMBTS010000074.1, on the reverse strand, counting down.
TGCGCATCGCGCTGATACGCAGAATATTCGTTCCCGAACGCAAGATGAGGGCGCCGATGGGCAAGACCAGCCGGAAGGCGCGATTTGGGTCGCCGGTGATGGTGAAGCTGCCCGGGCCGCGCGAAATGGTTTGAACGATGGCCGTGCTGGGAAGCAAGCCGCCAGTCGCCGTGATCACGCCCTGGGGGCTCATCACGATGGTGCCGAGCGTGCTCGGACGCGCGATCTGTCCAAAGTTCAGCGCATCCACCGCGACTATGCGCAGCGGCCCTACGATGGTGGCTTGCGCCGCGCCCGCTTGGCTCGAACTATCCCCGGGGGCCGCGTTGGCCATGCCGGGCACCAGCATCATCGCCGCGATCAGTTGTCCAATCCAGCGGCGTTGGAGGTTCACTGATAAACCACCGTCGCGGTGTAAGTGCCCGTATAAGTGCCGACGCCTTGGTTCGCCCGAAGGTTGAGCGTCGCGCCGATAAACAGCGGAAATTCTCCTGCGGCATCGAAGCGCGGGTTGCCCGAAACCCAGTTGGTGCTGCGCATCGCGCTCATGCGGATTGTCCGCGTTCCTGAGCGCAGGGTGATATTGCGGGTTGGCAAAGTCAGCCGGAACAGGCGGTTGGGGTCGCCAGTAATCATGAAACTGCCTGGGCCGCGCGCTATGTTTTGCACGATGGCGGTGCTGGGCAGCAACCCTCCGGTCGCCGTGATTACGCCCAGCGGGCTCATGACGATCGTGCCCGCCGTCGTGGGGCGAGCGATCTGGCCGAAGCGCAGCGCATTGACCGCGACGATGCGGATGGGCCGCACGACCATGGCTTGCGCCGCGCCGGGCGTGCTGGAACCGTTGCCCGGTGCCGCGCTGGCCATGGCAGGCGCCATCGCCAGCGCCGCCATAAGCGCGGCCCTGAACAACTGAACTGGAAACATTTTCATGGTCACTCTGTGCTGAAAGTGCGCCGGTCGCCTCCCGTTTGGCGACGGCCGGCGCATTTTCGCGATCAGTTGTAGGTGACAGTGGCGGTGAAGGTGCCGGTGTATGCACCAGCGGCTTCGGTGCCGGCGACCGTCAAGGTGCCGCCAACGGTGAAGCTTGCCGTGCCACCAGCGCTCAGCGTGTCGCTGGCAGCCGAAGCGGTCGTGGTGAAGGGCATGCTGGTGCCTGCGGCCGAGACCGTGCCGCCGGTCGTAGCGATCGAGAACGCACGGCTGGCGTCGCCCGTGACGGTGAAGGCGTCAGCTGCATTGGTCGAACCGGGGACGAAGGTCACTTCGCCGGTCACCGAGCCGGTGCCAGCGGGCGAAACGGTCACGCTGCCGCCGTTGCCGGTGGTGAAGCGACCGAAGCCGAGCGCAGCGCCCGAGGTGTGGGTGAGGGTGATCGGCGAAACGATCGTCGCCGTGGCTGTGCCCGTGGCGGTCGAGGTGTTGCCCGGTGCTGCAAATGCGGGCGAAGCGATGGCGATGGCGATGGCAGATGCGAGGATAAGCTTTTTCATGCGATTCTTCCCGAAATAGGGCCGCTCCGTCGATTTCCCGATCTCGGAGAAGCAGACATCCGCGTGGTCTACGGACGTCTCTACTTACGGAAAAATACGTATTTGATCCTTAAGGAACGTGGTTAATCGCAGATTAAAGAGTATTTAAGATCATTAGTTTTTAAATTGTGCTCCCGTATCTGGGAAGACTGCATGCGGTTTACTGGTAGGTCGCCGTAATCCGGTAGGTTCCGCTATAAGCGCCGGGAGTTTGCGCGGCGCTCACCGACAATGTGCCGCCGACCGCAATGTCGAGGGTGCCACTCGTCGATCCGGGGAGTGCGCCTACCGTGAACAGGCTGATGTTCATCGATCCTGCCGACGTCGTGACCGTGGCCGTGGGCGGCAGAACCACCACAAACGATCGCCCGGGATCGCCTGTCACGCGGAAGGTGCCCGTGCGCGCCGCCAGCGCGCCCTGGTTGATCGCGTTCGAACCAGTCACCCCGCCAGTGGTCGAAACCGCGCCGGTGGTGCTGACGGTCAATGTCCCGGCGGTCGAAGGCCGGGCGATCACGCCAAAGCGCAAGCTGGCGACGGCGACAATGGCAATCGGCCGGATGATCGCGGCGGTTGCCGTGCCCGAAACCGATCTGGTGTTACCGGGCGCGGCCTGCGCCAAAGCCGGCGCGAAGAGAAGCATTGCTGCAACCGCAAGGCGAGGAAGATTCTGAACCATCGTCATACCCGATTTGCTGAATCGGTGCTGATTGCCGCGGTTTCGCGCGGCAATCAGCATCCCTGTTCGATCAGTTGTAGGTCACGGTGGCGGTGTAGCTGCCGGTGTACGAACCCGCCGGAGCCGTGCCGGAAACCGTCAGCGTCCCGCCCACGGTGAAGTTGGCTGCGCCCGTTGTGCTCAGCGACAGCGTCGTTGCCGAAGCGGCGGTGGTGAACGGCATGCTGGTCGCGCCCGAGGTTACGTTGCCCCCGGTGGTGGCAATCGAGAACGAACGGCTGGCATCGCCTGCCACGGTGAAGGAATCGGCCGAATTGGTCGAACCGGGGACCAGCGTCACTTCGCCAGTGACCGAACCGACGCCCGCCGAAGAGACGACCACGCTGCCGCCCAGGCCCGTGGTGAAGCGGCCGAAGCCGAGCGCGGCGGTAGCCGGGTGGTTCAGCGTAATCGGTGCGACGATCACGGCCGTGGCGGTGCCCGTGGCGGTCGCGGTGTTGCCCGGAGCGGCCAAAGCCGGCGAGGCTGCAACCGTGGCCGAAACTAGGGCCATGGCCGAGGTCAAAAGGATCTTGTTCATGCGTTTGCTCCCTAAAAGGCCCGCTTCCCGGCCGCGTGGATCGGAAAGCCAGCCAATGTCCGTGCAACGGAGTTTCAGCCTCGGACGAGGCCCTCGTTACGCAGTTTTACTAGGGTCTCTATGGTTAATGATTCGTAACCACTCCGCACTCCCGCAAGCCGGCGCAGCCATGGTGCGAGGCGGGATCGCTCACCAATCGTAAACGAATGTTTTTGCAGGCTAACTATACGTAACGATCACCGGCAGGATTGCCCGGTAGCGCGCCGCAGGGGTTCCCGCAGGCACGATCAACGCGCCGCCGATATCAAAAATATCGCGCCCGTTGCCATCCAGCGTGCCCGAAACGCCGCTGTTTGGGCGGCTATGGGTGCGCACCCGGATCGATGCGATCGCCAAATCGGGCGCTATGCCGGGCGAACCATCGAGCAAAGTGCCCGAGGCCATGAGCCCTGCGGGCGCGCTTACGGCATAATCGCGCCCGGCCTCGCCGCGCACGGCAAAGCGCGAGGCGTGCGCCACCGCGCAGCCGTCCCCGCCGGAGAGGCACGCCGCGCTCGCCCCGCCGCCAAAGCGCACGCCGCTCGCCGGGTCGATCGTCACGCTGCCGGTGGTGCCGGGGGCGAGCGTGACGGTGCCGAAATCGAGATCGCTAAGACGCGTGACCACCAGCGGCTCGATGATGGTCGCCTCCGCCTGCCCTTGCGCGCTGGCGGCCCATGCGGCTACCGGCACGAAGCTCGCCGCGATCAGCCCGGCAAGGACCGCCGCGCGGATCATGCGGGCACTTCGGCGATCAGCACCACGGTCAGCGGCAGCGCGAGCGCCAGCGCTGCGCCGCCGTTGGCGCGGGTGACGTCCAGTCTGCCGCCAACGCGGAAGGTCTGGGTGCAGATCTGGCGGCGGCAACCATTGATCGTGAACACCGCAGCCTGCCCCGGCAGCAGCGTGCCGACCCCGGGCAGATCGGTGTCAAAGCTGGAAAGGACCCCGGTGACGCCGCCGACCTTCAGCGAAACGCCGGTCATGATCAGCTGCACTTGCAGCGCATACGTCCGGTTGGCGTTGTTCCCGCGGTCGTACGTGATGGTGAACTGCGCTGGGCCGGCGGTGTTGGCCCCCACCGGGACAATGGCCGTGCCAGTGACCGCGCCGGTCGCGCTCACGGTCCTTGTGCCCGCTGTGTCGGTGAAAAAGGTGCCGAAGCGCAAGTCTTGCTCGGCGCGCACGCTGATCGTCGGCGCGGCGGCCTGCGCGGCTGGCACCAGCAATGCCGCACCTGCCAGCCCGATGAGCGAACGATAACGCATACGTCATGCTAGGACGAGAAGGGTGAAGAGGGCAACCCTGTGCTGCTGGTGGTTGTCCCGTAGCGGAACTTTAACCACAGATGCGCCGCCTAAGCGACGCGCTATCGCCGTCTTAGCGTCCTAGGCCAAGGAAACCGAGCGACTGGCTGTCGAACTTCAGGCGCACCGTGGTGAACACCCCCTTGCCCGTGGTGCGCGCGGCACCAAAGTCGCGGTCGCGAAATCCGGTGACGTTGTAGCCCACCGTCACCAGCATGTTCTTCGCTGGCGTGAAGCCGATTTGCGGACCCGCCGCAAACGATGTGGTGCCATCGGAGAGACTGCGGCGCACGGTGGCGGTGCCGCCGATTTCAACGCGCTCGCCAATGCCGATCCGCGCGTCCACCCCGGCCAGCACCGTCGTGCCGGCAAGGTTATAGCCTTCGAACCGGTCAAGGTTATGCCGCGCGGCAAGGAACACGCTGACCTCGCTGCGCTGAACCATCGCGCCGTCGACGCGGCCGGTGGGGGCCCAATCGGCCGAAACGCTGCCGACAATGCGGCGCGAGCGGGCATTGCCATCGACCGTGAGCGCGCCGCCCCCAGTGGGGCCAAGATCGCCGGCGACCTGATCATTTGCTGGCAAGGCCCCAGCGCGCACCACATCGCTGCGGAACTCAAGCTTGGCGAGGAACGCGAACGGCGCGGTCGCCGGGCGGTGCGCGATGGAAATTGCGGCGCTGGCGGTTTCGCTCTGCGCGCCGCCGGTGTCGCGCGCGGTGGTCCAACTGGCCGCGCCGCCCACAACGCTGCCTTCGCCCAATTGCCGGATAACGCCGAAAGTCATGCCCTTGCGCCGGTTCAACTCGCCGCTGCGCAGCTCGCCGCGCGTTGTGGCGCTCCAGCGGCCCGAGCGCCATGTCCCCCCGAGGGTGAACGCGGTGAAATCTTCGGCAATCGAGGCGGTGGAGGCCGCGCCAACGGTGGCGGTCGCGGCATTTGCAAAGGCGCTGCGCCCGCCGATCACCCGGTTGCCATCGATTGTGGCATCAATCGTCAGATGCTTGCCGATGGGTAGCGACTGCGCCAGGCCATAGCTGGCAAAGGCCCGCTTGCCCTGTTCGCTGATCGCCGGCTCGCTGATCGATTGCTGGCCAGCGCCGAGCGCGATTTTCGCGCCGGTCCACGGGGCCACTTCCAGCCCGGCGCGAAGCGTACGCGAATCCCCGCGCGCGCCCTTGGCGATCTCGTAGTCGCCGATCAGCCGGATATCCGGGGTAATCGCAAAGCGCCCGCCAAAGCGGAAGCGCGGCGGCTGATACGTCGACGCTTCTGAACTGCCCAGCGCGACGCTGCCTGCCGCACTCAGCTCCAGCCGATTGTCGAACAGGCGCTTGGTGACGCCCGCCTCGATCAGCGTGGTGCTTCCCCCGCTGCCAGTTCCGGTGCCAGCGGCGCGGTGCTCGTCATAGCGCGCCAGCCCAAGCCGCGCTTCGGTCCCCTTAGTGTTCCAGATGGTGGTGAGCTGCACCGCCTTGCGGTTCGAAGGATCGCTGAGCGAGCTGTCGAACCAGGCGCTGGCCCCCAGGGAGAACGCCTCGCTTAGCCGGTAGCGGCCGTCGATCCCGGCCTTGCGGCGGCCCAGTTCGCCCACGCTGACCTGGCCCAGCCCGAAATTGGCATCGAGCGATCGCACATAAGCCAGAACATCGAGCTTGGTATCGTGATGTTCGGCCTCGATCAGCCACGCCGATTTCGCCGCGCCGCCGCCGCCACCTTTGCTGACCGCGACTTCGGCGCGCAGTTCCGTGGTGGTGCCGAGCAGCACTTTGCCGTCGATGGCGGCCAGATTGGTGCGCGTGATCGCGCTGCGGTCGCTGGCCGAGGCATCGGTGATGGCAGTGGCGCCGATCCGCACGTTTTGCTTGGCGCTGCGCCATTCGGCGCGCGCGCCCGCGTTCCATGCGCCGCCGTTCAGCGTGTCGACTTCGTATTCGACCACGATGGTCTGCGGATTGAGATTGGCGTCGCGGCTCATCACCGGCCGTTTGAAGGTGATCGTGCCCGAAAGCAGGTCGATGTCATAATCGAGAAAGCGCGACAGAATCTCGCTTTTCAGCACAAGTTCCGAACGGAAACGGTCGCGTACTTCGATCGTTACGGTCTCGCTATTGGGCACGATCGCGCGGGAGGACAGCGGATAGGGCCCGCTGAGGCCGCCGCCGGGGATCTGATCGCGCCGGCGGGTGGTGGCGACTTTGGCGGCGAACCCTTCGGTGCGGACCGCGCCAAGGCGTGCCTCGGCCTTCACTCCGGTCATCGTGCGCTGGTAGCGGCCAAGCTGGCTATGCGCAAAATCGGTCGCAAAATCGCCATAGAGCGCGCGGACTTTGGAGCTTTCGATGCGCACATAGAGCTTTTCGACGCTGGCGGCATCGAACCGCAGGTCCGAACCATCGGCAAACACGGTGTAGTAAGCGCGCGGATCGAGCCCGCCGAGCAGGCGCTGATCGGCGCGTTGCTTGGCGCTGTCATAGGCGACTGTGGCGAGCAGTTTGCCCAGAACGCGGCCCTTGGCATAGAAGGCGACGCGCGCATGCTTGCCCAGATCGCTGTCGAACCGGTCGCTGCGCTGCATCAGGTCGGCAATCGACTGCGACCCGATCGCGCCTTCGGCAAGGCCGACCAGCGTCCATTTCTGTTTGCCCGGGACAATCCATGCCTCCAGCACCTGGCTGCGCTTCACCTCGCGGTCGGTGAAGGCGAAGGTGAGGTCCAGCTGACCGCTGACCAGCGTGGGCGCAAGCTCGATCAGCGCGATGCCTTGATCGCCTTTGACGGTCCACGTTGGCGCTGCGCGGTCCAGCCCCGCCAGCATGCGGTTTTGCAGGGCATCGAGCGCAGCGGCGCTTTCATAAGGTGCAGAAAGCGCGAATGGACCGGAAATCCCGGCGTGCATAGGGTGGCCTGCGCGATCCAGCACGCGCACCGCGATCACCGGCCGCGAGCTGCCATCGGCGACCAGCCGCGACAGTTCAGGCACCAGTTCGACTCGCGCCGGGATCGAGGTGAAATGCACCGTCCGCGTCAGGGTTTGCGCCAGTTTGCCATCGGCATCGTGCACTTCGGCGTCGAACCGCGTTTCCTCGCCGCTTAGCGGAAGCCCGCGCCAGATGCTGACCGCATAGCCGCCCGCCCCAGAGCGCGCGCCTTCGAAGGCCAGCTTGTCGACCGGCTTGCCGTTCGACTTGATCGTCACCGTTTGGCCCTTGCGATGGCGGATAACGAGGCGCTGCGTGGGCGCGCGCGGATTGTAATCAGCGCTGGGGAACAGGATCTCGGTGGGCCCATCGCCTTGCGCCAGCCAATCGGTGTCCCCGCCCGCTGCGGCGCGGTCGCTGTCGGGCTCGGCAGGGGCCGGCTTTGCCGCCGCCAGGGCTTCGGCGGGCACCGTGGCTGCAAAATTGGCGACCACCAGACTGCCGCCCTGGCCGATCACAAACCGCGATGCGGCGCTCCCCGCGCTGCGCGTGGAGCGCGTACAATCGCGGAATTCGCCGCCTTCGGGCAGCGAAGATTGTTGTGCTTCAACCACATGCGTGCCGGGCGCGAGCCCTTCGAAGTGGTAGCGCCCTTCGGCATCGGTCACCGCGAAGCTGCCGTCTTCGAGCACCAGCCGCACCCCGCCAAGGCCCGGTTGCTTGCCAGTGGGCCGCTTGCCGGAAACGGTGCAATCGCCCAGCGTGATCCGGCCGATCAAGGTCATCGTCGAGGCCAGATTATCGCGTTCGATGCGCACAGCGGCGCTGGCAATCGCGGTAAGCCCGCGCGAATCTGTCGCCTCGGCGCGGTTTACTGCCTGACCGGGCGGCGCATTTGGCCGAACGGTCATGGCATACGTCACCGTGCGCAGCGCCGAGGGTGCGATGGTGCCCAAAAGGATGGAGAAACTGCGTCCATCTGGCGCAATTGTGACCATCTCGTCGCTCGCCCGCACGCCATCGACCCTGATCGAGCTCTTGCGCAGGCGCGAAGTCGGCGCGGGCTTATCAACCAGCACAACCCGGCGCTTGGCACGGCCAGCGTCGGGATTGCGCACGATGACTTTGAAGAAAACCGCATCGCCAGGCTGGGCAACCTGGCGCGAGGCAGTTTTGGAAAGCGAGACCGCGACCGGGGGCCTGTCCACCGGAATGTCGACCCGCACCGGGGCGGGCGAATTGAGGGTGAGCGAGCCGCCGAACGAGGCAGGGACGATCACCAGATCGCCTCCATCGGGCCGGGTCAGGCCGTCAAATTCTGTCGGGGTCCGCGTCGATGGCGCCAAGTAGGGCCCGGGTGGTTCGACCTCCAGACGATAAGTGCCGAGCGCGGCAAGCGGAAAGCGGTATTCGCCGACCGGCATCGGCCAGATCGTGCCTCCGCCATCGACCACCGCCTGTCCGGTAATTACCGTTGAAGGCCAAGGGGTTACGCCGTCATCGGCGAAGACTCTGGCGGGCTGTCCGGTGGCCACATCGATCAGCGTGACGCGCGCACCATCGACCGGCGTGCCGTCTTCGGAATCGAACACCAGGCCAAACGGATCGGCCAGCACATCGACCGCAGCAGACGCGACCGTGCCGCTGCCGGTCTGGCCGCGATAGTCGATGGTCACTTTATCGCCGGGCGAGACGCTGAGGCGGCAATCGCCGCCCGCCGGCGATGGCGGGATCGCGCTGGTCGGGATCGCCCCCAGAAAAATGCCGCTGTCCGCCGCCGTTTCGAACACGGTGATGTTCTCGCTATCACCGCTGGCCGAGGTCATTGTGACCTCAAGGCTATCGAATTTGGCCGGATCGAGCAGCACGGAGGCGAGCACGAGGCGAAAAATCACCGGCTGGCCGACAATGATGCTGGAAATTGACGAGGTGTTGCCGGCGCTGAGCGCGGCAAGATCGGTTTTGGCAGGTGCGAGCGGCTTCCCGCCGCAAGATCCGCCGAGAATCTCGCGGGTATCGCCGCCCGAAAGCGGCGGCAGCACGGCAATATGCGCCGCGTCGCTGATCACCTCGAATTGCACGGTGTTCGAGGTTGCGGTGATATCTCGGCCAGCGAGCGTCCAGTGCGCGGTGGCCGTGTTCGAGATGGTCTTCGCCCGGGCAGGAACACCTGTCACGACCAGCAGCGCTGCAAACAGCAGCGCGGCCTTCGCCCAGAATATGTTCCTCAAGCCCAACATGGCATCATTCTTCGCGAAAGCAGAAACAAAGGGGGGTGGGGCGGCAGCATCCCATAAGGTCGCCGCCGCCTGCCGCTGTCCCGAATCCCCGATTGCTCGGGGTGTGGCCGCCTAAGCCCCGATCAATCGATCGTGGCTTGGAACAGGACCGTCTTGGTTTCGCCCGCTGCAATCGATGCGATCGTGCCGGTGACCGTGCCCGCTGCCTGAGTGCCGGTGCCGGTCGTATCGGCGTTGCAATTGCCCGAAGTGACCGTGCCGTTGGTCTTGACCCCGAAAGCGGCGTCATAGGCCAGGTCAGAGGGGATCGGATCGCTCACGGTGACAGACGTCGCGGTGGCGCTGGTGCCCGCCGCGTTGGTGATCGCGATGCAATACTGGATCGTCGCGCCCGGGATCATCTTCGGGTTGGTCGTGCCATTGATCGGATCGCTGATGATCTTCGAGGTCTTGACCGCGCTCAGCGTCGCTGCCGAGATGGTGTAGTCGTCCTTGGCCGAGAACGCTGCATCGCGCGCCGCATCGGTCGCGCCTGCAAGGTCGGCAAAGACGGTATCCATCGCGGCGGTGTTCGCGCCCGTGGTCTGAACCAGCGCTGCACCCTGGCTGCCCGATGTGCCGCCTTCGCGGCCGGTTGCGGTCAGCGTGACCGCTGCGACCGAACCGTTGGCCAGCGCCAATGGCACGTCGGCGACGACGAACAAGGTGGCGGATTGGTCAGCGCCCAGTTCATCGACGTAAGTGACGAGTGTGTCGGTCCCTGCGTCATAATTGCCGTTGGCATTGGCATCGCGGAAAATTCGGATGTTGGTCACGTTGAACGAATCGGTGTTCGCATGCGCACCAGCGCCGCCCGTCTGCTGGGCTGCGGCGAGCGTGAAATCGAGCACCGCGTTCGAGGTGTTGGTTACGGTGAAGCTGGTCACCTGGCTGGTGGCGCCCGGGGTGACGACAGTCGTCGTGCTGCCGACTTCGGCAACGGTCAGGTTGATCTTGCGGTCAACCGTGAGGGTGTCCGAAGCGGTCGTGCCGGTCTGGCTGATGCCGCCGACTTGAAAGGAAACCGAGACATTGTTGGTGATGGTCGCACCGGCGGTGGTGCCGGCGGCGAAGGCTGTATTGGTGCCAAGAACGGTGAGGGCGAAAAAGCCCGCCGCACCCAGCAGCTTGCTGCGATAAGTCATGATGTGCTCCACTGGATTGCCCTTTTTTGATCAAGCCGCCTTCAGGCGCAGGCGGCCCGTTTTCTTCCGCCGGTCAGCGGACGATTGCGTGATATTCAACCTTGCCTGACGCTCCCGGCGCGATGCTCGGGATGGTCCAGCGCAGATGCGTGGCGTCCGCGGCGAGCGCGGCGCGCAGGCCGCCCTTGCCATCGGCAACTTTGAGCGCGGCGATCAGGCCCCAGGTCTTGCCGCCATCGACCGAGACCTCGACCGAGTTCAGCGCATCGGGCGACACCACCACGGCGCCGGGCACCGGGTTGGTGACCACGAAATCGGTCACAGCCGCCGCGCTGTCGTTGCGATAGCTGGTGGTGAAGAGCAGCCGGTCGCCGGGCACGACCACTTTGGGTTCGACCAGTTCGATCCGCGATGTACCGTCCACCGTGACGGTCTTTTCAAGCTGGACGCTGCCGGTGAGCGCGACCGCGCTGGGATTGGCTGCGGCGTAAACCGGGCCGGAAAGCAGCCCGAGAGCAAGTACGGCGGCGAGGAAGGTGGCTTTCATGGCAGGATTTCCTGTGCGAACGGGTGACAAAGGATCAGTTGATCGTGACAGTGAAGCTGACATCGCTGGTGGTCCCGCCTGCGAGGGTGGGCAGGGTGACGTCGATCCCCGCCGCGCTGGCTGTGCCGGCGTCGGTGTCGTTCGCATCGCTCAGCGCGCTGGTGCCGAGTTTGAGCGATCCGGGCAGGTAGGTTGTGCCCGCCGGAATGCCGTCGATGATGTGCAGTCCCTCGACCGTGCCCGTGCCAGTGACCTTGGCGCTCAGCGTATAGGTCACGGTCGCCCCGGGAACGGGCTTGGCCGTGTTGAACTGGTCAGTGATGGCTGCGGTCTTGGTCAGGGTGACAGCAGCGAGGCTGGCGATCAGCGAGGCGAGCGAGTTTGCCGAGGCCGAAGTCAGGCCCACCACCGCATCACCGCCGCCTTCGCCTTGGCCGCTGAAGCTGTTGCCCGGCGTGCCAGTGCCCGTGGCTGCCAGCGCGGTCAGGCGGACCTGGCTGGTCTGGGCATCGGTGGCCCCGGCCGGCGCCGTCACCAGCACAAAGACCTTGATGCTGCGATCCGGGGCCAGCGCCGGGGTTGCGGCCCCGGCGCCCAGCACCGTATCGATGCCGGCTTCGTAAATTCCGTTGTCGTTGGTATCGAGCGCCAGCTGCGTGATGGTGCCATCAAAGGCATTGCCGGCGACCTGCGGATCGGCAGCGAGGTCGAAGGCTTCAGGGCCGTTGCCGCTGTTGGTGACCGAATAGACCAGCACCGCCGGGTCGCTTCTGGCGACGGCGGGCGCGGTGCTCAGCGTGGTAACGGCCACATCGAGCAACTCGTCGACTTTGACCGTAACTTTGTTCGACGTCACCGAAGCCGTCGCGGCGCCCGATTTGTAAGTTGCGGTCGCGGTGTTTTCGATCAGCGTGCCGGCCAGCACGCCTGCGGCATGCGCGGCATCGCTGATGGACAAGGAAGCCAGAGCGCATCCAGCGATGCACAGGGCCCGGCGAGAAAGGTTTTGATACGTGTTCATACGCAGCGCTAATCGCATGGCGCGGTTAACATCTCGTAAGCCATGCACGCTGCGCCTTTTGCGGCGTTATGCCCCCGCGCGCGCTTGTGATGGCGGGCATCAGCGCCTAGATGCCTCACTATGGCCGGAGAAATTCTAGACAATCATGGGCGCGGCAGCGCTGGTTTCACCTGGCCCGCGATCCACCCCGAAGGCCGCAAGTTTGCCGCGCTGTCTGGTGGGCTTTGCCTGATCGCGGCGCTGATCTTCGGCCAGACGGCCGCGTGGCCGCTGGCCGCGCTCACCGTATTCATTCTGGCGTTCTTCCGCGATCCGGAGCGCGTAACGCCGCGCGATACGAAATTCATCGTCGCGCCGGCCGATGGCCTCATCACGCAGATTGTCAAATTAGCCCCGCCGCGCGAATTGATCGCGGACGATGGCAACGGGGCGCGGGGCCTGAGCGGTGCGCCGCAGACGCGGGTTTCGATTTTCATGTCGGTGTTCGACGTGCATATCAATCGCACCCCGATCGGCGGCACGATCAAGCGCGTTGTCTATATCCCCGGCAAGTTTCTCAACGCCGATCTCGATAAGGCGAGCGAAGAGAATGAGCGCCAGCATTTCCTCGTCGAACGCGGCGACGGCGTGCAGATCGGTTTTACCCAGATTGCCGGGCTGATCGCGCGGCGGATCATTCCGTTTGTCAAGGCGGGCGATATGGTCGCAGGCGGCCAGCGGATCGGTCTGATCCGCTTTGGCAGCAGGGTCGACATCTATCTGCCCGAAGGGACCGAGCCGCGGGTGATCATGGGACAGCGGGTTCTGGCGGGCGAGACGGTGCTGGCCGAATTGGGCCAGACCTTGATGATCGATGGCGTGCGCCAATGAGCATCCCGCCTGCGGCGGATCGTGAACCACTGGCCAGCGGCGAAGGCATCAGTCACAGAAGCGAACAGGCCGCCGAGGACAATCCGCGGATACTCCTGCCGCGCGGGCTGACTTTGCGCGCGATGGTGCCCAATGCCATTACCTCAGCGGCGCTGTGCAGCGGGCTCACGGGCATCCGCTTTGCCATTGGCGGCGATTGGCGGGGCGCGGTGCTCGCGGTGATCCTGGCCGCTGTGCTCGATGGAATCGACGGACGGGTGGCGCGGCTGATGAAGGCGGAATCGCGCTTCGGCGCCGAGCTGGACAGCTTGTCCGATGTGATCGCGTTCGGGGTCGCGCCCGCGCTCATTCTTTATTTATGGTCGCTGCAGGCGGTGCCGCATCTGGGCTGGCTGCCCGCGCTCGCGCTGGCGGTTTGCTGCGCGCTGCGTCTGGCGCGCTTCAATGCGCAGATCGACATGGCCCCGCAGCCGCACAAGCTTGCCGGATTTTTCACCGGTGTGCCTGCCCCGGCGGGCGCAGGCCTCGCCTTTCTACCGATCTACCTGTGGATGGCCAGCGGACGCGCCGAGCTGCGCGAGCCCATCGTTGTCGGCGCATGGTGCCTGGTGGTCGCATTTCTGATGATCTCGAACCTGGCGACGCTGAGCTGGGCCTCGCTGCGTCCGCGCCGGGGCATCCGGCTTGAACTGATCGCGCTGGTCGGGCTGGCGATTGCCGCGCTGCTCACCGGACCTTGGCTGACGCTGGTCGGGATCTGCGTGGTGTACCTCGCGCTGATGCCGCTAGGCGTCATGCGTTATGCCCGCGTCAGGCGGCTTCGCAGAGCAGCGCGGGCTGGAGCCGAGCCGCATCCGAGCGGCGGCTGAACGTCCATTGTGGCAGCAGGGCTGGGCGAAGGCGGTCCGCGTCAAGCGGCGCATTGGGCCCGGCAACGCCGACACTTTCGTTGATCAGGCAGACCAGAAACTCCCGGTCCCGGGCAATCGCTCGCGAATCCGCAATCACTTGCCGGACTGCCGCAGACTGTGCCTGTACCGTGAGAATAATGACGAGGATCGCGGCGGCCCCAGCCCCTGCGATCACAAGCGAAGCGAGAACTGTGAGCATGAATGGCCTGCCTTTCAATCCGGCCCATTTTGCTGGCACGATGCTCAACAAGATTTGGGCCTGCAACGAGGGGAAATTCAAATCATGGGTATTTATACTTAATTACTTCGATAAGATTTATGTAAACTAAATTGGACACTTTATGTGTCAATAAATATTTACACTTACGCTGTCAGGCCGAACGGGGTATAT
>NZ_CAMBTS010000073.1 GCF_945870625.1 Novosphingobium sp. Chol11 | reverse complement strand
ATCCAGGGGCTGCTCGAAGCAGACGTGCCGGTGTTCGGCATTTGCCTCGGCCACCAGATGCTCGGCCTCGCCGCCGGCGCACGCACGATCAAGATGCACCAGGGCCACCGCGGCGCAAACCACCCGGTGCTGCGCAAGGCCGACGGTGTGGTCGAGATCACCTCGATGAACCACGGCTTCGCGGTCGACAATGCCGATTTGCCCGAGGGCGTGGAAGAGACGCACGTCTCGTTGTTCGACGGCTCCAACTGCGGGATCGCGATTGCGGGCAAGCGGGCGTTCGGGGTGCAGTATCATCCTGAAGCCAGCCCTGGGCCGCAGGATAGTTTCTACCTGTTCGAGCGGTTCGTGGGGATGTTGGGGTGAAACTTCGCTCGGCCATCATTGTCGGCTTGGCGGCATTGGCAGGCGGTTGTGATGATCGTGTTGTTCAGCCTCCTTTAGAAGCCTTAACAGCGGCACAAGCTAGTGATGCTCGCAGTGCAGCCAACCGGATCGTAGGGAAAAATGGCCGCGCCGTGGTGATTTGTGGTCAATCGGACGGACTTGGCGTGTTTACGTCAGATTGGAAATCAGGGTTTGGCTCAGATGGCATGAAAGATGGACGCTTGGCCTTTCGTATTCGGGATGATGGGCGCGAAGATGTTTATTCTCGGGATGCAATGGGCACATATTTGTCTTCATTGGAGGATGGTTCCGAAGTTCATCGAATTTTCCACCCAGATCGGCAAATAGACAGTTGGATTGTCTCGAATCCGTCGACTGGCATTGTTGAGACTCACAACATCACGACAGTTCCCAAAGACGGTCTCGTTGACTTGTGGACCTCAAACAAGCCTGTCTCAGTGATCGGTGCCAGCGCAAAGTTGTTTCGTTCAAGTTGTGTAAGAGCTTAATATGCCCAAACGCACTGACATCTCCTCGATGCAATCCACTGTCGCTGGGGCTTCTCTCCCGCGCGCTGGTGATTGGGCTGGGCGGCGTCTGCGCTTTCGAGGGCAGCGCACCCCCACCCAACCCTCCCCCGAGCGGGGGAGGGCTTTTTGGGTTGGGTGTGGTGGGGCTGGTGTTGCTTCCTCTTTTTCTTTTTCCTTGCCCCTCCCCCGTTCGGGGGAGGCTGGGTGGGGGTGCGCGGCGCTTGCCGGTCAGCTAGGACGGATCGTCTTCGAACGGATCAATCCGGTTTCGGGCGAGCGCCAGTTCATGCGCGATCACCGTCAGGACTCCATCCGTGTTGGCAAGGACATCATTGTTCCAAAAGCGAATAACCCGGTAGCCTTGGGCTTCGATCAGGCGCGTGCGCGCCGCGTCAGCCTCGCTGTCAGCGTGTTGGCCGCCGTCGAGCTCGATGGCGAGGCGCAAAGCTCGGCAGACAAAATCCACGATAGCACTCCCAATTGGATATTGCCGGGTGAACTTGACGCCAAGTTGCTCGCTGCGCAGCCGCGACCACAGGCGCTTCTCCGCCTCCGTGGGCTCTTTGCGCAACTTGCGCGCCAGCGGCGTCAGGCGTTTATCGCTCATACGTCTTGTACCCCCACCCAACCCTCCCCCGAACGGGGGAGGGTTTTAGTACAATAAGGCAAGTAAATGCCCAAACGCACTGACATCTCTTCGATCCTGATCATCGGCGCCGGGCCGATCATCATCGGCCAGGCTTGCGAGTTCGATTATTCGGGCACGCAGGCGGTGAAGGCGTTGAAGGAGGAGGGGTACCGGATCATTCTGGTGAACTCCAACCCCGCCACGATCATGACCGATCCGGACATGGCGCACGCGACCTATGTCGAGCCGATCACGCCCGAGATCGTCGCGCGGATCATCGAGAAGGAGCGCCCGGATGCGGTGTTGCCGACGATGGGCGGGCAGACCGCGCTCAACACCGCGCTGGCGCTGTTCAACGATGGCACGCTGGAGAAATACGGCTGCATCATGATCGGCGCGGATGCCGAGGCCATCGACAAGGCCGAGGACCGGATGAAGTTCCGCGATGCGATGGACAAGATCGGGCTGCAATCCGCGCGCTCGGGCATTGCGCATACCACCGAGGAAGCGCTGGCGATCCTCGAGCGCACCGGGCTGCCTTCGGTCATCCGCCCCAGCTTCACCATGGGTGGCACTGGCGGCGGCATTGCTTATAACAAGGAAGAATTCCTGCGCATCGTGCGCGGCGGGATCGAGGCTTCACCGACCAACGAAGTGCTGATCGAGGAATCGCTGCTCGGCTGGAAAGAGTACGAGATGGAGGTCGTGCGCGACCGCAACGACAACTGCATCATCGTCTGCTCGATCGAAAATGTCGATCCGATGGGCGTGCATACCGGCGATTCAATCACCGTCGCTCCTGCGCTGACCCTGACCGACAAGGAATACCAGATCATGCGCAACGCATCGATCGCGGTATTGCGCGAGGTTGGCGTGGAGACGGGCGGATCGAACGTGCAGTTCGCGGTCAATCCCAAGGATGGGCGCCTGATCGTGATCGAGATGAACGCTCGCGTTTCGCGCTCATCAGCGCTGGCGTCCAAAGCCACCGGCTTTCCCATCGCCAAAGTCGCGGCCAAGCTGGCGGTCGGCTACACGCTCGACGAGATCACCAACGACATCACGGGCGCGACCCCGGCGGCGTTCGAGCCGACCATCGATTATGTCGTGACCAAGATCCCGCGCTTTGCCTTCGAGAAGTTCAAGGGGGCCGAGCCGTTGCTGGGCACGGCGATGAAATCGGTCGGCGAGGTTATGGCGATTGGCCGCAATTTCAAGGAATCGCTGCAAAAGGCGCTGCGCGGGCTGGAAACCGGGCTCGATGGGTTCAACCGCGTGGTCGAGCTGGAGGGCGAAAGCCGCGACCGGATCAAGGCCGAACTGTCGCGCGCTACGCCCGAGCGGTTGCTGGTGGTGGGCCAGGCCTTTCGCGAAGGCTTCTCGGTCGAGGATATTCACGCGATCACCAGCTACGATCCGTGGTTCCTGCGCCAGATCGAGGAAATCATCGCCGAAGAGGCGCGGATCGGGCGCGAGGGGCTGCCGATTGACGCAGCCGGCCTGCGCCGCATCAAAGCCATGGGCTTTTCCGACAAGCGGCTCGCGACACTGGCGGTCCGCTCGGTCGGCGTGGCGCATGGGCTGGGCGAAACGCAGGCGCGGCGCTCTGGCCTGCTCCATGATGTGCTGAGCGCGATGGCAGGGGCGACCAGCGAGCAGGAAGTGCGCGCGCTGCGCCACCGGCTTGGCGTGCGCCCGGTGTTCAAGCGGATCGACAGCTGCGCTGCCGAGTTCGAGGCGATCACGCCTTACATGTACTCGACGTATGAAAGCGGCCTGTTCGGCGAGCCGGAGAACGAAGCCGCGCCCACTGACCGTAAAAAGGTGGTGATCCTGGGCGGCGGACCAAACCGCATCGGGCAGGGGATCGAGTTCGACTATTGCTGCGTGCATGCCTGCTTCGCGCTGGGCAGCGGGCCCGGCGGGGCCGGGTTTGAAACGATCATGATCAATTGCAACCCGGAAACCGTTTCGACCGACTACGATACCTCGGACCGGCTCTATTTCGAGCCGCTGACCGCCGAAGACGTGCTCGAAATCCTCGATGTCGAAAGGTCGAACGGTACGCTGGTCGGCGTGATCGTCCAGTTCGGCGGGCAGACCCCGCTGCGGCTGGCGCAGGCGCTGGAGGATGCGGGCATCCCCATTCTCGGCACTTCGCCCGATGCGATCGATCTTGCCGAAGACCGCGAACGTTTTGCCAAGCTGGTCGACAAGCTGGGGCTGCTCCAGCCGGCCAACGGCATCGCCCGCAGCCGCGACGAGGCGGTCGCGGTGGCGGCGCGCATCGGCTATCCGGTGCTGATGCGGCCAAGCTATGTGCTGGGCGGCCGGGCGATGGAGATCGTCGACAGCCAGGCGCAGCTTGAGCATTACATCACGACTGCGGTGCTTGTCTCAGGCGACAATCCGGTGCTCATCGATCAGTATCTGCGCGATGCCATCGAATGCGATGTCGATGCGCTGGCCGATGGCGAGCAGGTGATCGTGGCCGGGGTGCTCCAGCATATCGAGGAGGCCGGCATCCATTCGGGCGACAGCGCCTGCACCCTGCCGCCCTACAACCTCTCCACCGAGATCGTGAACGAGATGGAGCGGCAGGCAGTGCTGCTGGCCAAGGCGCTCGAAGTGCGCGGGCTGATGAATATCCAGTTCGCAATCAAGGCCAGCACCAGCCCGGCGGACAAGCCCTCTGATCTGGTCTACCTGATCGAGGTGAACCCGCGCGCCAGCCGCACGGTGCCCTTCGTCGCCAAGGCCATTGGCCAGCCCATCGCCAAATATGCCGCGCGGATCATGGCGGGCGAGATGCTGGCCGATCTGCCGCCGATCCGCCGCGAGATGGACTATATGGCGGTCAAGGAAGCGGTGTTTCCGTTCGCGCGGTTCCCCGGGGTCGATCCGGTGCTCTCGCCCGAAATGAAATCAACCGGCGAGGTCATGGGCATCGACCGTACTTTTGCAGTGGCGTTTGCCAAGGCGCAGCTGGGCGCAGGGATCGTGCTGCCCGAAAGCGGCACCGCGTTTGTCTCGGTTAAGCATACCGACAAGCCGGTCGTGCTTCCGGCGGTGCGCAAGCTGGCGGGCCTTGGTTTCCGGATCGTCGCGACCGGCGGAACGGCGGACTATCTGGCGCAGGCGGGCGTGCTGGTCGAACGTGTCGCCAAAGTCGCGGAGGGGCGCCCGCATATCGTCGATCGCATCATCGATGGCGATATCGCGCTCATTTTCAACACCACCGAAGGGTGGCAGAGCCACCGGGACTCGCAATCGATTAGGGGTTCCGCGCTGCTCGGTAGAGTGCCATACTTCACCACGGCGGCGGCATCGGTGGCGGCAGTGGAAGCGATCGAAGCGTTGCAGACCACTCAGCTTGCGGTCCGGTCTTTGCAGGATTATTATAAGCATGCTGCCACCTGATCCCCCGCAATGCAGCACTGCAGGTTTCAGGGATCACGATGCTGAAACGCCTGCTACGCGCCGGCTGGTGGCTTCCTCTTGCTTTTTGGGCAAGGGATTGAAAGGAAAAAGGAATACGGATGGCGAGTGTTGAAAAGCTGCCGATGTTGGCTGAAGGCCATGCCAAGCTCGAAGCCGAGCTGAAGGCGCTGCGCGTTGAACGCCCGCTGATTGTCGATGCAATCGAAGAGGCGCGCGCGCACGGTGATTTGTCGGAAAATGCTGAATATCATGCGGCCAAAGAGCGTCAGGGCCAGGTCGAGGCGGCAATCAGCGATCTTGAGGACAAGATCAGCCGCGCGCATATCATCGATCCCACCACGCTATCGGGCGACCGGATCGTGTTCGGCGCGACGGTGACGTTGCTCGATGATACCGACAAGCCGGTCCGCTACCAGATCGTCGGCCAGGCTGAGGCCGACGCCAAGGTCGGCCGCATCAGCTATAACTCGCCGCTGGGCCGCGCGCTCATCGGTCGCCGCGTCGATGACGAGATCGAGGTGACGGTGCCATCGGGCGACAAGTTCTATGTGGTGCAAAAGCTCGAATTCATCTGAACCCGGCAGATATCTCGGGCTCTCAACAAAGGCCGCAGGGGACACCCTGCGGCCTTTGTTCATTTCTGACCGGGATGCTCGATCAGATCGGGCTGCAACAGCCGGTGAAGATGCACGACGACATAACGCATTTCGGCATCGTCCACGGTGCGCTGTGCGCAGCTGCGCCATGCCTCTTCGGCCGAAGCGTAATCGGGGTATACCCCGACCATGTCGATGGCCTTGAGATCGACAAATTCAAGGCCTTGCGGGTCCTTGACCCGCCCGCCCATCACCAGGTGAAGCTTTTGCATGAAATGACTTTCGCACAGCAGGGGAGACGCGCTCATCCTCTTGCAAACAAACCCGCCCCGCGCAAGCCAGCCTATTTAATTTGAGAGTGATCAGCGCTTCATCCGGGCGGCGATGTCTGCCGCGTGGCGCAGTGCCACTGCGCTCATGTCGCGAAGCGCGGTGGCGGCAACATCGGCCATTTCGCCCGTCCGGCGTTTGGCTTCGCTGCTGGTTTCGCTGATGATCTCGCCCAGATCTTCGAGCTTTTCACTGCCTTCGCGGCCAGCCTGCACCACGCGGGCGGCGTAAGCACTCGCCAGTTGCGCGCCCATGGCCGCGAGGCGAGAGGCCTGCTTGCCCAAGGCCCCAGCCGCCGTGTTGCCAGTCATTGTCCCAGCAGGAGCAGCCGACTTTCGGCGGGGGATGGCGCTGGCAATCAGCGCACCGATGAGAATACCGCCCGCCAGCACAGCCACCGGGTGCTGCTCGATCAGCCCTTTGACCGATGGCCCCGTCTTGCTGGCGACGTCGGCATCCGCCGCGCCGTGGGCCTCAGCGGCGTGGCTAGCGACCTGGTCTTCAAGCAGTGCGTCAACATGTTCAGTCATAGCGGTATCCTTCATAAGCTAGGCAGATGGCCACCATTTGGCGGGAATACGGGGCAACCGGCTCCCCAATAGCCGCGTAATCGGGCCGCGCAGCAGCCAGCCGAGCAAGGCTGCGGCGGTCACGCCGAGCACGAGCTTGTTTTCGCGGGCGACATTCTTTGCGGTTTCCAGCGAGTCCAACGCCGCCTCGGCGGCGCGGTCGCCGATCCGCGCCGGGATGGACCGCGCCGACAGTTCCGCGCGAACGGTCGCCAGATTGTCGCGCATTCTGGCCCTGGCCGCATCGCGCGTGCGCTGCAGTCCGGCCAGTGTCTCAATCGGATCCCGTTCGCTCATACGCTGTCCTTTTGCGCCGAAGGCTTGCCCAGCAGCACCGCGCGCGCCTGATTGAGCCCGCGCAGGGCGACCGCCACGCACAGGCCAGCGACAGCGCAAATCCCCAGCACCACCGCGCCCAGCGCTCCCCACGCACCCAGCATGGGCGCAAGGGCAAGCAGGAGGCCCACGATCAGCGCCATCAGGGCGAAAAAGCCCAGCGCCAGCGCCAGAAGCAAGAGCACCGCGATGCTCTTGGCTTGCCCCAAAGCATACGCAATGCGCGACTTTTGAAACTCCAGCTCGGCCTCGACCAACGCCTGTCCGTCGGCGATCAGGCCGCGAACCTGCGAGGCGAGGGGCTCCTCCGAGGACTGGTGATCGGTGGCCTGACTATCCTTGGCGCTCTGCATAAGGCGCGTCAGGTATCCGAGGAGCCTGAACGCCGGAACAGCCGCGCGAAAAGGAAACCCGAAACGGCCGCAATGCCCAGCGCTGTGGCCGGGCTTTTGCGGACGAACCCGGCGACATCATCACCGATTTCCGACAGCTCCTTGGCGTCCAGCTTGGCGGCGGTGTCCTTGATCGACTTGGCTGTTCCGCGCACATAATTGCCATATTGCACGCCCAGCTTTTCGTCGATCAACCCGGCATTTTCCGAGATCGTGGTGCCAACAGTGGCCAGTGCCTCGCTCGCCATGCTCTTGCCCTGATTGGCAAGCTCGACGCTCTTTTCTTTGGCTTGGGCGGCCATCTGCGAGGCCTGCTGCGACCAGTCGCTGGCCGTTTCGGCCACTTTCTCACGCACCGCTGCGGAACGTTCGATCGCCTGCTCTTTCAGCGCGGCGGCGTTGGCCTTGGCATCCTCGATCGCCTTGTTGAAACTCGTCGAGGTCGCGCTAACCGCGCTGTTGATCGCCGTTGCGGCATCGCTCGCGGCGTTTTGAGCAGCGGCGGCTGCCTGCTCGGCAACGGCTTCAACCTTGCTCGCAGCCTGCGCGGCAGCGGAAGGCTCAGTTTGGGAAGGGTCTTTTGTCTCGGGGGTGTCAACCATGAGCGTGTGTCCTTTTGCAAGCGGTCATGACCCTGTTACAGGTTCAGGCCATTAACGTGTTAGCACCATAATTGATCCTCGAGAAAATTGCGCGGGCGAATTCGCGCGTGGATCACGGCTCGTCTCGGAGCGGCACCCTGCGGCGACGGCCTGCGGTGAGCGGAGGGGGAGCGAGATTTTCGCGGCATCGCCGCTTGCCTGCCCGCGGGCCACCCGATAGGAGCGCGGCCAAGACAATGCGCGCGCGGGGCCTGCGTCCCGGCGCTCTCCTGCGTAGCCAAGGGAATTACCATGACCGCGATCATCGATATCCACGCCCGCGAAGTGCTCGATAGCCGCGGCAATCCAACGGTCGAAGTCGATGTTTTGCTCGAAGACGGCTCGTTCGGCCGGGCTATGGTCCCGTCGGGCGCATCCACCGGCGCGCACGAGGCGGTCGAACTGCGTGACGGCGACAAGACACGCTATCTGGGCAAAGGCGTGCGCCATGCCGTCGCGGCCGTCAATGGCGAGATCGGCGAAGCGCTGGCCGATATGGACGCTGAAGACCAGCGCGATATCGACCTTGCGATGATCGCGCTCGATGGTACCGAGAACAAGAGCCGCCTGGGTGCCAACGCCATTCTGGGCACCAGCCTTGCCGTGGCCAAGGCCGCTGCCGATGCGCGCGGCTTGCCGCTTTACAGCTATGTCGGCGGGGTTTCGGCGCATCTGTTGCCGGTGCCGATGATGAACATCATCAATGGCGGCGAACATGCCGACAACCCGATCGATTTTCAGGAATTCATGATCATGCCGGTGGGCGCGCCCACGCTGACCGAGGCGGTGCGCTGGGGCGCGGAAGTCTTTCACACCCTGAAGAAGGGCCTGCACGAGAAGGGCTTGGCCACCGGCGTGGGCGATGAAGGCGGCTTTGCGCCCAACATCGCCAGCACGCGCGAAGCGCTCGATTTCGTGATGGCCTCGATCGAAAAGGCCGGGTTCAAGCCGGGGACGGACATCGTGCTCGCGCTCGATTGCGCCGCGACCGAGTTTTTCCGCGACGGCAAGTACGAGATCAGCGGCGAGGGACTGTCGCTTTCGCCGGTGGCCATGGCCGATTATCTGGCCTCGCTGTGCGATGCCTACCCGATCCTTTCGATCGAAGACGGCATGGGCGAAGATGATTTTGAAGGCTGGGGCGCGCTCACCGCCAAGATTGGCAAGAAGGTCCAGCTCGTGGGCGATGACTTGTTTGTGACCAACCCCAAGCGCCTTGAAATGGGCATCGGCATGGGCCTTGCCAATTCATTGCTGGTGAAGGTCAATCAGATTGGCACGCTGACCGAAACGCTGGAGGCGGTCTCGATCGCGCAGCGCAGCGGCTACACTGCCGTGATGTCGCACCGTTCGGGCGAAACCGAAGATTCGACCATTGCCGATCTGGCGGTCGCCACCAATTGCGGCCAGATCAAGACCGGCAGCCTTGCCCGCTCGGACCGGCTGGCCAAGTACAACCAGCTGATCCGCATTGAGGAAGAACTCGGCAATTCAGCGCGCTATGCGGGCCGGGCGGCGTTTGGTCGGCTGGCCGGCTGAAACGCCTGATCAGCCGAAGCGCTCTTTGAGCGCGAGCAGCGCGATCGCCGCCTTGGCTGCTTCGCCGCCCTTGTCCTTCTGCGCCGGGTCGGCGCGCACGAGCGCCTGTGCTTCGTTCTCGACCGTCAGGATGCCGTTGCCGATGGGCACGCCGTCCATCGTCAGCGCCATCACCCCGCGCGCGCTTTCGCCCGCCACGATCTCGAAATGATAAGTCTCGCCGCGGATCACCACCCCGATGGCAACATAGCCATCGTAATCGCCCGAGGCGTCGGCCATGGCGATGGCTGCGGGGATTTCCAGCGCGCCGGGGACGGTGATGACCTCGGCCTTGTGCCCGGCCGCCTTCAGCGCGGCCTTGGCCCCTGCCACCAGCATGTCATTGAGGTGATCGTAAAAGCGCGCTTCGACGATAAGGAACTTGGCCATGGTTTACTCCGTTGAGACAGGCTGCTCGCCGACGATATTGAGGCCATAGCCTTCGATGGCGACGACATTGCGGTGCGAATTGGTCAGCAGGATCATGTCGTGCACACCCATATCGGCCAGGATCTGCGCCCCGATGCCATAGCTGCGCAAATCCATTTCAAGCGAGTGGCCGGTGATTTCGGCCTGAAGCTGTTCGCCAGTGCTGGGCATGAGCAGCACGATCAGGCCCGAACCAGCCTCGCCAATGGCGCTCATCGCGCGTTGCAGGATGCGTTTGCGCGGGCCAGGCTGGCCCAGCACATCCGACAGGATCGAAATGCCGTGCATCCGCACCAGAGTCGGCGCGCCAGCGACAACAGCGCCTTTTTGCAACACAAGGTGAACCGATCCATCTATCTTGTTGCGATAGCTGCGGATGGTCCAGTCGCCGCCATAATCGGAAACGAACGGCGCCTCGCTCACGCATTCGACGAGATGGTCATGACGGCGGCGATATTCGATCAGATCGCGGATCGTGCCGATCTTGAGGCCGTGGCGGCGCGCGAAGGGAACGAGATCGTCCATCCGCGCCATTGTGCCATCATCCCTCATGATCTCGCAGATCACGCCCGAAGGATTGAGGCCCGCAAGCCGCGAGATATCGACCGCCGCCTCGGTATGCCCGGTGCGGACCAATACCCCCCCATCGCGCGCGATCAGCGGGAAGACATGCCCCGGCGTGACGATGTCCGCCTTGGTTTTGGCCGCATCGATGGCGACGGCCACAGTGCGCGCCCGGTCCCCTGCCGAGATGCCGGTGGTCACCCCTTCGCGCGCCTCGATCGAGACGGTGAAGGCGGTCTCGTGGCGCGTGCCGTTGTGGCGGCTCATCAGTTCGAGGCCGAGTGTTTCGCAGCGCGTGCGGGTGAGGGTCAGGCAGATCAGACCCCGGCCGTGCGTGGCCATGAAATTGATCGCATCGGGGGTCGCCATCTGTGCGGGGATCACCAGATCGCCCTCGTTCTCGCGGTCCTCGTCGTCGACCAGGATGAACATCCGGCCATTGCGAGCCTCGTCGATGATCTCCTCGATCGGGACCAGTGCGGGGGTCTCGTCGCTCTCGTTCAGCACGCGTTCCAGCTTGGCGAGGGTGTCGGCAGTGGGGTTCCAGCTGGGCAGGGTAAGATCGCGCAGCGTGTTGGCATGTAGCCCGGCGGCGCGCGCCAGGCCGGAGCGGGACATGCCGCCTTCAACGACAATTCGGCGGATTTGATCGATCAGTTCGCTTGACATGATTCGCATATTTCACATCGCAATGTGATTGGCAATACCTATTGATCACATTGCGATGCGAAAAAATGCCGAATCGACGGTTTTGCCTGGCTTTCAGCCGTGTCAAACAGGCAACAGCTGCCGTTACGGAAAGGGCAATTTTTAATTAAGCGGTTGACAAGGCGAGCCCCTGTCTATGAGTAAAAGTAACAGGGCACCTGCGATAAACGACGGGTTTGCTGGAGAGAGAGGATTACGGATATGAGGGGCAAACTTTCCCTTTTTGTTGGAGTCTGTGCTGCGGCCATGGCCGGGCCAGCTTTCGCACAAAGCGCAACCGAGACCACCGGCGTCGAAGAAATCATCGTGACCGCGCAGCGCCAGTCGCAGCGCCTTCAGAGCGTGCCGATCGCGATCAGCGCGTTCACCGCTGAAAACCTCAACAAGCAGCAGATCCGCAACACCAGCGATCTCCAGCTCAGCTTGCCCAACGTCACCTTCACCAAAACCAACTTCACCGCCTCCAGCTTCACCATCCGCGGCATCGGCGATCTGTGCACTGGCGTGACCTGCGATCAGGCCACTGCCGTTCACGTCAACGATGCGCCGCTGTTTGCCTCGCGCCTGTTCGAAGGCGAGTTTTACGATCTGGCGCAGGTCGAAGTGCTGCGCGGTCCGCAAGGCACGCTGTTTGGCCGCAACGCCACTTCGGGCGTGGTCAACTTCCGCACCGCCAAGCCCGATCTCAACGCCCTTGGCGCGTCTGGCGATGCTGAGTTCGGGAACTACAATTCGGTGCGTCTGCGCGGCATGATCAATGTGCCGATCACCGAGACGCTCGGTGTGCGCGCGGCTGGTTATTATCTGAAGCGCGATGGCTACACGACCAACCTGTTCGACAACAGCAAGCAGGATGACCGCAACCAATATGGTTTCCGCGGTTCGATCACCTGGCAGCCGACTTCGGGCACCACCATCGACATCATGGGCCAGCATTTCCGCGAGCGCGACAGCCGTCTGCGCATCCAGAAGCAGTACTGCCAGAACGATCCGACCGGCGTGCTGGGCTGCCTCAATTCCGAACTGGGCACCGGCATCAACAACGGCAACGCCTTGTTCAAGAACACGCTCACCTCGCGCGAATTCTTTGCGACCCAGGGTCTGCCGACGTCGTTTGCGCTGGGCAGCATCTACGGCCCCGATCCTTATGGCAACGCGGTGAACCCGGCCGATGCGCGCACAGTCAATACGGCTTATGCGCCGTCGTACTTCACCAAGGAAACCATCATCCAGGGCAGCTGGAAGCAGGACATTGGTGACAAGTTCAACTTGCGCATCACCGGCAACTATCAGGACACAGCGGTCGATTCGCGGCAGGACTACAACATGGCGATCGAAGATCGCTCGCGCATGACCCCCGGCCTCAGCGCGCTTGCCGCTGCTGCTGCCGGACAAATTCCGAACTTCCCGATCCCGGCGGCCTATTTCGCGCCGGTTGCCAGCGCCTTGATCCCCAATGGTCCCGGCGGGCAGCTGTGCACGTCGACACCCGAAGAAAGCGGCACGGGTGCATTTGGCGGAAACAGGATCTGCAGCAATGTACCGCTGTATTACGACCGTTCCAACCAGACCAATACGAGCTGGACTGCCGAAGCAATTCTCTCGACAAAGTTTGACGGGAAGTTCAACTTCCTCGTTGGCGGCATCTATGGCAAGTACAAGGCCACGGAAAACTCGTACTACGTCAACGCGTTTTCGGTCGATTATCTCGCCGGCGTGCTTGGTGCATTTAGTACAGCGGCTGCCGGTCTCCCCCCATCGTATCTCGGCACACCTTACTTCCGCAATAACGGCGCTTCGACCCGTGACGGCGGCGGCGGTTACAGCCTGACCACCTTCGGCATCTTTGGCGAGGCGTATTACAAGTTCGACGACCGCATCAAGCTGACCTTCGGTCTGCGTTATAACAACGACCGCAAGTCGGTCACCGCTCGCACAACCCTCGTCAGCTTCCTTACGCCGCACGGCAGCACCGATGCCTATACTTCGCCGTTTATCGGAACTTACGACTCCGATCCCGGCATTGCGGGCAACCAGCTGTTCCAGACGCGCACCAATCAGAAGTTTAGCGCGCTGACCGGGCGCGCGGTGCTCGATTTCCAGATCACCAACGACAACTTGCTCTACTTCTCGTATTCACGCGGTTACAAGTCGGGCGGCATCAATCCGCCGCTGTCGCCAATCTTCACGGTGCCAGAATCGTTCAAGTCCGAGTTCATCGACTCGTTCGAAATCGGTTCGAAGAACAGCTTCGCCAATGGCGCGCTGCAGCTGAACCTGACCGCGTTCTACTACAAATACAAGGATCTGCAGCTGTCGCGCATCGTGGCGCGCACTTCGGTGAACGATAACGTCAACGCCAACATCTTTGGTGTTGAAGTTGAAGCGATTGTCCGCCCGATCCGTCCGCTGACAATCAACATGAACTTCAGCTATCTGAACACCCGCGTCTCCTCGGTCACCACGCCGTTCGCCAATCCGCGCGACTTCGGGGCGGGCCGCGCCGATGCGGTGATCATCAAGGATATCACGAACGCCGCCAACTGCGCCGTCGGGTCGAATTCCGGCAGCGTGGCCGGGGTGAATGCCTTCGTGAACGCGGCCAACGACTTGATCAACGCAGGATCTATCCCGGGCCTCAGGTCCGGTGCTGGGCTCCGGGGCACCACAGCATTCCCGGCAAACGGCGGGATTGCATCGCGCGGTGCCTACTCGATCTGCGGTGTCCTCACGGCGCTCGCACCAACGCTCGGCAATGCGCCTGGCATTGGCGGGGTGACGGTTTACTCGTCGGGCATTCCGACCAACATCGTCGGTAACCAGCTCCCCGGCGCACCCAGCGTCAAGTTTGCGGCGGGCGCACAGTATGAGATTCCGGTGGGCAATCTTACGTTGACGCCGCGCGCCGACTTGCTGTTCACCGGTGGCTCCACGGCCAACATCTTCAACAGCCTGGTTGACCGGATGCCGGCATTTACGCAGATCAACGCGCAGATGCAGCTCGATGGGCCTGACAAGAAGTGGTTCTTGCGCGGCTTCGTGCAGAACCTCACGAGCAACAATTCGATCACCGGCCAGTACGTGACTGACCAGTCGACCGGTCTGTTCACCAACGTGTTCACGCTCGAACCGCGCCGTTATGGCGTCGCGGCCGGTTTCAAGTTCTGAGCCGAGCACCACGTTAGACGCTGGTCTCATCTGAGACTGGATCAAGAGCGCCGGGGGGAAACCTCCGGCGTTTTTGATTCCGGCGGGCAGGGCGCCTAGTGCTCTCGCTAGTTGCTCGCGCTGAAACGCTATGGGAGCCTCGTGGCCATAAGATCAGGAGAGTTTGCCATGATGACCGAGCAGGAAATTTCCGATCTGCGCGCGTTGATGGCTTATGAAAAGCAGCGCACCGCGCCGCCCGAAACTTTTCCGCATCTGCCCGATCTGCCCGGTGGGCGCTACATCGACGAGCGCTTCGAGGCTTTGGAGCGCGATCACCTATGGCGCAAAAGCTGGCTTCTTGCGGGCCACCGCGACGAGTTGCCGCAGCCGGGATGCTTTCGCCTGTGGGAGACCGCAGGTCAGCCGGTGGTCTTGATGCATGCGCGCTCGGGCAAGATCAACGCGTTCTACAACACGTGCAGCCATCGCGGCGCGCCGGTCGTCACTGCCGAGAGCGGGCGGCGTCCGCGCCTCACTTGCAAGTATCACGGCTGGGTCTATGACGACGAGGGCCAGCTTGTCTCGATCCGCGATGCCGAGGATTTTGCCGGGCTCGATTTCTCGTGCCGCGCGCTGCGCTCCATCCGCTGCGAGACATACGGCAAGTTCATCTTCGTCAATTTCAGCGAGCACGGCCCCAGCCTTGCCGAATGGCTTGGCAATGTTGGTCTTGAGCTTGAAGAGTTTCAGCTGGGCGAGGCGCGGCTGGTCGATCGCTACGTCTGGGATCTCGATTGCAACTGGAAGATCGCGATGGAGGCCAACATGGAGGTGTACCATGTGCCTAATATCCATCCCTCCACCGTGGCGCTCGGGCTCGATCATCGCAGCAATGTGAACACGCTCTATCCCCAAGGGCACGGGCGCATGGTTGCGCCGGGCTGGGAAGACCGCGATCAGGCGAGCTACCGCACCGGACGCACCGCCGATGGCCGCCCGGAGTTCGACAGCGTTGGCGAAATTTCGCGTACGTGCACGCAATCGTACAACATCTTTCCTAACCTCGTGTCGCCGCCCGGTGCGACCGGCACCTTCGTTCTGGCGTTCTGGCCCAATGGGCTGACGCGCTCGAAGATGGAGGTGTTCTGGGTCGGCCCGGATTGGGGCGAGGGCCCGCGTCCGGCCTATTGGGATGATACCATCGC
>NZ_CAMBTS010000072.1 GCF_945870625.1 Novosphingobium sp. Chol11 | reverse complement strand
GCGAGCGGACGCGGCTGGTGGCGATGAATTATGCCAGCAACATGACCGGATCGATCAATGATATCAAAGCGCTGGTCCGCATTGTTCATGAATTCGGCGCGATGGCCTATATCGATGCGGTGCAGCTTGTGCCGCATCGCCTGCCCGATGTGGTGGAGCTCGATTGCGATTTTCTGGCCTGTTCGTCGTACAAGTTTTTTGGCCCGCATCTGGGCGTGCTGTGGGGGCGGGAGAGCATTCTGGAGGCGATGGAGCCCTACAAGGTCCGCTGCGCCAGCGACGATCTGCCCGGCCGCTACGAGGTCGGCACGCCGCAGACCGAGCTTTATGCAGGCCTTGCCGCCACCGCCGACTATCTCGCCTGGCTGGGCAGCGAGACCGGCCATGCGGGCACCCGCCGGATGCAAATGCTGGGCGGGTATGCCGCGTTCGAACGCCACGAAACGCCGCTGACCTTGCGCCTGATCGAGGGGATTCTGGCCATTCCCGGCACCACCATCCACGGCATCACCAACCCCAACCGCATCGCCGAACGCGTGCCCACGGTGTCGTTCACGCATGAGACGATCCCCACACACGCCTTTGCGCAAGGCTTGGCCGATGAGGAGATTTTCGCTTGGTCCGGGCACAACTATGCGCTGGAACCCGCGCGGCAGCTGGGGCTGGATGAGGATACCGGCGTGGTGCGGTTGGCCATCGCGCATTACAACACCGCCGAGGAGATCGAACGGACGCTGGCAGTGCTGGCCCGGGTCGCGGCGCAATGACAGGTGCGGCGAAGCCCCGTCATTCTTGAGGATATCGCGCCGCTGCGATTGGTGAGACACTCGCTCTTCGATATGCAAAACACGAGGAGAGCAAGCGATGGCGCCGCTGATGTCCGGGTATCCGTTTTTCCAGATCGCCTACCTTGTCAACGATCTCGAGGCCTCGATCGAGGCATGGGCCAAGCTGCACCATGCCGGCCCCTTCGTGATCGCGCCGCACCATGTGACCGACACGTTCCACTATCGCGGGCAACCGATCGAGGCGGATGTGTCGTACGCGTTCGGCTATCTGGGCGACATGATGATCCAGTTCATCCAGCAGCATGATGACCAACCGTCGATCTACCGCGACATGTTCAAGGCGGGGGAGGAGGGCTTTCACCATGTCGGCATTATCGTTGATGATTTCGAGGCCGAGTATCAACGCATGCTGGGGCTTGGCTTCGTCGATGCCTGCCGCCTGCATGCCGACGATGTGGACGCCTGCTATTTCGATACGCGCGCGGTCAATGGCGGCTTTACCGAGCTGCACGGCGGGCCGGAGCATATACTGGAGACTTTTGCCGGGTGGAGGCGCGCGCACGAGCTGTTTCGGCCAGGGGACAATCCGATTCTGGCGCGGTGATCCTGTTAGAGCAAGGGCCGGCGGACCTTGCCTCGCCCGTTTGGGCGCTTGGCTTGCGCGGCAAAGCCCGCCACGGAGCGGGGGGTTGCTTTAGATAAAGGTCACCTTAAGTGAAATACCTGTGGATCGCCTTCAAGGTGTTCGCCTTTGCCAATTTGCTGTTCGTGCCATCCATCGCGCTGGTGCTGTTCATGGCCTATGGGCTGGGCGGGACAAGCACGTCGTGGTTCGCGGCGATTAGCGTGGCGGCGCTGGGGGCCAACATGGCGGTCTTGCTCAGCAAGCGTTACAGCGACCGCCTGTGGCGCAAGTTCAACGCCATCGCGGGCAATATCACCGGCCTGTGAATTACTGGCCTGTGAACGCCCGGCTTAGCCGACGCTTCCTTCCAGAATCTGCAAGGTCTTGAGATCCGAGTGGAAATCGAGCGCATAGTCGCCGCCCTCGCGCCCGATCCCTGAGATGCCGATGCCGCCGAACGGGGCGGTGAGGTCGCGCACAAGGAAGGTATTGACCCACACCGTGCCGCCGCGCACCGCCCGGCCAATGCGCTCGGCGCGCACGGCATTGCCGGTGTAGATTATGCCGGAAAGTCCATAGGCGGTGGAATTGGCAAGCGCGATGCCTTCTTCCTCGCCAGCGAAGGTCTGGAAGGTGAGGACCGGCCCGAACACCTCGTTTTGCACCACTTCGCTCGCATTCGAACGCGGCACGATCAGCGTGGGCGCGATGAAATTGCCGCCCGCTGCGTAGCCGCCGCGCGCGATGGTATCGCCCGCTGCCCGCGCGCGATCAATGAAGCCGAGCACGCGCGCGGCGTGATCGGGGTGGATCAGCGCGGACATGGTGGTGGCCGGATCGCGGCTGTCGCCCATTACATGCGCATCGGCATAAGCGTTGAATTTCTCTAGAAAGGGCTCGCGCACGCTGTCTTCGACAATGATCCGTGTGCCCGCCATGCACACTTGGCCGCTGTCGTCGTATTGCCCGGCCGCCTTCTTGGCTGCGGCATCGATATCGGCATCGGCAAAGACCAGCAGCGGCGATTTTCCGCCAAGCTCGGCAGTGAACGGCACAATGTTTTCCGCCGCCGCCTTGCCGATCACGCGCGCGGTGGGGACGGACCCTGTAAAGCTGATGCGCTTGACCCGGGGATCGGAGACCAGCGCCATGCCAAGATCGCGGCCAAAGCCCTGCACGATGTTGAAAACGCCGGGCGGAAAGCCCGCCTGTTCTATCAGATCGGCCAGCAGCGAGGCCGAAAGCGGCGACCATTCGGCGGGTTTCAGGATCACCGTGTTGCCCGCCGCCAGCGCCGGCGCGCATTTCCAGGTGGAAAGCATGAACGGCGCATTCCACGGGGTGATGATCACCGCAGGGCCGGCAGGCATGCGGATCACCCGGTTGGCGGTGCCGCGCGAGGACCATGTGCGTTCGGTGTAACCGGCGGCAATATCGGCATAGTTGCGGAAATTGAGCGCGCCGCGCGCAATCACCCGCAGGCGCAGGCTTTCGTGCAGCATGGCCATGTCCATGCATTCAATGATCGCCAGCCGCGCGATGTTGGCCTCGATCAGATCGGCGAGCCGGTGCAGCACCGCGCCGCGCTCTGCCGCGCCGGTGGCGGCCCAGCCCGGGAAAGCGGCGGTGGCAGCCTCCACCGCGAGCGCGGCGGTGGCCGCATCGCCGCGCGACACATCGGCCAGCTTGCGGTCCCAATCGAACGGGCAGCGCGTTTCGAAGGTTTCGGCGCTGGCAACGCGCCGCCCGCCGATGAAGTGATCGGGCGAAACGTCGACGCCCTCGATGGTGACGCGGTCGCGCATGGGCCGGGGGCCTTTCAGATATAGTGCAGGTAGTATGCGACCGCTTCGGCGTCGGTCTTGCCATCAAGCTCGGCGACTTCCTGCCGCTTGATCGCGATGTAATTGCTGATCATGTCCGCGCCCAGCGCTGCGCTCAACACTTGATCGGCTTCGAGCGCGTCCAGCGCCTGGGGCAGCGAATGCGGGGTATGGCGCTCGGTGTTGGTGGTTTCCAGCCCGTCGTTCAGTTCCTGCGCCGGGCAGGAGTAGTTGCCCTCAAACCCCAGCCGTGCGGCCTCCAGCATCGCGGCGAGCGCGAAATAAGGGCTGGCAGCGCAATCGGCCATGCGGTGCTCGATCCGCGCGGCTGCGCCGGTTTCCGCCGAAACGCGCACCGTTACCGAGCGGTGATCGATGCCCCAGTTGGCCCAATAGCCCGAGAGGCTGGCAGGCTGAAGCCGGGCATAGCTGTTGGTCAGCGGGGCCATGATCGCGGCCAACGCCTCGTGATGCTGCAGCAATCCGGCGATGCAGCCTGCCATCAGCGGCGAGGGTGCGCCATTGGCGGCATCATCGGCAAAGGCGTTGCGGCCCGAAGCTTCGGTGAAGCTGAGATTGAAGTGAAGCCCGCTGCCGCTCTTATCGGCAAATGGCTTGGGCAAAAACGAGAGGAGATAGCCGCGCCGGATCAGCACTTCGCGCGCCATCTGGCGAAACAGGAAGGCGTCGTCTGCCGCGCGCAAGGCATCGGCATAGCGCAAGGTCAGCTCGAATTGCGGGGCATCGAATTCGGCGTTGATCGATTCGATGGGCAGGCCGCAGCGCACGGCCATGGCCCATACATCATCGACCAGCCCCGCCGGGTCGGTGAACGGGCCAGTGCCATAAACAAACGCACCGGGGGTGTCATAGGGCACCCATTCGCCGCCCGCGCCACGCTGAAAGATATAGGCTTCCATCTCGATGCCGACCATCGGTTCAAGCCCGTGCGCGCGCCAGCCGGCGATGGCGCGTTGCAAGGCGCTGCGCCCGCACAGCGCAAAGGCTTCACCCTGAAAGCGCATGTCGGCCAGCGCGATCTGCGTGCCAGGCTCCCAGCCGGGGCGCAGGTCATCAGGATCGAAGCGCGCCTCCATATCGGGCAGGCCGGTGAGCAGCCCGCCGCCGGGCGCATCGACCAGCGTCCGCGCATACGTGACCGCGTAAGTGCCGACACACATGCGGGCGTGGCCTTTGCGCGCCTCGCTCATCGGCACATATTTGCCGCGCGCCAGATTGAGCTGATCGGCAAAGAGAATGCGGACGCGATCGTTTTCGGCGGAAAGGGGGGCAGCGGTCTGGGCCATGGTGGCGATCTCCCCCGGCGTCATGGTGTTCATGGGCGCGTCTTTACTTTCGCTCGACCCGCACCGGCAAGGTCTTGATGCCATGGATGAAGTTCGAGCGCAGATAGCGGTGCTCTGCGGTCTGCTCGATGCGCTTTACCCGGCGCGCCAATTCCTGCAACACGATCTTCACCTCAAGCTTGGCCAGCCACATGCCAAGGCAAATGTGCGGGCCGCCCTGCCCGAACGAGAGAAACGGATTGCGCGGGCGGGTCAGATCTATCCGATAGGGATCGGGGATCGCGGCTTCGTCGCGGTTGCCCGAAAGGAACCACATCACCACTTTGTCGCCCGCGCGCACGGTCTTGCCGTGCAGCTCGAAATCGCGCGTGGCGGTGCGGCGGAAATGCGATGTCGGCGCGGCCCAGCGGATCATCTCGTCGGTCGCCTCGTCCCATTGGTCAAAGGCAGGGGCCTGGATCTGCGCCAGCAGCGCCGGATCGTTGGCCAGCGCGTGGATCGTGGCCGAGATCGAATAGCGCGTGGTATCGTTGCCCGCTGCCACCAGCAGGCAGAAGAAATTGCGAAACTCGTCGCGGCTCATCGCTGTGCCGTGGCTGGTTTCCTCCAGCACCAGATTGAGCACGCCGATCTGCTCGCCTGCATCGATCCGCGCCAGCAGGCGGTTGGCATAATCGAACAGCTCGACCGCAGCGGGCGAGCGAAATGGCAGCATCCGGTATTCGTCGGTATCGACCTTGTCGATCACGAAGTCGGTATAATCGGGATCGGCGTTCGAGATCAGCGCATCGCCCTTTTCGACCAGCCAGGCCGCGTCGTCATTGGGCACGCCGATGATCTGCGCCAGCATCTGCATCGGCAAATGGCGGGCGATGGCGTCGGTCGCATCGAATTCGCCCGCTTCGAGCGCATCATCGAGCAGCCGGGTGACGATGGCGCGGATCTGCTCCTCGTATCCCGCCATCGTCGCGCGCGAGAACGCCTTTGACACCAGCGCGCGAAAGGCGCGGTGCTGCGGTGGGTCGGTTTCCTGAAAGGTCTTGCGGGCTTCGTATTCCTCGGCCGACTGGTCTTCCATGCGGATGCCGCTGGCCGACGAGAGCAGATCTGGCTGGCGGTTCAATTCGAGCAGATCGCCGTGGCGCACCACATTCCAGAAACCCTGACCGCCGCCTTCCATCTCGCTCCACGCCAGCGGATCATCGCGGCGCATCCGGTCAAACGTGGCGAACGGCGCGCCTTCGTTGAACGCGTCTTGCGAGGAGAGATCGACGAAGGGATCGTGCGAGCGGGAGAAGGGATATGGGGCCATAAGTGTCCTGATATGGGCCTCGCCGCCGCCGGACTTGGCCGATATGGCCAAGTGGCGTGGGGCGTATGCGCGCATGGATGATGCCTCTGGCAAAGCGAAGGACATGTGCGATGGGTGAAATTGTCGGTGCCGCGTTGCTGGCCCACGCGCCGACGATCATGCTGCCGCAAGTGGTGCGGTTTGAGCTGAACGAAGGCAAGGAGATCAGCCTGGTACCCGGCCTTCACCGCTTCCGCGCCGAAGTGATGGAGGTTTTGCGGCCCGACACGGTGATCGTGCTCGATTCGCACTGGTTCACCACGGTCGAGTTCTGCGTTTCGGGGCATGATCGGCGCGCCGGGCTCTATACCTCCGATGAGTTGCCGCGCGGGGTAAGCCAGGTACCTTACGATCTCAAAGGCAACCCGGCATTGGCGCGCAGCATTGCCGAGGCGGCTACCGCTTGCGGCGTGCGCACGACTGCGATCGATGATCCGTACTTGCCGATCCATTATCCCACGATCAACATCGCGCATTATCTGCATGGCGGCGAAGAATGGCTCTCGGTCGGCTGCGCGCAGACCGGCGAGACCGGCGATTTCCTGAGCGTCGGGCAGGGCATCGGCATGGCGATCGCGGCCTCGGATCGCCGCGTCCTGCTGATCGCCAGCGGATCGATGAGCCACCGCTTCTGGCCGCTCTCGCAGTTGCACCTCCACGAAGCCTCCGACCCTATCCACATCAGCCGCCCAGAGGCGCGCGCGGCCGATCTGGAGCGGCTGGAGTGGTTTTACCGGGGCGATCATGCCGCAGTGATCGACACGATGCCCGAATTCCTGCGCCATGTGCCCGAGGCGCGCTTTGGCCATTACCTGATGATGGCCGGGGCTTGCGGCGGGCGCGACTGGACCTGGCCCGGGGTGCGCTATTCGGATTATGAAAACGCAACCGGTACCAGCCAGGTGCATGTCAACTTCATGCGGCCCTGAGCCGCCCGGTGATCTGACCCCACGCCATGGGCGCAGCACCGCTGCGCAAGGACTGGGTTTGGCCGCCTGCATCGACACCGCGTTGCGATCGGTCGCACATCACCAACTCTTCACCGCCGCTTATGCTGCAGTTGGCGTAGAAGCTTTCGCAGTTTAGATAGTTGAGTGTTGTGCAGCATGCACTTAGCTTTTCCCTAAACAACACAATTAAAAGATCAACACGGTCCCGTCGGGAATCAATGTTGTCTATAAGGGGGTGGGGAAATGATCAATCGACTGCTATGGAATCGACAGAACCGCTCTCTCAAGGCGAGCAAGTCTTGGCTATTGGGCTCGGCCGTGTGCCTCGCCGCTGGCGGGATCGCCACTCCGGCGCTTGCTCAGCAGCCCGCCGACGAAGCGGATGCCGCCACCACCATCACCGTGACCGCGCGCAAGCAATCTGAAACGCTGCAGGAAGTGCCGGTTGCGGTCACTGTGCTCGGTGGCGGGACGATCAGGGACTTTCAGGTCAACGAAATCGCCGATGTGGTGACGCGCGTTCCCTCGTTGAATGTGCAGGTCGGCGGTTCTGGAGCGGGCGGCCAGATCACGCTGCGCGGCGTTGGCTCGACCAACATCTCCGCCGCATTCGACTCGGCCATCGCGTTCAACTTCGACGGAGTGTCGGTTAGCACGCAGCGCCTCGTTCAGGCGGCATTTTTTGATGTTGAACAGATCGAAGTGCTGAAAGGACCGCAGTCGCTATACTTTGGCCGCAGCGCATCGGGCGGTGTGTTTTCGATACGCTCCGCCAATCCGACCAAGACCTGGCAGGCTGGCGGCAGCGCCTCCTACGAATTTGAAGAGCGCGGCTATACGATCGGTGGGTTCGTTTCAGGCCCGCTCAGCGACACCATCGGCATCCGCGTGGCTGGCCAATACCAGAATATCGACAGGTTTGTGGAACTTGACGCAGGCGTGCCCTCGATCTTTGCAAATTCGGGCAAGGGTATGAAGAATACCGTCGGGCGAGTGACGTTCCAATATGATCATCCCTCGAACAATTTCAGTGCCAACCTGAAGCTCAATTATAATCATAACGACAGCGAAACGCTGCTGGGACATTCGGATATCGATTGCGGCGCCAACGGGGTGGCTGATCCGGTGTCGCTGTTCGGTGGGCTGATTTCCAATCCATCGAGCGCCACCTGCAATACCAATGACAAGTTCTATCCCACCGGCGATACGGACGCGCGGTTGCTGGTGCCTTTGCCAGGAACGACGGGTTCCAATCGCTTCAAGGGCCAATCGTACAATGAAACCAAGACGTTTTTTGCGCGGCTGGCGATGGAGCTTAAGCTGACCGACACGCTGACGTTATCGGGCATAACCGGCTATGTGAATCTCAAGAACGAGCATCTCGATAACTTCGATTATTCGGGGAAGCGCGTGGTCAATGGTGTGACCCTTCCGGGCGGCCTCGCCGCGCCCTTTTCCGACAAGCTGGAGCAGTTCACCCAAGAAGTTCGCCTATCCAGCAGCTTCAGCGGCCCATTCAACTTCCAGATCGGCGCGTTCTGGGAAGACCGCTACATTCCGTTGGCGACATCGCAGAATGCGCTTGCCATCGCATTGCTCGCGGGGCCTTCGGTCGGCACTGGCTCGACGTTTGACTGGTATGCCGAGCGCAATACCAAGGCGAACGCCTTGTCCTTCTTTGCCAGCGGTTCTTACAAGATCACCGATCAGCTCGAGCTTTCGGGCGGCGTTCGCTGGGTCGATGAAAAGAAGCGGGCCACGGTCGCGTTTCCTGATGTGCACTCGGCGCTTGCCGCCACTGTCTTTTCAATCCAGTCAGGCTTCTTTGCGGGTCCGATCCGGTTCAGCGACAGCAACTGGTCGCCTGAAGCCACACTGCGCTATAAGGCTTCGGAGAACATCAACCTTTATGCCGCCTACAAGAGCGGCTTCAAATCGGGCGGCATAGACAACAGTGCGCTGCCAACCGGCAGCCTTGCCGGCCTCAACAGCAGCGATGCAGCGGTGCGGGCAGCGACCGAAGCTGGCTTGATCTTCAAATCAGAAACTGCATCGGGCGGTGAAATCGGCATTAAATCGCAATTTGCCAATCGCACCATCACGATCAACGCCGTGCTCTATCAATACAAATTCAAGGATCTGCAGGTGCAGAACTTTGATCCGATCGCCATTCAATTCCAAACGACCAATGCCAGCGCGGTGACCAATCGCGGTGTCGAGATCGACTGGTCTTGGCAAACGCCGGCGCAAGGGCTGAATTTGTCAGGCGCAATCGGGTATCTGGATACGAAATACACCGACAGCTTCCTGACCGGTGCCTTTATCAACGGCGTGGCGGTCGATCTGAAGGGCCGCGCGGCTGCGCGTGCGCCGAAATGGAGCGGCAACATAGCTTTTGAATATAGCACACCGGTTGGCAGCAACATGAAGTTTGGTCTCGGCGGCAATATTGCCTTTACTAGCTCGTACTTCGCCGGATCCCGCTTGCCCGATGATTATGTGCAACCAGGATACGCCTCCTTCGACGCCCGGATATCGCTCGGCCAGATCAACGATAGATTCAAGCTCTCGCTGATCGGCACCAACTTGACCGACAAGATCTGGGTCAATACCGCCGGGGGACGGCCTTTCCTGCCTGCGAACGGGGATGACCGCGTGTTTACTCAGAACCGCGGGCGGCAGGTGTTTATCGAGGCTTCGTTCAAGCTGTAATGGCCGAACGCGCGCGCTGATTCAGCTGGGCAAGACCGGTAAGCTGGATCGGCGCCCGCCCGCAACTTCACGGGGAATGGCGCCGCTGCGCAGGCAGGCGGCGCGCCTTATGCGGTAACAAGCTCGGTGTGGGCAAAGCCCTTGCGGTAATCGAGCACCGAAATCCAGATGGGCGTGACGCAGAAGATGTGGATCTGATCCGGGGTTGGCATCGGCATCGGCAGCGGCGGGCTTCCGGGATAGCGCGGCGGCATCAGCGCGATGAGCCGCGCTGCCTGGGCGGGGTCCTCAATCAGCCGGGCGTGGCCGGAAAGCGACAGGCCGGTGATCAGCAGGATGTTTTCGGGGTCGTCGTTGACGGTAAGCGAAACCCGGCCGTCTCGCGCCAGATTGTGCGCCTTCTGGCTATCCAGCCCGCACAGGAAATAGATGCTGTGGCCTTCGTTGACATAGCCGACGGTGGTCGCCTGCGGCTAACCATCGGGGCGCACGGTAGCGATGCTCATGATCCGGTGAGAATCGAGCATTTGTGTGATCGTGCGCTCAGTGGCCTGGTCCATGGGGTCGCTCCTGCTACGCGGTGTGGCACGAGTTCAACCGGGCTGGTGGGCATAGGTTCCCCATCCTTCATCGAGGGGGGAAGGAAGAGCGGCGCTTACCTCGTGCGCAAGACCTGCTGCTCAATCCAGCCCAGGATTTCGGCGCGGCGGATATGGTCGTTGGTGATCTGATCGTCGATGCCGAGCTGCCAGGCAAGGCCCGGCTGCGCCGGGTTGGCGGCAAGCGCGCCGAGCTTGGCAGTGTAGGCATCGAGCGCGGCCTGATCGGCGAAGAAGCCTTGCGCGATCATGTCCTCGGCATAGAGCGTGTACAGCTGGACGAGCTGGAGCAGGTCGAATTCGGGGTGGTATTGCACCGCCCAGACTTCGCTTTTGCCAACCGGCACGATAGCGGCCTGCACCACGCTATGGGCGTTAGAGGCCAGCAGGGTGGCGGCCTCCGGCAGGCGGGTCACTTCGTCATAGTGGATGCAGGGTGCATCGAACACGTCGCCCTTGCCTGAAAACATCGGGTGGCCGCGCCCGGCTTCGGTGGGCACGATCTTGCGCGCGAAGCCCACTTCGCGGCCCTTGGGGCTGAACGCGACTTCGCCACCGGCGGCCACCGCCGCGATTTGCAGGCCCCAGCAGCTGCCGAACACCGGCATGCCAGTCTCGCCTGCGGCGGCGAGCATGGCGATCTGGTTGGTGACGGCAAATTCAGGATCATAGGCATGGAGCGCAGAGCCGGTGATGACGAGGCCGTCGTAGCTGCAAAGACTGTTGCCGCCGGGGATCGTGCCATCCGGATCGGCAGCATTGACCACATCCAGCGTAAAGTGCGGGTAATGCGCGGCGATGGCCTCCGCATAGATTTCGCTTGAGGTGCGCACGCCAAGTTCGTGGGCGCGGGCGCGTTTGTCGGCAGGATTGCCTTCCATCAGAAGCAGTTTGGTCATGCGGAGAAAGCCTCAATGCTGGGTGTGCGCGGCGCGGTAGCGCTGGGGTGGCATCCCGGCCCAACGGGTAAAAGCGCGGGTGAAATTGGAATGTTCGGCATAGCCCAGCCTGAGCGCGATCTGCGCAATCGAAGAACCGGGGCGGGCGTGGAATTCGAGCAGCGCCTGGCGCATGCGGCACTCATCGAGCAATTGCTGAAATGTCACTTCGGCCTCGGCCAGACGGCGGCGCATGGTGCGGCTGGACATGCCGATTTCGCTCGCCAGCTCGTCCTGATGGATTTCGCCCTGCGCCATGCGGGCATAGATGAACGCGGCGATGCGGTCGCGCGCAGGCTCGGCGCGGCGCTTGCCCGCGATCTGGCGCGACAGCCCGCGCAAGTCTGCTTCGCGTCCGCATGGCGGCATCGCGGCATCCAGCATCGCCACGGGCAGGCTCAATGAATTGACTTCCGCGCCAAAGCTGATCCGGCTGGAGGGCACCGCGAGGCCGGTCTCGCGCCGCTCGCTCTCAAGCCCGAGTTCGATATCGTCGAGCGCACCGGGCACCGCCATTTGCGCGATCTGGGCCATGATGCCGAGGCTGAACATCGCATCGTGGTGGCGCGGCCAGATATCGGGATCGAGAATGCGGTAATTGATCGTGGCAATATCGCCTTTCACTTCGAACTGCAGCATCGTGGTATCCTGCAGCAATTCGAAATTGTCGGCAAAGCGTTTGAGCGCGGTGCCCAGCGTCTTGGCCGAAAGGATCGCGGTGCCAAGCTGGTCGAGCCCGGCAAGGTCATAATTCAGCCCGATCATCCAGGTGGCGGCGGGATGATTGGCGCGCTCGCCCACGCTTTCGGCGAGGGCGGCAAATTGCTTGAGCGGGATGCGCCCGGTTTGCGCGGCAATATCGAGGCCGGCCCCGGCCAGCGCCTGCTCTGGTTCGACGCCGAAGCCGGGCATGGAGTCGGTCCATCCGCATAAGGCTGCTGCTTGCACTGCCGGTGGGCTCATCGCTGGCGCTCCCTTGGTTGCCGGGGGCTGATTCCCGATCCATGTGCGAGCGTATCGCATCTTCGCGCAACTGTGTTGCTTGTTTCGATCACCAGATTGATAATTTCGATCAAAAAGGGCGCTGCGATTTTTGGCTGGCTCAAAGCAGCGGTGTTGTGGCGGCTGGCCGCGCGGGCCAAGTGCCGACATAGACGTGCGCTGCCGACAGATCATCCCT
Organism: Novosphingobium sp. Chol11; assembly: GCF_945870625.1. Classification (GTDB taxonomy): domain Bacteria; phylum Pseudomonadota; class Alphaproteobacteria; order Sphingomonadales; family Sphingomonadaceae; genus Novosphingobium. The sequence continues at coordinate 3,277 of NZ_CAMBTS010000072.1, read as the reverse complement.
GAGCGCTTCGCCTTCGCGGCGCGGATCAGCCGCCCAACTCAACTAACCTTGTCGGATAAATGCAATCTGGCAGCGTTGCCTGCGCTCCCGATCCTCTGGCCCGATTGTCTGGCTCATTAAGGTATCACAACACCCGAGGCAGCGATGGTTTACGGATTATTTACATTACCTCGGTAGGTAAGGTCGTATAATTAGCATTAATTAATAAATAAAATCGATGTTTCGTGTCAGAACGCGTAGAAAGCACTCTCTCGATGCCCGTGATCCAGCAGATGACCCGCTTCGATCAGTCGATAATTTGGTCTCTTCTCCATCGTTTTTATGTAGAAGCCGGGCCAGAAGCTTGGTCCAACAAGATCGTGCCGCAGCGAAGCACTTCCAATGCGTTCTGCGCCGATACTTATGCTTCGATTGTGGCGTCCTTTTTCAAGGAGTTGGTGGCCGAGGGTAACAGTCAACCGCCCCTGATCATCGAGCTTGGTGGAGGGAGCGGCCGGTTTGCGTGGCAATTCCTCAATCGTCTGTTCAACTATCACTTTTCAGGAAGCGATGACTGCCCAGAATTCACGTATCTTCTGACGGACGGTTCAGCCAAGAATATCGAGGGCTGGAAGAAGAAAGAACGATTTTCACCATTGGTTGAAAGCGGTGTTCTAGAGTTTGCGCAGCTTTTCATTGAATCCGATCCCGTGATCCGCACTGAAAAAGGCGATCTTAAGCCCCAGGACTTGGCCAATCGCCCGGTGATCGTCATTGCAAACTATCTGTTCGATTCGATTCGCTCGAACATGGTTCGCGTCTGCAATCACGAGATCGAGCAAGTTTACATCGAGACGCAATCCACATCGCGTGACTTTCTGAAAATGTCGATCACCTCGTTTGAAAGCGTGACAGAACGGTTCGAGAGTCGACCGATCACGGGCGATCCAACCGGGCATCCGCTGATCGACGCAGTGCTGCGCCGCTATGCTGAGAAGTCCGGCGACTTTCATGTCGTCGTGCCGCAAGTTTCCCTCGAATTCATCGAAAAGTTTCTTGATCGCGATACGCCGCTGCTGCTGCTGACCGGCGATCTGGCTTATTCAGACCCGGCTGAGTTCCAGTTGCGAAGCCCACTTATATTCGACACTTATTTCGCCCATTATACTAACATGCATCTCTTCGGGGAGCTTTTCAGTGCATACGGCGGTGCGATGCAATCGCAGCGCCACAAGGACATCAATTTTAGTTGCAACCTGTTCTCACTGCCCGGAAAGCAGCGCTGGCAGGACCTGACCTTGGCGCGCACCCGCGAAACCGCGCTGACTTTGCTCAAGGACTTCAATCCTTACGATGCCCATGAAATCATCGAGATGATGGAGGGCTACGCTGGAGGGATGTCGATCCGGCAGGTTATGGCTCTGATCCGCTTCTCGAAGTTTGATCCGGATGTTGCTGCGGCCTGCATTCGACCGATCCTGTTCAATATCGAACAGGGCGAAGAAGAGATCGATCGCGAGCAATTGTACGAGACCTTCATGGAGGCCTTCCGCGCGTATCTTCCCGATGGCTCCGATGTCATTTTTGACTGCGGCATCGCGCAGATGCTCCTGCGGCTTGGTTATCACGTCCAGGCGCTCCAACTGATTGAGCATACCATCCGCGAACTCGGCGAAAATGCCCCGCGGCTGTATGAAAAGGCGCTGGCCATCTATCACTTGGGCGATGCAGCCAAGGCAGAAGCCGTGATGCGGGCGGCGGCCAGCATGGACCCGCAATTTCGCCCAGCTCAGCGGATGATTGCCAATCTGTTCGAAGAGCAGCCGCAGGCTGGATCATCCACCACGACCAAGTATGCGCATCTGACCGTTTCGAGCCTTGAGCACGACGTCGCCGTCAAGGCCGCAGACCTGCTCAACGAGCGCGGCGCAGTGCTGATCGAAGATCTGCTTCACTCCGATGTCGTGACCGAACTGCGCGAGGCACTGCAAGTAAGGGTGCGCGATTGGCATGCCTCGGAACTGGGCAAGCCGAACAACGTCGGCGACAAACGCTTTACCATTCCCGTGCGGCTCCAAGAGCCGTTCGACAATCCTGCGGTCTATGCCAACTCTGTTCTTCTTGACACGCTGACGAGAGTGATGGGCGAGAAGCCGGTGCTTCACGCATTCGGCTCTGTAACGACCTATGAAGGCGCGCGGATGCAGCATGTCCACCGCGAACATCCGTTGCTGTTTCACAGCGACGCAGGCAACGCCAATGTGCCGTGTTATGCTACAACTATTTTGATCCCGCTCATTGATTTGGATGAAGAAGCGGGTGGAACCCAGTTCTGGGAAGGAACGCACCGCACCGCGAGAAGTGAAGGCTGGTCGGGCGATCCCCATATTGCTTATACCCGAGCAGGAAGTGCGCTTGTTTTAGACTATCGTACCTATCACGGTGGCATGCCATGCCATGCATCACATGGCCGGCCCATGCTATATTTTACTTATACTATGCCTTGGTTCCATGACACGCTTGCGTTTGAGTCGCATGCAGCAATGGGAATTTCAGAGCAGGAACATCTGAAAGTGCCCGAGAGTCATCGCGACCTGTTTCGGTTCGCGCACCGAATTGCGGCCTAGGCGCCGTTAACTAATTGCCTCTCTACTTGCGCCAATTCGAGACATAGGCATTATCCCGCTAGACACGAGCCAATCAGTAGGCAATCTGAGCGCAATTGATTGGTAATAGATATTAAAAAATCTTAAGGAGTTCATGAGATGAAGAAGCAGACGATTAAAGATACGTCATTTCTTGGGGCTGCACTGGCAATGTCCGTCAGTGGTCTTTCGGCTCCAGCACAGGCTATTGAACTTCCCAAGAACAGCGCCGGGCTGTCGTTCAGCGATCACAGCTTCGGCGATGGTTTCAGCAGCCTGTTCGAGAGCGACAGCGCAGCCAATCTGAGCAGCAGCAAGAAGGGTGGCGACACCAAGAAGGGCGGCGATTCAAAGAAGGGCGGCGATTCCAAGAAGGGTGGTTCCAGCAGCAGCAGCAGCAGCGGCGGTGACGATCATTATGGATCGACCAGCAGCAGCAGCGGCGGCGACTCGAAGAAGGGCGGGGACTCGAAGAAAGGCGGGGACTCCAAAAAGGGCGGCGACTCTAGAGCGGTTTCCGTTCATTCTGGTTCATAGCCGCAGGATTTGAAGTAATTGGCGCATTCGTCTGGCTGGAAGATGTCGACGAGCCTGCCGATCAGGTCCCACAAGCCGCTGACGGTTCGCTCGCCCACTTTGCGGAGCATAGCCTT
>NZ_CAMBTS010000071.1 GCF_945870625.1 Novosphingobium sp. Chol11 | reverse complement strand
GTAAACCGAAATGCGCGCGCGCTCGCCCACCTCGGCCAGCGCCATCGGGTCGCTGGCCGGGGCATAGCTCATCCCCAGCGCGATCACGCTGCGCGCCTCGGGCCAGAGCGCCTGGGGCGCGCGGCGCTGGTCGGCGCGCGCGGCCATCCAGTCCATCGTGCCGTGGAATCCCTCGCCCAGCCATTGTTCGAGCCGCGCGCCGCGCAGCGGATCTTCGCCCGCCGCCGCGATGCCGCAAACGGCAAAACCAAGCCGCGCGGCCTCAGCTTTCAGCCGCTCGGCGAGAAGGGTTGCGCCCGCGTTAACCAAACTTGCTGCACCGAATGTTCATGGATTACGGTTAACGGCGATGAATATGAAAATCGAACCATTTAGCCATTTTGAGGGCGAAGCGATCAGCGATCCTGCGCTCGAAACGCAGGAACTGGCAATCGAGGCCCGCGGCCTGGTCAAACGCTTTGACGGTTTCACCGCGGTCGAGGGCGTCGATATCGCTGTGCCCAAAGGCTCGATCTACGGCATCCTCGGCCCCAATGGCGCGGGCAAGACCACAACCTTGCGCATGCTGCTCGGGATCATCGATCCCGATTCGGGCTATCGCCGGGTGCTGGGCAGCGAGCGGCCGACCCAGGTGGCGCGCCGGATCGGCTACTTGCCCGAGGAGCGCGGCCTTTACCCCGCGATGAAGGCCGCCGAGGCAATCGCTTTCCTCGCCTCGCTGCGCGGCATGCCGCTGAAAGAAGGGCGGCGCAAAGGGCGCGAAATGCTCGAGATACACGGCCTCGGCTATGCCGCAGACCGCCAGATTCGCCAGCTTTCCAAAGGCATGGCGCAGCAGGTCCAGCTTTTGGGAACATTGGTGCACGAGCCCGATCTGGTGGTGCTCGATGAGCCGTTCTCGGGCCTCGATGCGCTCAACCAGGGCAAGCTTGAGCGGATGATTCGCGGCCTTGCCGAACGCGGCACCACGGTGATTTTTTCCACCCACATTATCGCGCACGCCGAACGGCTGTGCGACCGGATCGCGATCATCGCCGGGGGCAAAGTGCCCTTTGCCGGGCGGGTCGATGAAGCGCGCGACCGGCTGCGCCCGCAAGTGCGGCTGGAAACCCGCACGCGCGACGGCGCTTGGCGCGCGGCGCTGCCGGCAGACGCCCGCAGCGAGGGCGCGTTCTGGCATTTCACTTTGCCCGAAACCGGCACCGAGCCGCTGCTGCGCGCGCTGATCGAGGGCGACGCGGGCATCCTCAGCCTGTCGATCGAGCGGCCCGGCTTGCACGATGCCTTCGTCGCGATCGCGGGCGAGGCCGCCGCGCATGCGCTGGCCGAAACCAAGGAACCTACTTCTGATGCAAGGGGTCGCCGCTGATGCTCGCTGATCATTTCCGCGCCGCCTGGGTGGTTGCCCGCCGCGATTTCACCGCGGTGATTTTCTCCAAGACCTTTATTTTCTTCCTGCTCGGGCCGCTGTTTCCGGTGTTCATCGGCGCGATGGCGGGGGCATTGGGCGCGCAAGTCCAACATGATCTCGACAATCCGCAAGTCGCCGTGGCGATGCCGGCGCAGCAGGGCGACGCGCTGATCGCGGCGCGCGATGCGCTGGCCCCGCGCATGGCCGGCGGCGTTCCCGAATATGTGATCGCCGAGCGGCTGAAAGATGGCCAGACCTTCGATGCGCGCCGCTTGCTGGGCGAAAAGGGCAACCGTGTCGCCGCCGTGCTTTCGGGCACGCTCGACGCGCCGGTCCTCACCGCGACGAGCGACCGCGTCGATCAGTGGCAGGGCCAGATCGCGCTATTTGCCAAGCAGGCGCGCAGCGATGATGTGGGCGCTTTCCCGGCCGTCAAGGCAGATCGGCTTGTCGCCACCGCCGCCTCGCGGCGGATGGATCAGGCGGTGACCGCGCAGGCCGGGCAGGTGCTGTTGTTCCTGCTCACGATGCTGCTGGCGGGGATGGTCCTTTCCAATCTGGTGGAGGAAAAGGCCAACAAGATCATCGAAGTGCTCGCCGCCGCGATCCCGATGGATGCGCTGTTTCTGGGCAAATTGTTTGCCATGCTCGCGGTCAGCCTGGTCGGCATCGCGGTGTGGGGTTCGGTGTTTGGCGCCCTGATGCTGGTGGGCATGAAATCGGTTCCGTTGCTCGCCGCCCCGGCGGTCGGCTGGCCGATGTTCATGGCGCTGGGCTTCGTCTACTTCGCGATGGCCTATCTGCTGCTCGGCTCGCTGTTCCTGTCGATCGGCAGCATGGCCAGCACGGTCCGCGAAGTGCAGACGCTGTCGATGCCGGTGACGATGGGGCAGCTCATGGTGTTCTTCTTTGCCAGCTATGCGCTGGCGCATCCGGGAACCTGGGTCGAGGCTGTTTCGATCGTATTTCCGGTGAGCTCGCTGTTTGCGATGCTGGCGCGGGCGGCGCAATCCCCCGCGCTGTGGCCCCATGTCGTCGCGCTGGTGTGGCAAGCGCTCTGCGTGGCGCTGATCGTGCGCTTCGGCGCGCAGCTGTTCCGCCGCTCGGTGATGAAATCCGGCCCCTCGCGCGCCAAGCGATCATGGAGCGCATGGGCCCGGGCAATGTTTGGTGCCGAGGCTAAGATTGCCTAATTGACATGAGTGTAGGTTGCACAGATAATACCGGTTAGAAGCGCGGCCAAACCAAGCGCCAAACCAAGCAAGGCCGCCATACCGGAGGATCGTCATGGCTACCCAGTTCGCGCCTGAAGCACCATTCACCTACCGCACTGCGCCCACCGCAATCGAGGCATTCGAAGCGTGGCTCCGCGAGAATCCGCAGGCCCGCCCGGCGCACACCCATCCGTGGGACGTCAGCCGCTCAGACATTTATGTCGAAGACCGCTGGGGCCCGATCTTTGCCGAGATGCGCGCCAAAGCGCCGGTGAACAAAGTCACGGGCACGCCTTATGGCGATTATTGGAACGTCACCAGCCACAAGGCGATCCAGCATGTCGAATCGCTGCCCGAGCTGTTTTCGTCCTCGTGGCAGCACGGCGGCATCACCATCGGCGATCCGCCAGCCGGGATCGATCCGGCCAAGCTGGCCGAGCGCCAGCTGCCGATGTTCATCGCGATGGACCGGCCCGAGCACACTGGCCAACGGCGCACCGTCGCCCCGGCGTTCACCCCGCGCGAGATGGTGCGCATGGAGGACGAGATCCGCCAGCGCACCGCCGAAGTGCTCGATTCGCTGCCATGGGGTGAGCGGTTCGATTGGGTCGACAAAGTCTCGATCGAGCTGACCACCGGCATGCTCGCGATCCTGTTCGGCTTTCCTTATCAGGATCGCCGCTTGCTCACCTTCTGGTCCGATTGGGCGGGCGATGTCGAGTTGACCCTGGCCGAAGGGCTGACCGACCAGCGCCACGAAATCCTGATGGAAATGGCACGCTATTTCCAGACGCTGTGGATGCAGCGGATGGGCGCAGAGCCGACCCCCGATCTCATTTCGATGATGATCCATTCGCCCGCAATGAGCCAGATGAGCCCGCAGGAGTTCATGGGCAATCTGGTGCTGCTGATCGTCGGCGGCAACGATACCACGCGCAACACGATGTCGGGCATTGTCCACGCGCTCGATCAGTTCCCCGATCAGCGTGCCCTGCTCGAAGCCGATCCTTCGCTCATTCCCAATGCGGCGCAGGAATGCCTGCGCTTCGTCACTCCGTTGGCGCACATGCGCCGCACCGCTTCGGCCGATGCCGAACTGTTCGGGCAGCAGATCAAGGCAGGCGACAAAGTGGTGATGTGGTACATCTCGGCCAATCGCGACGAAACCGTGTTCGAAAACCCGGACAAGCTGATCGTGGGCCGCGAAAATGCGCGCCGCCATCTCTCGTTTGGCCACGGCATCCATCGCTGCGTCGGCGCGCGGCTTGCCGAATTACAGCTGCGCGTGCTGCTCGAAGAAATGCACGAACGCAAAATGCGCGTCCGCATGGCGGGTGAGGCGGTGCGGGTGCGCGCGAATTTCGTGCATGGCTTCCGCAAGCTGGAGGTCGAGCTCGAAAAGCGTTCATGATGGGCGGGGCGCTTGCGCCAGTCATTTTCGGTTCATCTGACCGCGACTAAATACCAGGTCACCGACGGCGGGCACGCCTATGAATTTCCCCCGGTTCATTCCCAGCCCGCCCGCCGTCGGACCTTTCATTTCCCCACCGGGCGCGGCGGGAGGGTGATAACCCGGAATGAAACCCACGATGCCCAATCTCTTGCCTGTTTCGGCGCTCGCCTCGGGTGCCTCTTCTCTCTCTCGGCGCCTCCTGCTCAAGTTTCTAAGCGCGGGCGCGGCGATGACAGCCGCCACCGGTTGCAGCGCCAAATCGGCCAGCGAAGCACGGGCAAAGGCTATCTTTCCCATCCGCCATACCGAGGCGGAATGGCGCAAGCTGCTCACCCGCGATCAATTCTACATCCTGCGTGAGGAGGGCACCGAGCGGCCCGGAAGCTCGCCGCTGCTGGCCGAGCACCGCGCCGGAACGTTCGTCTGCGCGGCGGACGATAATCCGCTGTTCACGTCAAAAACGAAGTTTGAGAGCGGCACCGGCTGGCCCAGCTTCTGGCAACCGATCAAGGGCAGCGTGGGTACCACGCGCGACACCAGCTTCGGCGTGGTGCGCACCGAGGTGCATTGCGCGCAGTGCGGCGGCCATCTCGGCCATGTGTTCGACGATGGCCCACCGCCCACCGGCCTGCGTTATTGCATGAACGGTGACGCGCTGAAATTCCGCCCCGCCTGATCGCCGCAATCGGGCGCGCCCTGCTATCGCTCGGCGATCAGGTGTGGCAAGCGCCGCGCGATGCGTATCCTCCCGCTTGCGGTTCTCATTCTGGCGTTGATCCCGGCGGTCTTTCTGCATGCGCCGCCGCCGCCGCAGTCAGAGCAACAGATCGTGCGGCGGGTGGACCTGATGCCGTCGCTTGCGGCCTCTGGCCGCGCCGCTGGCGATTCGGGCGAACTTGGCGCATTCGAACTTGCAGGTGCATGGAAACTGACGAGCCCGCACCGCAAATTCGGCAACTTCTCGGCGCTGGTGCATGATCGTGCGGGGATGTTGATCGCCTTGGGCGACAGGGGCGGGATCATGCGGTTCTCGCCGCCGGATCGTCCGGGCAGATGGTTTGCCCGCATCGGCTTGCTCGTCGCAGGAGACCCGCGCAAGCGTTCACTGGCTTACGATGCCGAAGCGGCCGTGGCCGATCCGGCCTCGGGCCGGTTGCTGGTCGGTTATGAGGACCGACCCGCCCTGTTCGATTATCCCGCAGATGGGGCGATCCCGCGGCGGATTTCGGTTCCGGTGCTGCGCGAATGGCCGGGCAATCAAGGCCCCGAGGCGATGACCACGCTTGCGGATGGCCGGACGATCATCCTGGGTGAGGTCTATTCCCGCTGGTTTGACCGCCGCATTCATCCCGGGCTGATCTTCCCGGGCAAGCCGCGCGATCAGGAGAATCCGGCGCGTTTTGAGATTGCGATGCCCGCAGGCTTCCGTCCGACCGAATTGGCCCAGATGCCGGACGGGCGGGTGCTGGTGCTGGGGCGCTCGCTCTTGGCCCACGGTTTCAGCTCGACCATTTCGGTGTTTGATCCGGGCGAACTGCGCGCTGGCAAGATGCTCATGCCCCGGCTGATCGCCAAGATCGCCCGACATGGCCTCCGCGAAAATTTCGAAGGCATGACCAGCGTGCGCGATGCCGATGGCAGCATCGCCGTATGGCTGATTTCAGATAGCAACAAGATGGTCTTGGCGCAGCGAACGCTGTTGCTCAAGCTGCGCCTAAAACCGGGAAGCTGAGGCCGGCAAAGCGCCAAAGGCGGAGCACCTGCCCCGCCACCCCGAAATCAGGCAGCGACAGCCTTGACCAGTTCGCGCTTCACCTTGATCGCGCGCGGGCTGAGCTTGGTGTCCGACTGCTTGAGCAGCCAGTTGTCCAGTCCGCCGTTGTGCTCAACCGAACGCAGGCCGTGCGTCGAAACGCGGAACTTGAAGCTCCGATCAAGCCGCTCGCTCATCAGTGTCACGTTCTGCAGATTGGGCAGGAACACGCGCTTGGTCTTGTTGTTGGCGTGGCTCACGTTGTGGCCGACCTGGCGACCCTTACCGGTCAGTTCGCAAATGCGCGACATGGCTGAATACTCGCTTCGTAAAATCGATACAGATATCGTGAAAGCGCGGCTCTTAATCATCCAGCGCCGCAAGTCAAGGATTCGCGCGTTGCGCCGGGCCAGCGATCCGGTTTAGCGCAAACGCCATGACCCGCTGGCCCATTCCCGAACCGATGCGCACCGCGCTCGATGCCGCCACGAGGGCGGGCGAGGCGGGCGAAGTGCCCGTCGGTGCGGTTGTCGTCAAGCAAGGCGTGGTGATCGCCGCCGCCCACAATGCGCCGCGCGAACGCCGCGATCCCACCGCCCACGCCGAAATGCTGGCGATTCGCGCAGCGGCGCAGGCGCTGGGCAGCGAGCGGCTTGACGGGTGCGATCTGTGGGTCACGCTGGAGCCTTGCGCGATGTGCGCCGGGGCGATCGTGCATGCGCGGATCGCCCGGGTCTATTACGCCGCGAGCGATGCCAAAGGCGGCGCGGTGGAGCACGGTGCGCGCCTATTCGATGCCCCCGGCTGCCTGCACCGGCCGGAAGTTTATGCAGGGATGGGCGAGAGCGAGGCGGCGGAACTGCTGCGCGCGTTTTTCCGCGAGCGCCGTTAGGCCCCGCGCCAGATTTTCAGCGCCTCGCCATCATCCGCACCGCGATCCATGCAGGGTGCGGGCATGAAGTCCTTGCCGTAGCAGATGTGCATTTCCTCCAGCCAGCCACGCGGATTGGCCTTGATGCGGATCATCCCGGGCCGCAGCGATGCCGTCCCCCGGATCAGCGCGCGGCGAAGATCGCCGGCGGTCAGGCCCGGCTGGCGCGATAGCCGCGCCATGTCCGGAAATCTGAGCGACTGCACCAGCGCGCCGCCCGCCCGGAAGTAGCCGCCCGGCGACCGCGCCATGCAGCTGCCGTGCTTCGCCCATTCGTGCGCGATCAGATCGGTGGATGGGGTGAGGCACAGCGCGCCGCGCACCGCTGGCGCAGGTACAGGAGTGATCGCGCACCACTGCGGCCACGTGCCCGGCGTGCTTTCCGGCCAGAGCCCATGCAACACGAAGCCGAAGCGCCCCATCTGGCCGCCGCATTGCAGGGCATTGGCCGGACGATCCCGGCGGGCGCGGCAGTATTCGGGCGACCACGTCAGCGCCAAAGTATAGCCAGAGATCGGCAGCACCCGGCGCGGGCCATCGGGGCGGGGCAGGGCCGGCGCTGCGATCTGGCTTGGCACGCGGCATTGCAGGGCCTGCGCCTTTGCTGACACGCCGTGGAGAACGCCCAGTGCGATGAGGGCGACCCGCAGCGTCACAGCGGCGTGAAGTCCAGCCCGATATCGGCGGCAGGCGCACTTTGGGTCAGGCGGCCGACCGACACGTAGTCCACGCCCGACGCCGCAATTGCGCCGATCGTATCGAGCCGCACGCCGCCTGAGGCTTCGCAAGGCGCCCGGCCCGCCACTAGCGCCACCGCCTCGCGCAATATGTCCGGCCCCATGTTGTCGAGCAGCAGACGGGTTGCGCCGGCCGCCAAGGCTGGCTCGATCTGGTCGATGCGGTCGACCTCGCAGATCACGTCCGCCACGCCGGCGCCCAGCGCGCGGCGCACCGCCTCGCCGACGCCGCCCGCCACCGCGACGTGGTTGTCCTTGATCATGGCAGCATCCCACAGGCCCAGCCGGTGGTTCATCCCGCCGCCGGTGCGCACCGCATATTTCTCAAGATGGCGCAGGCCGGGAATGGTCTTGCGGGTATCGAGCAGGCGCGCCTTTGTCTCGCCCATGGCATCGACATACTGGCGCGTCAGGGTCGCCACGCCCGACAAGTGCTGTACGGTGTTGAGCGCGCTGCGCTCCGCGGTCAGCATGGCGCGGGCATTGCCGGTCATGCGCATGAGCGCAGCACCGGGGGCGACTTGAGCGCCTTCGGGGGCGAGAACCGTGATCTCCATCGCCGGATCGAGTGCACGGAAAAAAGCGGCGGCGATGGGCAACCCGCAGACCGTGATCGCGTCGCGGCTTTCCATCACCCCGGCAAAGCGCGCGTCCGCCGGGATGACGCTCTCGCAGGTCACGTCATGACCGCCGCCGGGAAGCCCCGTGCCGAGGTCTTCGGCAAGCGTGGTGGAAACGAAGGCATCGAGATCGAAGCCGGGGATAGTGAAAGCAGTCATGCTGGCGCTTTAGCAGGCGGCATGCAGCCGACCAAGCCGCGTTAATGCACGAACCGGGCGACCACCTCGCGGTAGGACCGGCTCACTTTGACCTCGGCCCCGCTCGACAGCACGAGGAAGCATTCGCCATTGGTATGCGGGCGCACCTGCCGCACCTGATCGAGATTGACGATCTTGGAGCGGTGGACGCGCTGGAACACGCGCGGATCGAGCCGCCGCTCAAGGTCTTTCATCGTCTCGCGCAGGATCAGCGAATTGTCGCCGGTATATATGCACATATAATCGCCCGCCGCCTCGATCCGCTCGATGGTATCGACATCGACGCGGAAGATCTGGCCGCGATCTTTGATGTTGATCAGCTTTTCGTAGCGGCCCAGCGCGGGCTCGGGCTCGTCGGGCATGGCGTCCATCGCTTCTGGCGCGACTTCGGCGAGCACGATCTTGAGCTTCTCGATTTCTTCAAGCCCGCGCTTTTCGGCGATGCGCGTGCGCGCGCGGTCGAGCGCATCGGCGAGGCGATCCGTGTCCACTGGCTTGAGCAGATAATCGACCGCGTTGGCCTCAAACGCTTTCAGCGCATGCTCGGAATATGCAGTGACGAACACGAACAGCGGCGGCTCGATCTCAATCACCCCTTTGACGACGCTGAACCCGTCAAAGCCGGGCATCTGGATATCGAGGAAGACGAGATCGGGTTTCTCGGTCTTGATCTTGCGGATCGCCTCGCGCCCGTTGGAGCAGGTGTCGATCACTTCCACATCGGGAAATGCCTCCAGCCGCAGCTGCAAGCCTTGAATGGCGAGTTTTTCATCGTCGACGAGAATGGTGCGAATGGTCATGCGCGCGCCTTGCTAACGAAGGGTGGTGCCGCCGCTCAAAGCGAGCGAGGTGGCATTAAAAACAGACGTCTGCGTCACCCGGCAACAACGGGCGTGAATGCGTTCTGGCGCAGCAGCGAACCCGCCCCGGCGGCTGGTTCGCGCACGGTAAACGGCAATTCGATGGTCACGGCAAAGCCGCCCTCTGCGCGGTTGGCAAATTCAAAGCGGTGTTCATCCCCATATGCTTGCGCCAGACGGTCGCGGATGTTGGCAAGGCCGATGCGGGTAGAATCCGCTTCATCGCCGCTGACGTTGAACAATGTCGATGGGTCGATGCCCGGTTGCAACCCCGGCCCGGTATCAGACACGGTGACCCGCAGCACCGGGCCGACGAGCCGTGCGGTGATGGTGATTTCCGCGCCATCCTCAAGCGGGCTGACCGCATACTTGATCGCATTCTCCACCAAAGGCTGGAGCAAGAGCGACGGCATCAGCCCTTGCTGGGCGGCATCATCGATATCGAACGCCGTGCGCAGCCGGTCTTCAAAGCGCATGCGCTCGATATCGAGATAGAGCTTCAGCGTCTCGATCTCCTGCGCCACCGTCACCCGCCCGGTGGGCTCGTTGATGAGGGTGTAGCGCAGGAACGAGGAGAGGCGGCTGAGCATCGCATTGGCGGGCTCGGTCTGCTTGAGCAGCACCAGCGTCGAAATCGAATTGAGCGTGTTGAACAGGAAATGCGGATTGAGCTGATATCGCAGCATGGCCAGCTGGGCCGATGTGGCCTGCGCTTCCAGCCGGATCAGCTGGTCGTTCTGTTCCTCGACCTGAACATAGAAATTGATCGCATAATACAGCGCCGACCAGGCCCCCAGCAGCGTGAGATCCAGATAGAACACGCCAAGGAACAATTGCACGAACGCGGCGTCGCTGCCCTGCCGATAGAGGCTGATCACCCATGAATCGATGAAGGCATAGAGGCCGACGGCGATGGCCAGCACAAACGCGGTGATCCCCCAGGTGACCAGCGGCTGGCGGTTGATCAGCGCGCGGTACACCACCGAGAGGAGCAGCGAGATCGAAAAGCCGGTGATCGAGGCGATCAGCACGATGATCAGGAACGATAGCGGCTGCGCATTGGCGAGACTGGAGAGCGCGCGCAGCAGCATCGCGCCGCCCCAGCCGAGCAGCTGAAGCCGCCAGAACGCCCGGTTTTTATTGCCGAAGAACGGCGTGGGAGGAAGCGGCAACAAGACAGCCATGATCGCTCTCTAGCGCCTCGCGGCAGCTTGCGCCACCGCCCGCGCCGAGCGGCTGAATGCTTAGCGGGCAGGCTCCGCAGGCGCGGTATCCTCGCGCCGGAAATGCTTCGCCCAATCGTGATCGGGGGCGGCGGCCATTTGCGCGATTTCGGCGCGGATCCGGGCAAGCCGCGCGCGTGTGCTGCCGTGGGTCGATGAAGCGATCAGCGCCAGCGTGCCTGCGGCCAGCCGCTCGTTCATCGCCGCCGCCGCCGCCGGATCGAACCCGGCATTGGCAAGGATCCAGACCGAGAGGCGGTCTGCCTCGCGTTCGCAGCGCTGGGTGACCGCGCGCCGATTGCGCACGCCGGTAATCAAGCTTTCGTGATCGAGCGCGGCGTGGGCCAGCTCGTGCGCCAGCACCGCTGCGATCATCGCCGGATCATCGCCCAGCTTACGCAAGGTTTCGCGCCCGATGCGCACCTGATCGCGCGATGCGGCGGCATTGCCTTTTCCATCATCGACGATGAAGCGCACGGCGCAAGCAGGCGCACCGCGCACGGCGATCACCCGGTCATCCGCCAGCGTGAGCGAGACTACGCCGGATTGCGCCAGCGCGCGCTCGATCCGCTGCTGCAATCCCAGCACGCGTGCCCAGCTATCGTTGCGGGGCGGCGGCATCAGGCTTTTGACGGGAGCGCCCTCGATTGCGCCCACCGTGGCATTGGCCGCGAGCCCGGCGCGCGCCGCAGGGCCATCGGCGGCCACCGCCGCGACCGCGATATCGCCGCTCAGGCCATACGCCTGGCGTGCGCGCGCTGGATCATCGAAAGTCTGCGCATCGGCCAGCAGCAAACCGATGCCGGGCGCCGCGCGCGCGCAGAACGCGGCATTGCCATGGCTCAGCCGCCAGCCGAGCGATTGCACAGCCTCGTCGTCGCGCTGCAATTGATCGATCGGCTGCGCCGCTGCCGGCAGGGCCAGATTGGCGAGGGCGAGACTGGCGAGCGCCAGCACCGCCGCGAGGCGGCGCCCGTCAGCCCTTGCGCGCCGCGTCGATCGCATTCTGCAATTTCTCGCGCCCAAGCGCGCCAGACAGCACCGTTCCGCCGATTGCCCAGGCCGGCGTGCCGCTCACGCCAAGCTGGCGGGCGAAGCCAAGGTTGCGCTCAAGCTCCTGCTGCACGCCGGATGCGCGCGCAAACTGGGCCGCGGCCGCATCATCGAGCCCGGCCGCCTGCGCGGCGGCGGCGATGCTCGCCGCGCTGGGCCGCTCGCCGGAAAACATCGCGGTGTGAAAAGCGCCGTATTTCCCTTGCGCGGCAGCGGCGAGGCCCATGCGCGCGGCAGGTTCGCTTTCCGGCGCGATGATCGGCAGATGGCGGATCACCACGCGCAAATCGGGATTGGCGCGCACCAGCGCTTCGACATCAGCGACGCTGCTGCGGCAATAGCCGCAGGCAAAATCGGTAAACTCGACCAGCGTGAGCTTGCCCGCAGGATTGCCGAGCACCGCGCCCGGAAACGGTGTTTCGACCGCGCCGCGCAGCGGGGCCAGCCGCGCGGCCGCTTCGCGCGCCTCCAGCTTTTCCATGGCTTCGGGCAGGATTTCGGGATGCTCCAGAATGGTGGCGCGGACCAGTGCTTGAATCGCCGCGCGATCTCCCGCGCTCATCCCGGCGCCCGCCAGCTGTGCGGACAAGGGGGCCCCGGTCGCACCGCCGCCGCGATGGCTCTCGTACCACCACCCAGCGCCCGCGCCCACGCCGACAAGGAGCATCGCCAGCACCATCAGGAGAGCAGGACGTAAACGCATGGGGTGGTTCTCCGCAGGAGCGATCAGGCTCTATCGCTTCTTGCGCTGGCGCTCAATCATCGCGCGGGCCGACATCGCGATATCTTGCGCACGCAGCCAATCGGGCGAATCCTTGGGCAAAGATACTTCAGCGGCTTCGGCGCTGCGCAGCGCCTCGGGCAAGCGCATCTCGCCGAGCTGCTGCTCGGCGCTGGCGAGGCGCGCGCGCGGGGTATCGCCCTGCGCTTCATAGACGACCCCCAGCTGATACCAGGCAAAGGGATTATCGCGGTCGCGCGCCACGGCGGTTTTGAGCACGCGCTGTGCTTCGGCAAAGTTCGCCCGGTCCTCGGTCGCAAGCAGGGCATGGCCGAATGTGGTCGCTATCAGCGGCTCGTTCCGCGAGAGCATGACCGCGCGGCGCAAGGGCACCAACGCATCGACCGGTTTTCCCGATTCGAGCAGGACCTGCCCCTTCAGTTCAAGCACATAAGGATCGTTGGGCGTCTTGGCGAGCAGCGCATCGGCCTCGGCCAGCGCCTTGTCCATCAGCGCCTCTTTATGAAAGGCATAGGCCCGGGCATAGCGCGCGGGCGCATCGGTGAGATATTCCGGATAAGCGGTCAACGTCGCGGCAGGTTCGGCCAGATAGCCATAAAGCTTGGCCTTGATCCGCAGAAACCGTTCCTGCAGCGACGGGTCTATCGGTGTATTCCACGCAGCGTCGCGCTCAAAGGAATCCTGCAGCGTGGCGATCCGGTCAGAGGTTACCGGATGGGTGCTGTAAAAGTCGGTCTCCTCGCTGCGTTTGAAGCCATAGCGAAATTCCTGCGACTGCAGCTTCTTGAAAAAGTCGATCGAACCGCGGCCCGATATGCCGGCCTTCGCCAGAAACTGGACGCTGGCGGCATCCGCGCTCGATTCCTGCGCGCGGCTGAAGGCCAGGTATTTGCCCAGCGCGGCCTGCTGCCCTGCCATGAACACGCCGATCCCGGCATCGGCCGACCCTGCGGCCGCAGCGGCCGCGCCGAGCAGCAGGCTGAGCAGCGTGATCCCGGTGGCCGCCTTTGAACCGCCGTCGCTGATCACATGTCCGCCGGTGATATGGCCGATCTCGTGGGCGATCACCCCTTGCACTTCGGCGACATTGTCCGCCGCGCCGATCAGCCCCGAATGGATATAGACGGCCTGCCCGCCCGCCACGAAAGCATTGATCGAGCCATCGTTGAGCAGGACGATGTCGACATTGCGCGGTTGCAGCCCGGCGGCTTCGATCACTGGCCTGGCAATATCGCGCAGCAGCGATTCGGTCTCGGCGTCGCGCAGCACCGATTGCGCGCTGGCCGTGCCTGCGCTCAACCCCAAAGCGAGGCTGGCGGCAAGCGCAGCAAAGTGCGCGATCAGGCGGAGCGGTTTGGATGTGATCACGGCAGCATGCCTTATCGCCCCGCCGCCTGAACGCGCGGTGAAGCTGCGGCCGCGGGCGCGCGTGAACGAGTAGCTGGACCCGTAACCTGGGCAAGAAACGGTAACACCGCATCCAGCGCGCGCGCATCGCCCGAAAAGGGCCGCGCGAACATCATGATCAGGCCTTCATGCGTTACCTTGTCGAGCAATATCGCGTGTGTCGGCGCGCCAGCGGTGGTCAGCGCGCGCGCCAGCGCCACCGAATTGCGCGGCTTCACCCGGGTATCTGCGGTGCCATGGATCAAGAGAAGCGGCGGCGCACCGGCGCGGGCATGCGCGATCGGCTGGGTGGCTTCGGCATCGCCCGCCTCGCCAAAACTGTTGATCGTTGCTTCGGTATCGAAGGGAAAGAAGTCAAACGGGCCGGCCAGCGCAACCACGCCGCGCAAATGATCGGCGGATAGCCGCTGCTGCGCCAGCCAGCGGCGATCCAGCGCCAGCATCGCCGCGTTGTATGCGCCCGCCGAATGCCCCATCACCACCACGCGCGCCGGATCGCCGCCATGCGCGGCGGCATTGTCCGCCACCCAGCGCAAGGCCCCGGCCCCGTCCTCCAGCATCGCGGGAAAACGCTCGGCAGGAAACAGCCGGTAGCCCGCCAGCACCACGGCATAGCCGCGCGGTGCCAATGTGCGGGCGATGAACGTATAGTCATGCGGATCGCCCGCGCTCCACCCGCCGCCGTGGATAAAAACCAGCACCGGCAGCGGCGGTTTTGCGGCTACGGAGCCCGCCGCCGGAAGAAACATTTCGATCTTTTGTGCCGGATCAGGGCCATAACGTTCGGCCGCAACCAGCCGGATTGGCCCGTCGCCGCCGCGCAGCAGCTTGTCTGCGCCGTTCAACACCGCGACCGCATTCGCCGAAAGCGCCTGCCGGTATGCGGCATAGCCCAAAACGCCGAGCAGCAGCACGGTGATCAGCAGCCAGCCCAGCCAGCTCAATTGAGGAATTCCCACGCTGCGCCCATTCTGCCTGCCCGCCATCATCACGGATGGCTAGCAGGTTGCGCGCACTGCGCGAAGGGGGGCGGCCCCGGCCCTTTCGATCAGGTCGGCGGCGATCAGGCCGTGAGGCGGCGCGCCGCGCGTTCGAACAAGGGTTCGCCGCGCGCGATCTCGCCCAGCAACACCACTTCGCCACTGGCCAATCGGCGCATCATGACCAGCGCAAATTCTTCCGCGCTTTCGCTCAGCATCGCCAGCGGTTTGGGCGTGAGCGCGCGCAGCGCGGCTTCCAGCGGCACATGCGCGGGGCGGCCTGCTTTGCCGCTTTCGAGGCGGCGCAGCTGTCGTTCTACGGCGACCACTCCCTTCAATCCGCCCGGTGCCTCGGCCAGAAACCGGCCAAGCGCGCCTTGCGGCAGCTCCAGTCGCTGGGCGTGTCCCAGCACGGCGGCGTATTCGGTAATGCGCGTTTTGTCGTAACCGGCCCCGAACACCAGCTTGACCAGCGGAGTCAGCGGCGCGCGTTCCTGCATGGTGAGCCCGGCATCGGCGATCATTTCGGCATAGTCATCGGGCGCTTGCGCGGCGGCGAGGGCAAAATCCCAGGCGCGGCCGATCGCTTCATAAAGCGCGGTGCGGGTGCGATCCTCGCTGGAATGCGCCAAAGCCGCCAGAACGCGCGCCGAGGCCAGCCAGTCCGCCAGCGATTCCGGCTCATCGTGAAACCAGCCAAACTCCGGATCGGGCAATCCATCGCTGCCGGGCGGCGCGATAAAGGCCAGCGAAGGTTCGACGATTTCGGTGCCGATCTCGCCAAGATCGAGCGTCGGGCCAGTGCTGGCAGGGCCATCGGCCCAGGCCGAGAGCGCCAGCGCAGGCGAGCGCCGCTGCGCGGGTTGGCTCTGATCAACCCGGCCAAGCGATTTGTCGATCTCAAGCAGCAGCGCATCGGTGGTTTGCTGACCGGCCAGCTCTTTCCAGTTGATCACGCCATAAATGTAATCGATCGCCTGCTGATCGGACGAGAACGGCAGGAGGATGCCGCGATAGAGGATGGTGCGGCCGCGCTGGTTGACGAACTCCGCTTCGAAACCGATCGGTGCCTGATTGGCGATGATTTGCAGATAATGATCGGTGATGCGCGAAAGCAGCGAGCGGCCGGGCACATCGCTCAGCCGCTTCAGCTCGCCTTTGGT
>NZ_CAMBTS010000070.1 GCF_945870625.1 Novosphingobium sp. Chol11 | reverse complement strand
GTTGCGCGGCCGGGGGTGCCGGTCGGAGCAACACCCGGAGCGCTCGTTGCGTTGCAAACAGCAGCGAGATGGCGCGTGAAGATGTCGGTGGTGCCCGAACGATCCATACGGCCAACCAGACGGATCGGCGCGCCATCGGCGGCCCAGCGCGCTGCGGTGTCGTTGCTGACATCGAACAGCGCGGTGTTGAGGTTAGCCGACTTGAAGATCGGCTCATTCCAGTTCTTCAGCGTGCCGTTGAAGATGCCGCAATAGGCAGCCTTCGGCAAACGGATAGCCGCAAACGGAGCCCCCGTAGCCGGGCTCACGATGCCGCGACCACGAGCGTTGAAGAACATGTCCGCACCAGCGGCGTTGATGCCATAACGCGCGTTATAAGCAATCGCGACCGGCAGCAGGTAAAGCGGGAACGCGATGGCTGCGCCAGCGCTCGGGGCTGCACGGGTGTTGTAGGTAACGATGTCGCCAGGCGTGACGGGCGCGTCGGTGAAACCGAACTGCACGTTCGACCAGCTGGTTGCTGGGACAGCCGGGAATTGCGGGGCTTCAGCGGTACCGTTGCCGATGACTGCAGGGATTGCTGCGGTGTTGAACGGGTTAGACACGCCAGCCGTTGGCGTTGCGCTGCCGAGGAAATCGTCGCGGAAATTGCGCCACATCTGACGACCAAAGCCCGAACCGGTCGAAACATACTTTACCTGGCTGTTGGGCTGCAGGTTCTGTGCTTCGATCGAGCAATCGAGCGAGAGCGATGCGGTCGGGTCAGTGTAAAGGCCAGCAGGAACCAAGGTGAAAGCCGAACCCGACGAGTTGCCGCGCGCGTTGTCGATGCCGATGCAGTTGCCCATGCGCGGAACGATGTTGTTGATCGACGAAGCGCCAGTGCCATGCAGAGCGCCGTCGAAGGTCGACGGAGCAGGAAGCGGGATCTGGGTGGTCTGCGCGAACGCAGGCGAAGCCACTGTGCCAGCGACGACGGTCGCGGCAAGCAGCATGGACTTGAAGTTAGCCATTGGTAAATTCCTCCTAAAGGACTTCGAGAGTAAACTGAAAATTAATCGGACTGCGTTAAATTAATCGGACTGCGTTAAATTAATCGGACTGCGTTAAATGTTATAAAATCGGGAACATCACAATTTGCGGCCAAAAAGTGGTTAACAAGCGATTGCGAATCAGGGCAAAGGTTGCACCATATTTGAGGCACGCCACAAAAGACCTCCGCAGCATTCAAATTCAGATTTGAATGCTTGGCAGGTCCTGCGAGGTTCAAAATTTTTTCTTACGCACTCCCCCGATTCCCAGCCCGAAGCAGACTGGCATTCGCGTCTTAGCCTCGGCACATGACAGAAACGTGATTCTTTTGTTGCGGTCCGGGATAATCGCGGTCGTTTGCCCGCATACCTAAGGTTTACCCTCAGGTTTTGCGGCATGAGCTATCGGCCCTGCCTGATCGCATCCGGCAAAGGGCCGATCCGCACGAGGCCAGCCCTTCCCCGACATTTGGTCTTGGAAAAGCGACTGCTGCCTCGATGGAGCAACTGCACAATGACCCAAAACGCAGTTCCATCAGCCCTCCGGCACGGGGACTGCCCGGCGGCAAGTGCTCGTAACACAAATGACGCATTGCCCCCATAAGGCGCTGAGAGTGATGCCGGTGGGCCGGGGCCCGGTTGATTTTGGGCCTGTTTTCATTAGGGTCTTGCCGTGTTTTGGCTTCACCGCGAGGTTTCTGGTGTTAATTAACGCGAATATCGCCAAGGACGCTGATGCCGCTTCGCGCAGGTCATCGCATTCGCGCGGTGAAAAGGCGCATTTGCACGAAGCATCGCCGGAAACCGCCTCTTCCAATCCATCGCTGTCAATTTCCGAAGTTCTGGCGGACCGCGCGATGCTTTCGCGCGAAGCGCTGGCCCGCGCGCATCTGGTGCAGCAGGAAAGCGGCGAGCGCATCGAATCCGTGATTACCCGCCTCGGCCTGATGTCGGAACAGGCGCTATGCGAGCATCTTTCTGCCGCCAGCGGCCTGCCGCAAGCCCGCGCCGAGATGCTGCGCGAGCCAATGCCGCTGGAACGGCCGGTCGCCGCCGAGTTTCTGCGCGATATTCGCGCTGTTCCGATCGCGATCGACGATCAGCAGATCTGCGTGGCGGTGGTCGATCCGTTCGACAGCTTTATCGAGCCGGCGTTCCGCTTCACCTTTGAGCGCCGGGTGGAGCGCGTGCTGGCGCGCGCCAGCGACATCGAAGCGGTTATCGAGCGGCTGTGCCACGCTGGGGACGATCCAGTCGTGCTCGACGATGCCGTGGAATCGGGCGACATCGACCGGATGCGCGATCTGATCAGCGATGCTCCCGCCATTCGCGCGGTCAACCGTCTGATCGCCGAGGCAGTCGACGAGCACGCCTCCGACATTCACCTTGAACCGAGCGATGACAGTCTCGTCGTGCGCTTCCGCATCGATGGCATGCTCCGCCCGGTCACCCGGCTGCCACAGGCCATGCGCTCGTCGGTGGTGGCCCGGATCAAGGTCATGGCCGGGCTCGACATTGCCGAACGCCGCATTCCGCAGGATGGCCGCCTGAGGCTGGCGGTGCGCGGCCACGAAATCGATCTGCGCGTCGCCACCGCGCCTTCGATCCACGGCGAAAGCGTGGTGCTGCGCATTTTGGATCGTTCCAATTTGGCACTGGAATTCAGCGCGCTGGGCCTCGATGACCGGCTGGTGCTGCAGTTTCGCGAGGCGATCCACCGCCCCTATGGCATCGTATTGGTGACCGGGCCGACCGGCAGCGGCAAAACCACAACGCTCTATGCCGCGCTTTCTGAGCTCAATCAGGTCGAGCGCAAATTGCTCACGGTCGAAGACCCGATCGAGTACCGGCTGCCCGGCGTGGTGCAAACCCAGGTGCAGCCCGGCATCGGCTTCACTTTTGCCACGGCATTGCGATCATTCTTGCGGCAGGATCCCGATGCGATCATGGTTGGCGAAATCCGCGATGTCGAGACCGCGCAGATTGCCGTTCAGGCGGCGCTGACCGGCCATATGATCCTCTCGACCCTCCATACCAACACCGCAGCCGGCGCGATCACCCGATTGATCGACATGGAAGTGGAGCCTTTCCTGCTCAGCTCGGTGCTTGCCGGGGTGCTGGCGCAGCGTCTGGTGCGGCGCTTGTGCCTGCATTGCCGCGAACCGTTCACACCCGACGATGCGCTGATCACATCGCTGGGCATCGATGCCGCAGCCCTGGAAGCCAGCCAGTTCTTCCGCGCCACTGGCTGCGTCGCGTGTCATGGCACGGGCTATAGCGGCCGGATCGCATTGTTCGATTTTCTGCCGGTCGATGATGCGATCGCGCGGCTGATCCTGAAGCGGGCCGATGCCCGCGAAATCGAGGAATGCGCCAGCGCCTCCGGCCAGCGCACGCTGCTGCAAGAAGGCTATGCCAAGGCAGCGCAGGGGCTGACAACGATCGAGGAAGTGCTCAGAGTTGCGAGCGGCGAATGAACGCGGTGCCCGCCTTTCGCTATCGCGCGCTGCGCGGCGATGGCAGGATTGTCGCGGGGCAGCTTGACGCCGCGAGCGAAAGCGACGCGCTTGCGCTGATCCGCCGCAGCGGAAACACCCCGGTCGAATTGCGATTGGTCACAGGCGGCAGCGGCGCGGCGAGCGGCAACGAGGGTATATCGCGGCGCAACAGCGCGATCAGCCGCGCCGTCATCGCGGAGCTTGCGGTCTTGCTCAAGGCGGGCTTGCCGCTCGATCGTGCGCTGGCGTTGGCGGTCGGCAATATTTCCGATCCGGCCACAGCGGAAGCAATGGGCGCTCTGCTGAGTGCCGTGCGCGAAGGTGCGCCGATTTCACGCGCCATGCTCGATAATCCTGCGCTGTTCACCCCCGGCGAGGCCGCGATGGCTGAAGCGGGCGAAGCCAACGGCAGGCTGGGCGAGGCGATGGAGCGCCTGTCGCAAATGCTGGAGCAGGCCGCCGAGCTGCGGCGGCTGGTGATTACGTCGATGATCTATCCGATCGCGCTCTCGGTGATTGCCGTCGGGGTGATCCTGATGATGTTGCTGTTTGTCGTGCCGCAATTCGAGCGCCTGCTCGATAGCAGCCAGGCCGAACTGCCGTTCGCTTCCATGGCGGTGATCTCGGCCAGTCAGTTCCTGCGCGCTTATGGGCTGTGGATGTTGGCCGCGGTAATTTTGGCAGGTCTGGCTTTGCGCCAACTGCTTGGCCGACCGGCGAGCCGCTTGCGCATTGATCAGCTGATGCTGGGACTTCCGCTAATTGGCGAACTGGCGCGCCGGATCGAAACCGCACGTTTCTCGCATACGCTCGGCGCTTTGCTCGAAGGCGGCGTTGCCTTGCCGACGGCGCTGGCCCTGTCGCAGCGCACGGTGGGCAACACCGCGATCGGCGCCGCAATCGGCCGGATCGCCGAAGGTGTGCGCGAAGGCGGCGGCCTGTCAGGCCCTCTCGCTGCAACCGGCATGTTGCCGCGCCTGGCCATAGGCTTCATTCGCACCGGCGAAGAAACGTCGCAGCTGGCGCTCATGCTGACGCGGCTTGCCGTGGTGCTTGATCGCGATGTACGAACCCGGCTCGAACGTCTTGTTGCAATCCTTACGCCGACCATCACCGTTTTTTTAGGCACAGCCGTGGCGGTGATCATTGCATCTGTCATGTCGGCCATCCTTGGTTTCAATGAACTGGCGGTATCCCAATGAAAATACGTGACCGGAACGAGCGGGGCTTCACGCTGATCGAGCTGCTGGTGGTGCTGGCCATTCTGGGCCTGTTGGCGGCCATCGTCGGCCCGCAAGTGATCCGGTATCTGGGCAGTTCGCGCACGCAGACTGCCCAGATACAATCGAAGAACATTGCTGCTGCGCTCGAGCTGTTCAAGCTCGATACCGGGCGCTACCCCACCGCCGAGGAAGGGTTGGCATCGCTGGTGAAAGCTCCTTCGAGCGACACAACTTGGAACGGCCCCTACATTGCCGACGCAGCCGCGCTCAAGGATCCTTGGGGAAAGCCCTACTTGTTCAAATCTCCGGGCGATCATGGCGAGGCAGACGTCTATAGCTTGGGCTCCGACGGTGCCGCTGGCGGCACTGGTGAGGCCAAAGATGTCGGCAACTGGTAATCAGCAACGCAGATCTCTGCGCGATGCAGGGTTCACGCTGATCGAGTTACTGGCGGCACTGGCCATTGCGGCTTTGCTGACTGGAATCGCCTTTCCCGCTTTGCAGAATCAGCTCGCCCGGAGCGCACAGATCGAAGCGCGTATGACGCTCAAGCTGGCACTGACCCAGGCCCACGCCGATGCGATCGCGCAAGACCAGCCAATCCGGGTATGGTATTCGCCTGCTCGCAAGATGCTGCGATCGGCCTCCTCCCGCAGGCCAGCTTTGATCCTGCCACCGCAGGTCAACCTCGATTGGCCAGCGCAAGGTTTTGTCTTTTATGCCGATGGAACAGCAAGCGGCGGCTATGGCACCATCAAGACCGCTTCGCAGCGCCAGCGGTTTTACGTCGATGCAGCGACATCTCGTCTCGTGATCGAACAGTGACTTTTCCTTCTGGCCAACCACGATGGGCGCGATCCTGCCCGCACGATCAGGGATTTTCACTGATCGAGACGCTGATTGCGCTGGTGATTATCGCCGCCATGACCGCCGCGCTCGTGGGCACCACAACGCAAGATGCGCGAACGCGGCTGGCAGTGCACCAACGTCGCGAGGCGCTGATGGTGGCGCAATCGGCGCTGGATCAGGTGGCCGACGTCAATGCCGCAGACGCCGGACAATGGCGGGGCTACACTTGGTCGGTTGCGCGCGAACCTTACGCACAAACCGACCCGCTTGACCGCCATCCGCTTGAGCAAGTGTCCGTCGCGGTAAAAAGCAAAGGTCGCGAAGTTTTGCGATTGAGCACGGTGCGGATCAAGCCATGATGCAAACCAGCCGCCTGAAACGCGAACCCTCCTGCGGTCAGTCGGGCTTCACGCTGATCGAAATGCTGGTCAGCCTGGCAATGGTGGCCATGGTTTCAGCCGTGATGATGATCGGTATTGGCCGGATGGATCTGCGCCAGCGGCTGGCGGCCACAAAGGAAGCCCAGCTCGATGAAATCGCCGATGCGCAGTTCGCGCTGCGCCACCGGGTTGCGCACATTCTGCCCTCGCTGAACCCCCAGACGGGCTCGACCATCGATTTTTCAGGCAACGAGTTCGTGATGGACTTCGATGGCGCGCCCCCGGACAATGCCGCAGGCGACGCATTCCAGCGCTATCGCTTGCGGCTGGAACGGAGCGGTGATCTGATGCTTTATCGCCTGTCTTCGGTGAACGAGACAGTTGATCGGCGTCAGGCAACCGTCGATGGGTGGGTCGCCAAACGCATACTTTCAGGCGCGGCGGCTTTTTCGCTGCGCTATTTCGGCCCCGCGCCCGATAGCGAAGGCAATGGCGGAGTGGTTTCGCGTTGGCAAAACCGCTGGTCAAACCGCAAAGTGCTGCCTTCGCTGATCAGCGTGCGGCTCGAATTCCCGTCTGGCGACAAGCGGTCATGGCCGGACTTAGTGGTGCGGTTGCGCGCGGCCAACGGTGATGCTTGCGACCGCGATCTGCAAACCGACGATTGCAAGGGTAGCATATGAGCGGACGCGGCATATTGGACGCCGACATGCAGACCGTCGGACGGTGGATCAGCGCGGGTGTGAGCTGGTGGCTCGACCAGCTCAGCACGCTGGTGCCGCAGCGCCTGCGAGATTGGCAAACGACGCGCAGGATTTTGGCGGATTATCAGCCGGAGACTGGCGAATTTCTGACGCGGCTCGATCCAGCGGCGCCATATCCGGCGCGCCTGGGCCCCGTGACAATCATTCTTCCCGCCGGTTTTTGCTTGACCCGGATGATCGAACGACCGGCCATGATCCCTCGCGATCTGGAGAGCATGATCCAGCTTGATGGCGCGCGGATCATGCCTATGGCCGCAGAGGATATGCTCATCGCCACGCGGATCGTGTCGCGCAGCGAAACTACTGGCCGGATGCAGGTCGAGGTCGCCGCCATGCCGCGCCCCGCAGCCGATGCGCTGAGCGTAGCGCTCGCACGACTTGATCAGCCGTGCCTCGGCATCCTGACCGCCACGCCCGAGCCGCTGGAAGTGCCGCCGATCAATTTCCTGCCGATGCTGCAAAAGGCCGGGCTGGCGCGCAACCGAAGCCGCGGAGCAATGCCGCTGTGGATCGCAGTCGGAATGCTGCTCATCCTCAACATCGGAATCTTGGTCTGGCGCGACAGCGAGGCAGTGAAGATACTGGAGGCGCGCGTCGCCCAGCAGCAACCAGCGATAGGCGCCGTGCGCCGGATCAATGCGCAGATCGCCCGCGCAGACGGTTTTGCCGCGGCTACGGTCGATGCGCGCCGGACCGGCGAACCCATGGACATGCTCGCGCGCATTGCCGCAACGCTGCCGCAAGGCGTTTGGGTGCAGCGCTATACCTGGCAAGGCGACGCCTTGCGTTTAAGTGGCTACCGCCCACCACAAGCCGACATTGCGGGCGGACTGCGCCGGGCAGGTTTGCGCGTCGAGCGGTATAGCGACTCGTCCTCGGCAGGGCAGAATGCCCTCGGACAGCCGTTTGAAGTGACGTTACGGATAACCAGACAATGACCACGCGCACGCTCACGCCCCGGCAATCGCAGGCGGTCGCCCTGTTCATTCTGCTCGCGCTGATTGCTCTCATCGCGCTCGTGATCGTGGGGCCACTGGTCTCAGGATTTTATGAGCGCGCAGCGCAGCGGCGCCAGCTTGCTCTGCAATACAGCGCCAATGATCGCAATATCGCTGCCATACCGCGCCTGCGCCGCATGGCCGAAGCGCACGAGCGGTTGCTTGGCGATTTTGTGCTCACAGCGCCCGATGCAGCCAGCGCGGGCGAGGCGCTGCGGCAAAGGATGCAAACCGCCATCATCACGCTAGGCGGCGACTTTCGCGGCGGCGAAGATATCCCGGCGCCCACAGCCGGACAGGCCGCCGCCAGAATCACCGCGCGGATATCCTCCAGCCAGCTAAACCTGCTGCTCGCCAGCATTCAGAATTCGAAGCCGTTCCTTACAATCACCGCACTAGTCATTGGCGCCGATGAAGCGCTGGTGACCGGTCAAGCTTCCGCATTGGATGTTCAAATTGAAGCATCGATTCCCTATCGCCCTGCCGCCAAGCGGTAGCAGAGCGCGATTGCCGGCGCTGATCGTGCCGGTGCTCGCGGCTGCGGCTGTGCTTCAGGTTATGCTGCCCTATGCCGAAGAGCTCTCGGTCGGCGGCGTACCCTCGCGCCAGAAGCGCGTCGCACCGCCACCGCAAGCACCGCTGGTGTCGGTGCCGACGTTTCTGGGCAAGCGCGATCTATTCAGCCCTGCCGGCAATTCCAGCGCCGAGGCCGCTGCCGCGCCGACTGATGCGCTGGGCGGCGCAGTGATCGCCGGAACGGTGCAACGCGGGCGCGGGCTGGTCGCTGTGGTGCAAGAAAAGACCGGAAGAATCCGCTATGTCGGCCCCGGCGGCAAAGTTGCCGGATGGCGGATATCGGGACTTACAGCGAGCGGTGCCCGCCTTACCCGAGGCACCGAAAGTATCAACGCAGCCTATGGCGCGATCGCCGCCGCACCCGCCGCGCCCGCCCCTGAAAACCCGGAAGACGGCCAATGATCCCTTCACATCCGCGCCTCAAGTCCATCGTTATCATCGCGCTGACCAGCACGGCATCGGTCGCCGCAGCGCCCGATCCCATTCCAATCCCGGCAACCCCGGAGCTTGCGCAAATGGGCGATCCCAGCGTCCCCCGCAAAGAGCCGCCGACGCCAGCCCAGCCGCCCCAGCCCGGCGAGGATTACCAGATCCGCGCCACCATCGTGCCCGGCACGGAAACTCCGCCGGTCATGCCCAAAATTGTCGATTTCAAAACGGAATCTGGCGACATCAGGGTCAATTTTCCGGATGCGGACGTAGCTGTCGTCGCTCAGGCGGTGTTGGGCGACATTCTGAAGCGCAACTATGTGATTGCCCGCAGTGTCAGCGGCAAGGTCAATCTTGTCACGGCTGGCCCGGTCTCGAAATCTTCGCTGCTCGATCTGTTTGAGCGGGCTTTGCGCCGGAGCAATCTGGCGATGGTTCCGGTGGCCGGCGGATTTGAAATCCAGAATTCAGCCGCAGCGAGAGGGCTGATCCCGCCTGATTCGACCGGATTTGGCACCGAAATCTTCACCCTGCGGTTCATCAATGCCGATGAAGTTCGCAAAGTCATAGACTCGATTCTTCCAGGGGTCGTCACCGCGACTGACCCCGCAACCGGGGCCATCACGATCGCCGGCACGACCGGCCAGCGCGCCAGCGCGCGCGATGTGCTGAAACAATTCGATGTCGACTGGCTTCGCAACACCAGCTTCGCGCTGTTTGTACCCAATCGCACCGATGCCCGGCTGATCACGCCTTCGATCGACAAGCTGATCAATGCCGCAGATTCGCCAACGCGCGGGCTGGTTCGGCTGATCACGATGGATCAGCTTAACGGCATTCTGGCGATCAGCGCGCAGCCCCAATATCTCACCGATGTAAAGCGCTGGGTCGAAATTCTCGACCGTGAGGGCGAGAGCAACGAGCGCAAGATCTTTGTTTATCGCGTGCAGAATGGCCGCGCGCGGGATCTGACGCGCACCATTAACGCCGCCTATGGCGTGGGCGGAGGAAGTTCGGGCGGGAACAGCAACGATGCCTTCGCAGATCGAAACGACCAATCGCAAGGCGGAACGTCCCAGAATGGCCAGAATGGATCGGCGCAGAATGGTGCGTCTGGCGGAAGCTCCCTGCCTCGTCCGGCGTTCGGCCAGGCTCCCGGTTCCGGGCCGAACTCACCAGACGGCGCCTCTGCCAACGGCGGATCAGGCGGCGGCACGACCGCGCGGGTTACTGCCGATGAGACCAACAATGCGATCATCGTGCTGGGAACGCCGCGGGAATATGCAACGATCGAGGATGCTCTGCGCAAGCTTGATCTTGCGCCGCAACAGGTGCTGATCGAAGCGGCGATCACCGAGGTCAGCCTGACCGACGACTTGCGCTATGGCGTTCAATGGAATTACCTGAGCGGATCAAGCCAGGTGGGTTATTCTGAAGGCTCCACGCCTGTCCCCGTGCAGACTTACCCTGGATTTTCGTTTTTCTATGGCGGCTCCAGCATCACCGCCACGCTCAATGCACTGCAGGAGCGCACCAATGTGAAAGTGGTGTCGGCGCCAAAGCTGCTCGTGCTCAACAATCAGAGCGCGGCGCTGCAAGTGGGCGATCAGGTGCCGATCTCTACTGGATCCGCGACCAATCTGGTGGGCAACACCAACGCGGTGATCAACACTATCGAATACAAGGACACCGGCGTGATCCTGAAGATCACACCGCGTGTCAACGCGAGCGGCATGGTCCAGCTCGATGTCTCTCAGGAAGTCAGCCAGATCAGTTCATCGGCAGCAGGCTCTGCGACGCAGCGCCAGTCGCCGACTATCTCGACCCGGCGGATCGCGACAACGGTCTCGGTACGTGATGGTGAGGTTATCGCGCTTGGCGGGCTGTTCAGCGACACCAGAACCTTTGGCAAGAACGGCATTCCATTCCTCTCGCAAATCCCCGTTCTGGGCGGACTGTTCGGTACCCATCGCAATACCGACCGGCGGACCGAACTGATCGTGCTGCTCAAGCCGCATGTCATTGCGAACCCTGACGATGCCCGCGCAGCAACCGATGAACTGCGAAGCAAAATCCGCACGCTTGAACCGTTCAAGAGTACCGGCAAGATCCCATGAGGCTGGCGCCGCGAGACCCCGAGGAGCGCGGCTATGCCCTGATTGCGGCAGTGGCGAGCATTGCCGTCTTTGCGGCAGTCTCGCTGGCGATCATCAGCGCGACCCGGATCGACATTGCCAAAGGAGGCGGCGAGGTTTCCAGCGTGCGGACGCGGCTGGCCGCAGAAGCAGGCGTCGCCATAACGCTGCACGGCCTGATAAACCGCGACATCGCGACATTGGCGCTGCTTGACGGGCGGAGCCAGGAGTTGAACTTTGCCGATACGCGGGTGGTGATGACCTTGATCGACGAACGCGGCAAAGTTGCGATCAACCGGATCGGGTCGCCGGTGATCGAGCGCATGCTGAACGAGGCCGGGCTGGATAGCGCCCAGATGGCCATTGCCCGCGACTCGCTGATAGATTGGCAAGACCCAGACGACGAAGCGCTGCCCGATGGCGCTGAAGCGCCATTCTATGCCAAACGGGGGATCATGCCGCGCAATGGATACTTAATGAGCATCGAAGAACTTAGCTTGATCAGGGGGTTTACGCCCGAAATCATCAATCGGCTGCGGTCGTTCGTGACCGTGGAGCCCGATGCTTTGCCGTTTAACCCGCGCACCGCCGGAGCAAAAGCGCTTGCGGCAATGGGCGACACTATCGGGGCGGTGACAGAGATCGAACGCAAGCGCGAGAGCGCCGGACAGCGCACCGCATTCGGGTTTACGGAAGGCACAAGATGGATCGGATGGCCCATCACGATCTCAGTCGAGGCCACACATCCAGATCACGGGCGGCATCATCTGGAAACGACAGTCGAGCTAACCGGAAAACCTGCCCATCCTTATATCATTCGCCGCATAGGCTGACACGGATCGCTCCGATCAATTCTGTCCGGGGAACGCACCCGTGGTGGGCGCGGCGGCGGCCATCGGCACGCCCCAAGGCGCAAACAGCGGCTTTGGCGCAGTAGGCGAAAATGCGCGCAAGCGGATTTGCTGAAATTGCCGAGGCTGCGCGCTGCGGCTCTTGAGTGGAGGAACTGCGGGCTCGTTGTTACTGAGCGAGGCTGTGGCAGAAGTGCCAGCGTCGCCGGGCATGCGGTAAAAGATGTGCGCGCCAATCTGGGTGACGCGGGTGCCGGATCCCGCCCAATAGGGCGATACATAGTTTGCATGATAATGCGTGGCACCGTTTACCCAATCGGGCGCCTTGCCCGAGAGCACCGAAGTTGCCGCAAGCCTTGCGCTTTCCAGCGTTGCTTCACGCAAACGGCGGCGGATCGAACCATCGCAAGTAAACGTGAACTGGCAACCGGTTACGCGCTGCGAGCCATCGAAAACAACGCCGCACACCGACCCCGGAAAACGCCGGACATGCGTTCGGTTCAGAATGACCTGGGCGACGGCCTGCTGCCCGGCAAGGGGCTCCCGCCCCGCTTCATAAGCGATCGCCATGGTAAGGCAAACAAGCGCGCGGCTCCGCGATGATGCACCGAACGATAACCCGCCGTCGTCGAGCACGCTATACGCGGGGGGCGTATAGACGGAGGGGTTAGTCCCGGAAGCAGCATATGCCGGCGCCGCTACGCTGACAAATAATGGCGCGCTGGCAGGGCCGATGTGCGCCGTGGTGGAACCAATCGGCAGCGCGGCCCCAGCCGCATTCGTTTGCGATGATTCGGCCCAGTTGCCTGACGTGTTGTCAGCCAGTGCGCTCTGCGGCAAAGCCGCCAAAGCAGCGAACCCAAGCAGCAGGCCGCCCGCGATAATGCGGACCTTGGCCAGAAGTTGGGCGCGCAACGAATCTTTAACCCACATAGCAACCTCCATGGCGAGGTTTTGTTTCATTTGATTGACACAATTTCCTTCGAAGGGAGCGGTCAGGCCTTCGAGCCAGAGAATCGTCGCTTCAACCCCATGCCAACGGGAAATTCCATGCTGATCAGAACCGCAATCGTGGCCGGAGCGCTTGCTCTTGGCGTTACGCTATCTCCTCTGCATGCCACCAAAGCTGCTTCTGCCCGGCAAAAGAATGCCGCCAAGCCCGCGCGCATCCCCGACCGACTGCTCATCTGTGCGATCCGGCACGTGACCAACTATGATCCGGCCGAAATGCAAACGGCGGCCGACCTGAAATACGATGCGGTTCATCGCCTGACTTTGTTCCTTCCGAACAGTCCGGTTCGCACCAAAGGCCCGCCTGAAACATACGAGAAGCCTGAACCGGTCAATCCGCGCACCCGGATCATCGAAGACCCCGATCACATCGCCCCGCTGCGACGCGGCCGCTTTGAACGTGTCATCGATTATTGGCCTGAACGGGCCGAACTCTCCGCAACGATTTCCGGGGACCTGATCAACGCGATCGTGATCAATGGCTTTGATCCGGCGACCAACACCGTGAACCTGTTCATGACCCGCGCGACGGAGCTGACGCATTTCCAGCCCGAACACATCTATCAGGGGCAATGCCAGGTTCGAATCGGTGCTGCTGCCAACAAGCGACCCAAGGTCTGACAGGCGGCGATCCCAGCGGCAGACCACGGTATCGGCAAAGTTCGAAGGTTCTCCAGGCATCTGTCGCGGCAGATGCCGACATTCGTGTCGTTGGGCTGTGCTCCTTTGGAGCTAGGCGGGTTGATCGGGCGAGCCTCACCTTTGCTGCGGCCAGTCCCCTTGGCGATCCGCTCAGCGGCTGACGGGGAGCCTTGCCTGTTGGGCGGGTTAGCACTTATGGCGATTGCGACCATCGAGGCGGACGGTATCGGAATAACTGGCAACGCGGTTTCAGGCCCTGATTGCCAACAGGATGGCCCACCAGGATTACAAGGTGCACGATGAGATATCCCAAGCTGCTTGAACCGCTCGATCTTGGTTTCACCACGATCAAGAACCGTTCGATCATGGGCTCGATGCATACCGGGCTTGAGGAAATGGAGGGCGGCTTTGAGCGGATGGCCGGCTATTTTGCCGAGCGCGCCGCCGCTGGCGTGGGCATGATCATCACCGGCGGCATCTTCCCCAATGCGGAATCCTCGCGCGGGGGGGCCACGATGTCCAACGACGAGGAAGTCGGCAATCATCGGATGGTGACCAGCGCGGTCCATGCCGCCGATCCTGATGTGAAAATCTGCATGCAGATCCTGCACCCGGGGCCACTTGCGTCCACCCGCGAACTGGTCGCTCCTTCGGCGGTCAAATCCCGCATCGGCCGGCATGTGCCCAACGCGCTCGACAAGGCCGGGATCGCCAAGCAGATCAGCGATCATGCTCACTGCGCCGCGATGGCGCAAAAAGCAGGTTATGACGGGGTCGAGATCATCGGTTCGGCGGGTTATTTGATCTCTACATTCCTCGTCGAAAAAACCAATCTGCGTGAAGATGAATATGGCGGCCCGTTTGAAAACCGCATGCGCTTTGCGCTGGAGATCGTCGAAGCGGTGCGAGCCGCCGTCGGCCCGTCGTTCATCGTTATCTTCCGCATCGCAGCGATGGACATGCTTGAAGGCGGGATGAGCTGGGATGAGATCGTCACTTTGGCACAGGCGCTCGAGCGCGTTGGCGTGACCATCATTTCCACCCATTTCACCTGGCATGAAAGCGCGGTGCCCACGATCGCCACGATGGTCCCCCGCGCTGCCTTCACTGGCGTTACAGGGCGGCTGCGCCAGCATGTCAGTGTGCCAGTGATCACTTCGAACCGGATCAACATGCCGGATGTGGCCGAGGCCGTGCTCGCGCGCGGCGATGCCGATCTGGTCTCGATGGCGCGGCCTTTCCTCGCGGACAGCGAATTCATGCGCAAGACGATCGAAGGCCGCGAGGATGAGATCAACACCTGCATCGCTTGCAACCAGGCCTGCCTCGATCACACTTTCTCTGGCATTTTGACCTCATGCCTCGTCAATCCGCGGGCCTGCCATGAAACGCAGCTCAATTATCTGCCCGTGCTCTCTCCCCAGCGTATCGCGGTCGTCGGCGCTGGTCCTGCTGGCCTCGCCTACGCCACCACAGCGGCGCAGCGCGGGCACAGCGTAACACTATTCGAAGCATCGCAGGAAATCGGCGGCCAGTTCAATCTCGCCAAGCGCATTCCCGGCAAGGAGGAGTTCCACGAGACCATCCGCTATTACAAGCGGATGATCGAAGTGCACAACATCGACCTTAGGCTCGGCGTCCGCGCTGATGCCAATATACTGCAGGCAGCCGGTTTCGATAAAGTCGTCGTTTCCACCGGGATCACCCCGCGCGTGCCCGACATTGCCGGCATCGATCACCCCAGCGTGGTCGGCTACATCGATGTTATCCAGGGCCGCAAGCCGGTTGGCAAGCGGGTCGCCGTGATCGGCGCAGGCGGCATCGGTTTCGATGTCTGCGAACTGATCACCCATAGCGGCCCCTCCGGCGCGCTCGACCGCAATGTGTTTGCGGCCGAATGGGGTGTCGATTTCGAGAACCATCCGCGCGGCGGCGTGACCGGGGTAGAACCGCGCGTCGCTCGAGCAGACCGCGAGGTGTTCCTGCTGCAACGCAAGGATAGCAAAGTGGGCAGCGGGCTGGGCAAGACGACCGGCTGGACCCATCGGCTGACGCTGGCGCGGCGCGGCGTCAAAATGCTGAATGCGGTCGAGTACGTCAAAATCGACGACGCAGGTCTCCACATCCGGCAAGGCGGAATGCCCGAGCTGCTCGAAGTCGACACGATCATCTTCTGCGCTGGGCAGGAACCAGCGCGTGGCCTGTTTGACGAGTTGGCTGCAATGGGCATTGCGGCCGACTTAATCGGCGGGGCCTTCGAAGCCGCAGAACTCGACGCCAAAGCGGCGATCAAGCAGGCCAGCTATCTCGCCGCAGCGGCCTGAGCGAAACCGACTGCGCTTCGGCAAGGAAGCCGCACATTTGCGCAGGCTGCACTTAGGCAGATTACGCTTGGGCAGATTACCTCTGAGCTGATTAAGGTGCTGCGCGCCCATCTCGCATCAATGCCCTGCGGCAAGTCCGCCACATGATCAGGGGCGCCCTTGCCACCCT
>NZ_CAMBTS010000069.1 GCF_945870625.1 Novosphingobium sp. Chol11 | reverse complement strand
TCCTGACTGAGGCCCCTGCCTGCGCAGGGGCGCGGCTCGTTCAGAACGGGATGTCGTCGTCCAAGTCATCGGCCATGCCGCCGCCAGAGCCGCCGCCGCCCTGATTCCAGCCGCCGCCGGATGAACCGCCGCCTGAGCGCCCACCGCCCGATGCGCCGCCGCCGGAACCACCTTCGTTCCAGCCGCCCGCGCGCTGACCGCCGCCACCCCCGCCGCCTGCACCGGCGCCGCCTTGCGCGCCATCGAGCATGGTGAGGTTGCCATTGATGCCCACCGACACTTCGGTGGTGTAGCGATCATTGCCCGAGGCATCCTGCCACTTGCGCGTGCGCAGCTGGCCTTCGATATAGACCTTGCTGCCCTTTTTGAGATAGCGCTCGGCCACGCCGACCAGACCATCGGACTGAAGCACCACGGAATGCCATTCGGTGCGCTCCTTGCGCTCACCGGTGGCTTTGTCCTTCCAGTTTTCGGATGTCGCAATGCGCAAGTTGGCGATGCGTCCGCCGTTCTGGAAGCTCTTCACTTCGGGATCGGCACCCAGATTGCCGACTATGATGACCTTGTTGACGCTGCCTGCCATCGAATCGTGTCCCTTTGCGTGTGGCATACGGGTTAGCGCATCGCGCCCGGACGGTGCCAGCGCAGATACGCAGGTTTTCCCCCAAACTAACCGAGCCCGAAGGCGACCGCAGTCCAGTAGGTCAACCCGGAAAACAGATAGGCGAGCCCGAACATGTAGCTCAGCATGAAGATCGGCCATTTCCAGCCGTTGGTCTCGCGCCGGGTGACCGCGATGGTCGACATGCATTGCGGCGCGAACACGAACCACGCGAGGAACGCCAGCGCGGTGGCGAGGCTCCACTTCGCCTTGAGCGATACGCCCAGCGCGCGGCCTTGCGCATCGGGATCGGTCTCGCTCACGGCATAGGTCGTGGCGAGCGCACTGACGGCCACTTCGCGCGCGGCCATCGCCGGGATCAGCGCCAGCGCAATATCACGGTTGAAACCGATCGGCGCGATCACCACCGCCAGCCCGTTGGCGATATGGCCCGCCACGCTGGCATCGACCTGATCCTGACCGGCTTCTGCACGCGGAAAATTGAGCAGCAACCACAGCACCACGGTGACCGTCAGGATCATCGTGCCCGCGCGGCGCAGGAACACCCAAGCGCGCTGAAACAGGCCGAGCGCAAGGTCGCGCGCGGTGGGCATCTGATACTTGGGCAATTCCATGATGAAGCCCGAGGCCGCGCCCTTGGTGACCGAGCGGCGCAGCACCAGCGCCACCGCCATCGCGCCGACCACGCCCACGACATAGAGCGCGAACAGCACCAGCCCTTGGAGGCCGATCCCCGGCAGAACCCGGCTGTTTGGAATGAACGCGGCGATGATCACGGCATAGACCGGAAGGCGCGCAGAGCAGGTCATCAGCGGGGCCACCAGAATGGTGGTCAGCCGGTCCTTGGGATCGGTGATCGAACGGGTCGACATGATCCCCGGCACCGCGCAGGCAAAGCTGGAAAGCAAGGGGATGAAGCTGCGGCCCGAAAGCCCGACACCCGCCATCATCCGGTCCATCAGAAAGGCGGCTCTGGCCATGTAGCCGGTTGCCTCCATCGTCAGAATGAAGAAAAACAGGATCAGGATCTGCGGCAGGAACACGACCACAGCGCCCACCCCCGCAATGACCCCGTCGGTGAGGAAATCGCGCGCCAGCGAGGGCGGCAGCGCGGCGCGAACGAGGCCGCCGAACCCGGAAAAAGCCGCGTCAAGCGCATCCTGGAGCGGCGTTGCCCATGAAAACACCGCCTGAAACACCACGAACAGCAGCGCAAACAGGATAACCGGCCCCGCCCAGGGATGAAGCAACACATGATCGACGCGCGAATGAATCCGGTGCTGCGAGGATTCAGACAAAACCGCGCCTTGCGCCATTTCGCGCGCGAGCATGCGCCGCTCGGGCAAAGTGAGGTGCGCGCGCGGCGCGGCGGCGGGCGCGCTCACCCGGCCTCGCGCCTCGGCAATCGCGGCGGCCAGATCGGCCAGCCCGCGCTTGCGCACCGCCACCGTAGGGATCACCGGCACGCCAAGCGCGGATTGCAGCGCGGCGGGATCGAGCACCAGCCCATCGCGCTCGGCCAGATCGACCATGTTGAGCGCGACCACGACCGGGCGGCCCAGCGCGATCAATTCCTGCGCAAACACGAGGTGCTGCGCCAGATTGGCGGCATCGAGCACGATCACGAGCACATCGGGCTGCGCCTGCCCCGCCATTTCGCCCATGACGACCGCGCGGGTCACTTCCTCATCGGGGCTGGTGGCATCGAGGCCATAGGCGCCGGGCAGATCGACCAGTTCGGCCGGTTCTCCCGCCGGCAGCGCCATGCGCCCCGCCTTGCGCTCGACAGTGACGCCGGGATAATTGGCTATTTTCTGGCGTGCGCCGGTGAGCGCATTGAACAGGGCGCTTTTGCCGGCATTGGGATTGCCGACGAGTGCGACCACGCAGGGCTTATTGGTCATGCCGCCGCTTCGGCGCGAACCGGCTCAACCTCCATCGCGCAGGCATGAACCCGGCGCAGCGCCAGGGTCATCCGCCCGATCTCCAACGCGATCGGATCGCGGGAAAAAAAGACACCGCGATACGAAAGCCGGACCTCAGCCCCCTCATCGATGCCCAAGGCGCGCAGCCGCTGCGCTTCTTCGGGCACAAGCTGGCTCCAGTCGATCCGCGCGATGCGGGCGAGCACGCCGATGGGAAGCTGATCAAGGGTCACGGTCTATGCGCTGCCATAGCCCCGCAGCAATTGCAAGTCATTCGCATTAGATGCGCCGAATTGAAGCGATCAGCGCGCCGGATAGCGCAAGCGGCCCAGCACGCGCAGCGGGCTGAAGCTTTCGTCCTGTGGCCGGGTCAGGCGCGCCTTGGCCTTTTCAAAGCGCATGACGCCTTCGATCCGGCGATCGAGGAAGGCTTTGGTATCCGCGCTTTCTTCGCTGGTATCGTCGGCGTAGACCATCAGCGTGGCCGCGTAGATCGCCGCGAGCGTGGCGCGCTTGGTATAGTGGTTGTAGTCGGTCGCGGTATCGCCTGCGAGGTGCCACATCGCGTCGGCGCTCGACCAACCGAGCCGGGCCGCAGCCGCGACGTTCCACGGCTTTGCCATTTCCGAGCGGGCGCGGCGCAGCGCCTCCTTCTGCCAGGCCATGTGATCGAGCCGGAACTGGATCAGGCGGCGAATGCGCTCGCGGATGGGCAGCGCCGTCACTTCGGCGGTGGGCAGCGCTTCGGCCATCGCGCGGTCGATGCTGCCGATCCATGCGGCGATCATCGCCATCGCATCGGGCTTATCGCCCCGGCCTTTGAACGCAAAGCGCGCGGCAGCGGGATCGACGCCAGAGGCCTCTGCGGCCTGCGCCAGGGCGGCCTCGCTCCAGCCATCGAACACCGCCGCATCGGCAATCGCCGGGGCAAGATCGAGGCGCAGCTCGTCAAGGGTGCGCTCATCATTCGCGGGATCAGTCTGGGTATGGGGCTGGGCATCGGTCATGCGCGAACACTCGTTTAGAAGGATGGGCCGTAAGTCTTCTTGGCTCCGCTGGACGCGGCCTTGGGTGCGTTATCAAGCTCGTTCAGCATTGCGCTGCCTTTGCCGTCAAGTTGCGCATAATCGCGGGCAGAGCGTCCCGAGTTGTCGGGCCGGTCGGGGTTTGCGCCTGCTTTCAGCAAAGCGCGCACCATGCCGACATCGCGGCGATGCACCGCTGTGATCAGCGGGGTTTCGCCGGTATTGTCCGGCTCATCGACCCGCGCGCCCTGCGCCAGGAGCAGTTCAACCCCTTCGAGAAAATTGAGGCCGACCGCCACCACCAGCGGGGTGGTGCCGCGCGCATCGCGGATATTGACGTTCGCCCCTTTGCCGAGAAGAAACTGCATCCACAGCAGATCTCGCCGCGCGGTAACGATATGCAGCGCGCTCTCGCCCGTGGTCTTGTCGCGCGTGTTGATGATCTGGGTGCCGGGCTCGTTCAGCGTATCGTTGACCTTGTCGCCTTCCTTCTTGCGCACCGCTTCGAGGAACCGGTAGCTTTCGGAAAATTGCGCCTGCGCGGGCATGGCCAGCGCAAAAGCGCACGCCACGGCGATGGCAGCCAGGCCCATGCGGGCAGTGCTCAGCCATTTGGTCACGATCGGTTTTCCTCCTGTTTGGGCCACGATAACCCAGACTCATCCTTGCAAGATGGGGGTTAGCAGAGCATGAACTGTCGCGCCATGTCCCCTGTAGTCCACGCTGGTTTCCGCCCTGCGCATCGTTTGCGCCCGCTGCTTGCGGCGCTTTGCGCAGCCGCGCTCACCGCGCTGGGCGCGTGCAGCGGCGCATCGCCCGAGCCGCCGCTGGCGGGCGCAGCCATCG
Source organism: Novosphingobium sp. Chol11 (assembly GCF_945870625.1). Taxonomy (GTDB): domain Bacteria; phylum Pseudomonadota; class Alphaproteobacteria; order Sphingomonadales; family Sphingomonadaceae; genus Novosphingobium. The sequence continues at coordinate 11,648 of NZ_CAMBTS010000069.1, read as the reverse complement.
GCGGCGATTTCACGCTGATCGACAAGCAGGGCAAGACGGTGCGCGCCGCCGATTTCGCCGGACGGTACCGGGTGGTCTATTTCGGCTATACCTTTTGCCCGGATGTGTGCCCGCTGGATGTGCAGCATCTGATGCAGGGTGTTCATGCCTTCGCCAAAGCCCAGCCAGCGCTGGGCGCAAAACTGGCCCCGATGTTCATCACCATCGATCCGGCGCGCGATACGCCGCAAGTGGTGGGCGAGTTCGCGGCGAACTTCGGGCCGGAGCTGATCGGGTTGACGGGCACGCCGGCGCAAGTGGCGGCGGTCGCCAAGTCTTACGCGGTATTTTACCAGAAGGGCAAGGAAACCGCCCCCGGCGCGTATCTGATGGACCACAGCCGCGCTGCCTTCCTGATGGGGCCCGAGGGCCAGCCGATTGCGATCCTGCCCGCCGAAGCGGACGGCAAGGCGGTCGCGGCGGAACTTGAGAAGTGGGTGCATTGAGCAATTCTGGGAGTACTTCCGGGAGCGCGCCGGACCGGTTCTGGGACAAGCCGTTGGAAGCCCTGAACCGCGACGAATGGGAAGCGCTGTGCGACGGCTGCGGCAAGTGTTGCCTGCACAAGCTGGAAGATGAGGACACCGGCGAGGTGATCCGCACCAATGTCGCCTGCCGCCTGCTCGATCTTTCAAGCGGGCGCTGCGCCGATTACCGGCACCGCAAGGCGATGGTGCCCGATTGCCTGCGGCTGACCTTGAAGCTGGTGCGCGAAGTGCGCTGGCTGCCCGCGACATGCGCCTATCGCCTGCGCGCGGATGGCAAGCCGCTGCCCGACTGGCATTATCTCGAATGCGGCGATCGCACCGCGGTGCGCCGCGCGGGCCAGTCGGTGATCGGCAAGGCGATCAGCGAAGTGCTCGCCGGGCCGCTGGAAGATCACATCGTGCAGGATGACGAAACGTGATTGCGTGGTTGGCCCGGATGAAGCGTGCGCCCGTGCGCCCGGTGAGCCGCGCGATGCCCGAGCCGATCAGCGTCCTGGTTGATGGACGCACTTTGCCGCTTGTGGTGAGGCGGCTGCGCCATGCCCGGCGGATCACCTTGCGACTTGCGCCCGATGGCCGCGAAGCGCGGGTTTCGCTGCCGACATGGGGCCGCACGAGCGATGCGGTCGCCTTTGCCGCGCAGCGCAGCGACTGGCTGGCCGAGCAACTGGCGCGCATCCCGCCGCCGCAAACGGTCGAACCGGGCGGCACGATCGCCTATCGCGGCGAGACCTTGCGGATCGACTGGCTGCCTTCGGCCCCGCGCCAGCCGGTGCTGGATGATGGCACGCTGGTCATGGGCGGTCCGGCCGAAACCATGGCGCGGCGGCTGCGCCGCTGGCTTGAAAGCGAGGCGATGCGGCTGGGCGCGCGGGATCTGGCAGAGTATTGTGCCCGTGCCGGGGTCGCTGTGCCCCGGCTGGCGCTTTCCGCAGCGCAGCGGCGCTGGGGCAGTTGCTCGGCAGGCGGGGTCATCCGGATCAATTGGCGGCTGATCATGGCCCCCGATGCGGTGCGCCGCTCGGTGATGGCGCACGAGGTCGCGCATATGACCCATTTCGATCACAGCACGGCGTTTCATGCGCATCTGGCCGCGATCTACGAGGGCGACATCGCCGCCGCGAACCAGTGGCTCAAGCGCGAAGGCCGGACATTGTACGGCCCATTCGGCTGAATCAGGCTGTGCACTGGCAGAATCGGCTCAGGCAGCCTATCTCCTGCGCCGATGAGTGATTTTTGGCGCAATGTTTCTCCGGCCGGTGCGGTTAGGGATATCTTCTCGGTGCTTGGCGCGCCGAGCGAATATCGCTGGCGCGCGCTCGGGCTGGCCGGTTTGGTCACAGGCGGCATTTTCTATGTGATGGTGCAGCAGGAAGGGCGCGGACCGCCCAAGCCGCCGGAGATCATCTATTTCGAAAGCTGGCGCGACGACCGCAGCGATGCCGAGATCATCGCCGGAAACATCGCAGCGACCAAGCGCGCCAAGCAGGAAGAAGCCGAGCAGGAGGCGCGCGAAGAGCGGGCCCGGCAGGTCTATCGCGCGCTGGGCCGGGCGAGCGGGATCGACACGCAGAAAATGTATGACGACGGCAAAGCCGAGCGGGCCGCGCAAAAGCAGGTGGAAGAGCGCAAGAACCGCGAACTGCTCGACCAGCTCGTGACCAAGCCAGCCAACAAGTAGCCCCCCAACGTGGCGAGCGATCATGACTGGATGGACGCGGCCGCCGCGATTGCGGCGCGCGGACGCCCACTGAGCCGCCCCAATCCCGCCGTGGGCGCGGTGATCATCGCCGATGGCCGGGTGATCGGGCGCGGCTGGACGCAGCCGGGCGGACGCCCGCACGCCGAGGCCCAGGCGATCAGGCAGGCAGGCGAAGCCGCGCGCGGCGCTGCGGCCTATGTCACGCTGGAACCTTGCGCGCATGACAGCGCGCGCGGACCCGCCTGCGCCGCGCTGCTGCGCGAGGCGGGCGTCGCGCGGGTGGTGGCGGGATGCCTGGACCCCGATCCGCGCACGGCCGGGGCGGGATTGGCGCTGCTGCGCGCCGCCGGGATTGCCGCCGATCTTCTGACATCACCCGCCGCGACGCGCTCGCTCGAGGGCTATCTGATGCGTGCGCGCGCCGGCCGGCCGCATGTAACGCTGAAACTTGGCACCTCGCTCGATGGCAGGATCGCGCTGGGCGATGGTTCGAGCCAATGGATCACCGGCCCTGAGGCGCGCGCGCATGCCCATGCGATGCGGGCCCGAAGCGATGCCATTCTGGCGGGCGGCGGCACCTTGCGCGCCGACGCGCCGCGTCTCAACGTGCGCCTCCCGGGTCTCGAAGCGCGCAGCCCGGAGCGTTGGCTGTTGACGCGGGGGACAGCGCCCGAGGGCTGGCGCGCGGTGGGGGATATCGGTGCGCCCGGCGCGTTCGGTGACGCGCAATATTTGTTTGTCGAGGGCGGCGCGAGCGCGGCGGCGACGTTTCTGGCGGCTGACATGGTGGACCGCTTGCTGTTCTATCGCGCGCCGATCATCATCGGCAGGGGGCTGTCTGCCGTCGGCGATATCGGGCTGGGATCGTTGGCGGAGGCGCATGGGCGCTGGCAGCGCACGGACCAACGGGCGCTTGGCAGCGATATGCTCGAAGTCTACGAACGCGTTCGCGAAGGGAGCTGAAGCATGTTTACAGGGATCGTCACAGAAGTCGGCCGGATCACCGGGATTGCGCTGCAGGGCGATACACGGGTTACTGTGGCTTGCGCGATGGACCCGGCGAAGATCATGATCGGTGCCTCGATTGCCTGTTCGGGCGTGTGCCTGACCGTGGTGGATCGCGGCGGCGAGGCAGGCAAGGCGTGGTTCGCGGTCGATGTCTCAGGCGAGACCCGCGCGCATACTGCGCCCGCGCTGTGGCAAGAAGACGCACCGGTCAATCTCGAACCCGCGCTGCGGCTGGGCGACGAGCTGGGCGGCCATATCGTCACCGGCCATGTCGATGCGATGGGCGAAGTGGTTTCGATGGAGCGCGAGGGCGGATCGTGGCGGCTGGTGATCGCCGCGCCGCCGGCGCTCGCGCCGTTCATCGCGCCCAAAGGCTCGATCACGCTCGATGGCGTTTCGCTGACAGTGAACGCCGTGGACGATCAGGCCGATGGATCGGTGCATTTCGGGCTGAACATCATTCCCCACACCGCCGCCGTGACCACGCTGGGCACGCTGGCATCAGGGACCAAAGTCAACCTCGAGATCGATGTGCTGGCCCGCTATCTGAAACGGATGCAGGGGCTGTCCGCACAAGGATAGGCTAACGCTTCTTGGGTTCGAACTCGATGTGCAGCGCTTTGAGGCTGCGCAGCAGGAAGTGGGGGTGGATGGCAAAGTCGTTCTTACCTGGGTCAAAGTGCATGTCTTCGAACCGGTCGACCACCGCCTGAAAACCCCAGGTCAGCTCGCGCCGGGCCAGCGGCGCGCCGAGGCAGTGGTGTGCGCCGGCGCCGAAGGCCAGATGCGCAGCAGCGCGCGGACGCTCAAGATCCAGCCGTTCGGGGTTTTCAATCGCGCGCTCGTCGCGATTGGCGGCGGCGTAGCGAACGTTGATCAGCGCGCCTTTTGGGATGACCATGCCATCGAAATCGGCGTCCTTGGCGCAAAAGCGCATCAGGCTCTGCACTGGGGATTCGAGCCGCAGCACTTCCTCGACGAAGGTTTTCATATAGCGCTCGGGATCGGACCTGAGCTGCTGCCACACGTCCTTGTTTTCGATCAGCAGCTTCATGCCGGCGGCCAGCGCGTTGGTGGTGGTCTCGCTGCCGCCGACGAAGGTATCGGCCATCATTTCGGCATGGAGCTCGTTGTCATTGAGCGGGCGGCCCCAGCCCTCGATCACGGTGTTGACCAGCACGCTGATTAGCGAATCATCAGGATTTTTGCGCAGACGCTCGAAGATCGGTTGGAAATAGTGCTGCGCCTCGATCTCGCGGTCGACCATTTCCATCTCGCGCTCTTCGGGCAGCATCATCGAGATGCGCTGGAAAAAGGCGTCAGTCCAGCCCTTGATCCGCCAGATATCCTCGCGCTTCGCGCCCATCTGCTGGCCGATGATATAGAGCGGCAGCGGCACGCAGAACTGGCTGACCCAGTCGCAATGGCCATCGGCGAGAAAGCCGTCGATCAGCTCGTAAGCGAGCGTTTCGACCAGCGGATCGATCTGCTTGATGCGGCTCGGCTTGAACGCCTCGTTGAACATGGCGCGCATCTGGCGGTGGTTCGGATCGTCGCGCCCGGCCAGCGTGGGCGCGGGGACCCAGCCCTTGGCGGCAAACCGTTCATGCACCTTGCGCTGGCGCTCGATATTGTTGGTCGGGCGTTCGTAGCCGGTGCCTTCGGCGCTGCTGGGGAAAGTTTCGGCATCGGTAAGCACGCGGCGCACATCGTCATAGCGGGTCACGACATAGATATTGGTGCCCGGCTGACAATAGGCCGGGGCTTCGTCGCGAAGGCGCTGATAGGCGGGATAGGGACACTGGTGGAGCTGCGCGTCAAACAGATTGATGCCCAGATCGGCTGGGCAGGCGGCAGCCACGCTGGAAGCTTCTTGTGCGCTCATCGCACCACGATCCGTTCCTCGCCCCACGGCGCAATCGTGCCTTCGCCCTTGAACGCCTCCGGCAGTTCATCGACCATGTGCAACGTCGCCCCGAGGCGGCCGAAGCCGACGAAGAAAGCGCAGGTCATGCCCAGCTCGACGATTTCAGCCTCGCTGAAATGGAGGCGCAGATCGGCAAAGACCGCCTCGTTAATGGCCAGATGATCGGTGGCCATCAGCTCGCCGTAACGGATCGCGGATTTCTCGGCGGGGGTAAGATTCTCGGCCTCCTGCGGGCGCTCCAACGAGCAGACCAGATCCTCGCTCACGCCATCGGCCAGCGCATCGGCATAGCGGATCGCCATGCAGCTGCGGCACTGGTTGAAGAACGCGATGCGCAGGCGCACCAGCTCGACCAGCCGCTCAGGCAGCGCCCGCCCGACTTTCAAAGCGCGGCCAAACTGCATAAGGCCGAGCATCTGCTCCGGGCAGTGCGCGAAATAGCGGCTGAGGCCCTGTTCGAGATCGGTCAGTTGGTCAGGCTGGATCGCATCGCGCAGGCGCGGATCCCATTCCGAAGGGGCAAGTTTGGCAACCCGGCTCATCGCGGTGCTCCTAAAAATGAGCGTGGCAAGTGAGCAGAGGCTCGGACAAACTGCGCCGCACAACAACTGGTCAATTCGATAAAGCCGGGTTGTCAATCTGGCTGGCGGGAGAGGGCATGCGGCAGGCGAACCATGAGCTGAGCCCGATGGCATGCCCGCGCGGCCTTGCCGATGTCGATTTGTTTGGCCCGGGCGCAGCCGAGCATTGGTATGAAGCTTATGCCATCCTGCATGCGCAGGCGCCGGTGCTGCGCCTTCCCGGCGAAGGGCTGACCCCGGACCGCGATGCGTTCGTGCTGACCAAATATGCCGACGTGGCGCGCGTGGTTCGCGATTGGGAGCGGTTTCCGCCGCTGCTCTCGATGCTGATCGCGCAGATTGCCGAGACCGGCAAACTGGCGCGCGAAATGCCCGATCTGGATGCCATGGTTCAATCGATCGCGACCTTGCGCCCGACGCCAGACCTGTGGCGCGCGCACCGCCAGCAATTGACCGATCCGTGGGTCGGTCCCGGCGCGAAGCGGCACGAGGCGATGATCACGCGCCACGTCGATAAATTGATCGACAGCTGGATTGCCGAGCCGACAATCGATTTTGTCAGCCAGTTCGCGCGCGTTCTGCCGCAGCTGGCGATGGCCAGTGTACTCGGCTTTCCGCTGGAGGATATCGGCCGGCTGGAAATCTGGGGCAATGCGCAAGTAATGTCCTATGTCCACGGCTGCGGGCACAACAATATTCTGACGCCTGAGCAGACCGCCGAGAAGTTTCGGCTGCTGGCCGGCCTTTCCGACTATGTGCGCGATCAGGTGCGGACCAAGCGCGCGCAGCCGCAGGACGACATGATCAGCTTTTTAACGCAGGTCCATTATGAGGCGCTGGACCGCAAGCTGACCGACGCGGAGATCGACGGGATCGTCTATGCGATGATCATCGGCGGGCTTGAAACCACGCAATATGCGCTGGTCGAGCAGGCGCAGCTGATTTGCGAGCGGCCCGGGCTGTTTGGCACGTTGAAGACGGATCGCGCGGCTATCCGCAGCTTTATCGAGGAAGGCATGCGGCTGCGCTCGCCCACTCAGGGGCTTTCGACCCGCATGACCGGGCAGGACGAAGTGTTTCAAGGCGTCACCGTGCCCGCCGGTTCGACGCTGCATCTGCGCTGGGGCGCGGCGAATATCGACCCGGACGAATTTGAAGATCCGCTAGACCTGAAGCTCGATCGGCAGGCCGTGACCCGCCATCTGGCATTTTCCGCAGGACCGCGCATCTGCCCCGGTTCCGGCCTCTCGCGGCTGGAGCAGACGATTGCCTGGAACCGGCTGTGTGACCGGCTGGGCGGAATCGCCTATGCGCCGGGCAATACATTTCTGCACCAGCCGGGCATCATGCTCGGCACGCTTTCCCTGCATCTTGCCATCACCCCCACGGAGAACCCCGCATGACCACCCTGCTCGCCCATCTCACGATCAAGCCCGGCAAAGAGGAAGAGTGGGAGGCGATCATGCACGACATGATCACGCAGACTTTTGCCACCGAGGAAGGCGTGCTGCGCTACGAATACTGGAAAGGGCAGGAACCCAATTTCTATTATTGCCTGCTTTCGTTTACCGACAAATGGACATTCTACGCGCATCAGATGTCTGACCACCACGAGACACACGATTTCGCGGCCGTGCTCGATGGCATCCGGCTGGAATATGTAGATCCGGTTGCCGGGGCCGGCGGCGGCCTGCCAAAAACCGACGATCCCGCGCTGCCCGATGATGCGAGCGAGGCGATGAAGACCGCGCAGGAGCGCTTTCCGCTCGATATCGCGGCGTGGTGGGCCTCCCGCAAATGAGCGGGGCGTATGTGAGCCGCGAAGAAGCGCTGCAAGCGCTGCTCGACAAGCAGGCCATCGCCGAAGTGATCGCACGCTATTCGCGCACGCTCGATTGGCTCGATGAGGCAGGACAGGCCAGCTGCTACTGGCCCGATGCCGCGATCGATTACGGCTTCTTCAAAGGCAGCGCAGCAGACTTCGTGCCGGTGGTGATGCAGGTGGAGCGCGCCAGCGCACGGCGCTGGCACATGACCAGCGGATTGCAGATCGTGCTCCATGATGGGGCGCATGCCAGCGCGGAATGCTATGGGATCGCGGTGGGTGCGCGGGCCGACGAAGATGGCGGCTACGCGGGCACGATGTACGGCGGGCGTTATCTCGACGAGTTCGAGGCGCGCGGCGGCGAATGGCGGATCGCAAAGCGCGATTATGCGCTCGACTGGTCGCTACCACTGCCCGATCAACCGGTGCCTACGCCGGGGGCGGCGTTTGCGCTGCCGATGCTGGAGATACTGGCGAGCGGGCATCCGCAATACCGGGCGATGTAGTCACTCTGCCGCTTCGGCGACCTTTTCGGCGGCGAAAATGCTGAGCAGTTCCTCGTCATTGGCGGCCATCAGTTTGGCAACCCACTGGTGGAAAACTTGCCCGCCGCGCTCGTTGCGGCCAAACAGGACCGTGTCCATCAAGCCCGATTGCAGCGCCTGCTGCTGGCGCCTGCCGGTGGCGTAGTCTTCTTCTGCCACCACGATCTTGAGGAAATCAAACTGGTCGCGCGCGCCTTGGCGCACCGCGTCGTCGGTCGGTTTGTGCTCCATCACATAAAACTGCGTGGTTACGCTCTCGCCAACCGTGGCCCCGGGGAGCAGCTGCGAAATCAGCGCCCCGCGCCCGCCGCCGCCATAAAAGCTGGCAATCGAGATATGCGGGAAAATGGTCCAAACGCCTTGAAGCAGCGCATCGATCGGCCAATCGGCCTCGTCCATCGCGGAAAGATCGACCGTTTCGGTGCTGCCGGTTTTCTGCGCTTTGATCGATGGCGAGGAGAGCCGCTGATGCGGGCCCCAACCGAAGAAATTGGCCCGATTGAAAAAGTCGGAGCCGAAGGTGTTGGCATGAAGCACGGGGAGGTGATAAAAATCGAGATAGCCGTCGTAAGTGGTCTTCCAGTTCGGCCCATCGAGCTGGCGGCTGTCAAACAGATGCCAATCGGCAAAGCCGAAGTGTTCGAGCATGGCATCATAGCCGCACAGGAAATCCGCGATCGCCAGCTTCGAACCCGGATCGAGCGTCACCCAGATCAGCCCGGCGCGCTCAAGCACCGGAAAGCGCTTCAGACAATGCGCAGCTTTATCGATCGCGCCGAAATCGCCGGGCGAAGCCACACCCAGCAGTTCGCCATCATTGCGGAAGGTCCAGCCATGATAACCGCACATGAACCGGTTGGCGCTCCCTGACCCTTGCGCCAGCGGGTTGCCGCGGTGGGTGCACATGTTGAGGAACGCGCCGATGCTGCCATCGGCCTGCCGCGTCAGCAACACCGGCACACCTGCCACTTCCATCGCCTTGAACGCGCCCGGCGCGCGCAATTCGCACGACAGCGCGAGCATCAGCGGCAGCCGCTTGAAGATCCGCTCCTTCTCCTGCGCGTAGAGCTCAGGGTCTGTGTAAGCCGAGGCGGGAACCCGCACCACCTCGTCGGCCAGTTCCATCGTCTTGGCCTGACCGTGGGCGATCAGAGAACGGGTCATCGCATAAAGCTGGTCGCGCGACATGGGCATCCTCATAAATTCAAGCGAAAATCTGGACCTCGGCAGATTGCCTGCTTGCCAGTCGGGGGCAATTGTCACTTTTGCTTGGGGAATTCGGCCTTTGGCAATTCAGCCCGCGACGTCGCGCAGCGCCGCAATGAAAGCCTCGATATTGCCGTCGGTCAGCCCGGCGATGTTGATCCGGCCCGATCCCGCCATATAGATGCCGTGGCGTTCGCGCAGCGTCAGGATCGCCTCGGGCGAGAGCGGCAGCATCGAGAACAGCCCCTTTTGCGCGCCAAGCGGCACCATGGACATCGCGCCGATGGTCTGCGCCGCCGCCAGTCGCGCCCGCACCCCGGCCATGCGCGCGCGCATCTCGTCCAGTTCGGCCAGCCACAGCGCGGTGAGCGCCGGATCGGCGAGCACCAGCCGGACCGCCGCAGCGCCATGATCTGGCGGCATCGACCAGGCAGCGCGCGCAATCGCCGCGCCATTGCCCATCGCGTTGGCGAGCGCCGCACTATCCGCGCTCACCGCATAGAAAGCGCCGACCCGGTCGCGGTAAAGCCCGAAATTCTTGTCGCAGGAATAGGCGACCAGCGCCTCGGGCACATGCGCGAGCACCATGCGCAGCCCGTAAGCATCGGCTTCCATGCCGTCGCCAAGGCCCTGATAGGCCAGATCGATGATCGGAAACACGCCGGTTTCGGCAAGCAGCGCCGCGATCTGGTCCCACTGCGCGGGGGTGTAGTCAACGCCGGTGGGATTGTGGCAGCACCCATGCAGCAACACAGCATCGCCCGGCTGCGCGGCTTTGAGGACCGCGCTCAGCGCGTCGAAATCAGCCGTACCTGCCGGTGTGGCATGGACGAAGGTTTTGAGCTCAAGCCCCGCTGCGGTATCGATCTGCGCGTGGTTCGGCCATGATGGCGTGCCCATCCAGACCCGCCCGACGCCCGCGCGCTTGGCCACCTCGATCGCCAGCCGCACTGCGCCGGTGCCCCCGGGGGTCTGCATCCCTGCCACCCGCGTCGCATCGAAATCCGCGCCAAAGACATAAGGGATCAACGCGTTGACAAAGCCCATGTCGCCATCGGGGCCAAGATAGGACTTGGTATCCTGATCGGCGAGCAGCCGCGCCTCGGCCGCCTTGATCGCCTTGAACACCGGAGTCTCGCCGCCAGCGGTGCGATAGACGCCGACGCCGAGATCGATCTTCGTCGCTCGGGGATCGGCATTATGCAGCTTGATCAGCGACAGCAAAGCATCGGCGGGCTGGACGGCAAGAGCTTCAAGCATGAGGGACCTCCTTGGGTGCGCCCGCTTTTGCAGGCGGGCAACACCCGGAGCAAGCGTTTTTGGATCGGTGGCGATGGCCCTTAGAACGGCACCCATTTCTGCGTCTTGCGAAACTTCATGTACCCGGCATTCACCCCGAGCCGCAGCCCCGCCCCCAGCCGCACCGGGATCAGCACAATGTGGCCCCGGCGCAAATAAGAGACGTTGAACCCGCCCACCAGATAGGCCTGCCCTTCACCCGCAGGATAGCGCCGGAAGAGATCCTCGGTGTCATCCAGATTATAAACCAGGACGAAAGTGTTGCCCGCGTTGGCGCCGAAATCGAACCCGACCGAAGGGCCGGTCCAGTAAACCGAGCGGTTGCCCTCGATCCGGTGATGCAATGTGCCCGAACCATAGCGCAGGCCGACCACCAAGGCACCGCCCGCCTCGCGCCCGGTGATATAGCCGTTGGGCTCGCCCTGCTTCTTGAGGATATCGCGGATCATCAGGGCAAGGCCGCGCGATCCCATGCCGAAAACGCCTTCGGCAGCGCCGATCAGATCATCCTCGCGGTAAGTCGAGCCCGCCGCTGCCTTTGCCTTTGCGGGAGACGACGCATCGGCAGCCCAGCCCGGGCCGGCATAATCCGCATCAGCTGCAGGCGCGGACGGCGCGGTGGCGGGCAATTCGGCGACCGGCGGCGCTGGTTGAGCGGGCGCGTCAGGCATCCTGGTTTGCGCAGAAGGGGGATTGAGGTCGGAATCGATCGCGGAATTGGGATCGATGGACTGAACCTGCGCGAGGGCAGGCAGACCATGGGCAAGGCCGAGCACGGCGAGCCAAAGTCCAGCGCGTTGAAGCAGCGTCATGCGCGAATTCCCATCGATAAAGCGACTGATCATCGCGGTGAAACGATCATCCGCCGATGCATTGCCTGTGAGCAATGAACCGGCGATGAGCCGAGTCATAAATGCGGTAGAGCGCGCGATTACAGGGATTTGCGGGCATGCGGCGTTCTCCCCGCGGCGCGTCTGATCGCTCTTGCCGCCCCCGCCATCGCCCGCTATAGCCCGCGTTCGCTGCTG
>NZ_CAMBTS010000068.1 GCF_945870625.1 Novosphingobium sp. Chol11 | reverse complement strand
ATCTTCGGCGATGGCAACGGCAACGCGATACACCTTGGCGAGCGCGATTGTTCGCTGCAGCGCCGCCATCAAAAAGTGCTGGAAGAAGCTCCCTCCCCAGTCCTGTCCTCCGCCGAGCGCGACCGCATGGGCGGCATCGTGGCCAAGGCAATGGCCGACATGGGGTATCGCGGCGCAGGCACAATCGAGTTCCTCTGGGAAAACGGCGAGTTCTATTTCATCGAGATGAATACCCGGCTGCAGGTGGAGCATCCCGTCACCGAGGCGATCACCGGTGTCGATCTGGTGCGCGAACAGATCCGCATCGCCGATGGCAAGCCGCTCTCGGTCAAACAGGAAGACATCGTCTTCAGCGGCCACGCCATCGAATGCCGCATCAACGCGGAAGACCCGTTCACCTTCGTGCCCTCGCCCGGCCTCGTCACCAGCTACCACGCGGCGGGCGGCATGCATGTGCGCGTCGATAGCGGGCTCTACACCGGCTACCGGATCCCGCCCTTCTACGATTCGATGATCGCCAAGCTGATCGTCTATGGCCGCACGCGCGAAGGCTGCATCATGCGCCTGAAGCGCGCGCTCGAGGAAATGGTGATCGGGGGGGTCAAGACCACGATCCCGCTGCACCAGAAACTGCTTACCGACCAGCGCGTCCTCGACGGCGACTACACGATCAAATATCTGGAGCAGTGGCTGGAAGACCAGGCCTGAAACAGGTTCTTTCCCGAGCGCGCTCGGGGAGGTGGCAGTCCGAGAGTCTGACGGAGGGGCAAGGACAGGCGCGATTGCTCAAGGCCTATCCTTCGCGCGCCTTCCACGTCAGCACCCGCCAGCCATACCACGCGGCGATCAGCACCATGCTCGCCAGCGCCACCGGCGCGGTATAGGCCTCGATCTGCCCGAAGTTCTGCCCCAATTGCCAACCGGCCCAGACCAGCAGCGCGTTCCAGACGGTGGTTCCTGCCAGGGTAAACGCCACAAACCGCAGCTCCCCCATCCGCGCGAGGCCCGCAGGCAGCGAGATCATCGTGCGCATCACCGGCGAGAAGCGCACAGCGAAGACGACCCATTGCCCGTGGCGGCCAAAGAAGCGCACCATGGTTTCCACACCCACCCAGTCCATCGTCAACCAGCGGCCATAGCGCGCCACCAAGGGGCGCAGCCGCTGGTAGCCCAGCGCGCGGCCCACCATGAACCAGAACCAGTTGCCCAAGGTCGAGCCCAGCGTGCCCGCCACCATCAGCGGCAGCACCTCCATCTTGCCATGCGCCACCGCGATCCCGCCCAGCCCCATGATCAACTCGGATGGGATCGGCGGAAACACATTCTCCAGCACCATCAACAGCGCGATGCCGAGATAACCGCCGTCTTCGACAAAGTGCGTGATCCAGTCATTCATGCGAAACTTAACACCTAAGCCCTACCCCGCGTTCCTCCCCATTTTTACGGCACGCACAAGTGGGGAGGCGGGTAGGAGGGGTGAAACGCCCGCAAAGAACCCCTCCGTCAGCCCAAGAGGGCTGCCACCTCCCCGTTTGCACTTCGTGAAAACAGGAAGAAAGGAAGCGCTGGCTCCACGCTTGCCGCGCATGGTAATCTCTTTCGATGGGACATCGCCTCAAGCCATGGATACTGCTTGTAGCAGCGATTATCTGCGGATTTGTGGGAATGCAGTATCTTGCGCCAGCCCCTTCGCCTGCCGTCACGCTCTATTCACAGGGCAGATGTGGGGGCGTTTCCTCGCAGTGGCGCCCTTTCGCTGAAGAGCGCTTTGAAGAAATCATCAACAGGGTCGATATCGCTGAGTCTGGCTTGTTTTGGAACGGATACCAAGTCTCACAGGATGAATTTGAAACTCTGCTGGAGCGGGTTCGGGCCATGGAACCTACGCCTGGGACTTGGTTGCTCGTGTACGGCGAAGCGCCCTGCAATCAAGTATTACAAGTGAGGGCTACTCTGGAAAGGACGCTCGATTGCTCGAAAAAGCGAGCTTGCAGCGAACTCTCGGAAGCAGAATTGGCTTCAATGTCCCCGGGTCCACTTGCTGCTCCGCCGTGCGGCGACAAATGCAAGGCATCGAAGGATGCCCTGATTTCTGGCATCCGAGAGTAAACCCCTAAACCCGCCCCTCGATCGCGTCCCAGATCATCCCTGCAGTATCGGTCCCGTTGAACCGGTCGATCGCGACGATCCCGGTGGGTGAAGTCACGTTGATTTCAGTCAGCCACTTGCCGCCGATCACGTCGATGCCGACAAAGATCAGCCCCAGCCGCTTCAGCTCCGGCCCCATCGCGGCGCAGATTTCCTGCTCTTGCGGCGTCAGTGCGGTCTTTTCGGCATAGCCGCCCACGGCAAGGTTGGAGCGGAATTCGCCCTCGCCCGGCTTGCGGTTGATCGCGCCCGCCACCTCGCCGTCGACCAGCACGATGCGCTTGTCGCCCTCGGAGACTTCGGGAAGGAAGGCTTGCACCATGTGCGGCTCGGGCCAGGTCTGGTTGAACACTTCGATGAGCGCGCCGAGGTTCTCGCCCTCTTCCGAAACGCGGAAGATCGCCTTGCCGCCATTGCCGTGAATCGGCTTGATCACGATGGCGCCGTGGCGCTTCTGGAAGGCGCGCACTTCTTCCACCGAGCGGGTCACCAATGTGGGCGGCATGAAGCGCCGGTAATCGAGCACCATGACCTTCTCGGGCGCGTTGCGAACGCTGCGCGGATTATTCACCACCAGCGTCTCGCTCTCGATCCGCTCGAGCAGGTGCGTCGCGGTGATATAGCCCATGTCGAACGGCGGATCCTGCCGCATCAGCACCACATCGATATCGCGCCCAAGATCAAGGCGGCGCGCCTCGCCCGCCTTGTAGTGATCGCCCGGCATGGGCTGCACCGAAACAGGCACCGCGCGCGCCGTCAGGCGGTCGTTCTCGTCCAGCGAAAGCGCGCCGACGTCGTAATGATAAAGTTCATGCCCCCGCGCCTGCGCCGCCAGCATCAGCGCAAACGAGGAATCCCCGGCAATATTGATCGAAGGGAGCGGGTCCATCTGGACAGCGACGCGCAAAGCCATGCTGAAAATCCGTCTTTGTTGATGCGGGGGTAGGTGGTGATCGCGGGTGCTTCCTTAAAGCGAACTTAGCGACGGTGCGACCAAATTAGCGATGCGACCTGAAAGGCGCCGCACCACTGCGTGCTTCGATACATCAACAAGGGACTTCGACCATATGCGCAAGACACTTCTGACCGCAGCCGCCTGTGCTGCCACCGTGCTGAGCTTCTCGGCCGCCGCCATCGCCAACCCCGAACCAGCCCCGCATCCGACCGAGCATCCCAAGGACGGCGAACACAAGGACGGCGAGCACAAGGACGATCACAAGCCGCACGGCTGATGCATTGACCCGTTACGCGCCAGGTTGCCAAACATTGGCAATCTGGCGCGGCCACTGCCCCGGCGCGATCAGGATCACATCGATCCGCAGATCATCACCTGGGTTAGAAAAGCGCGGTGCCAAGGCTTCCGCCGCCCGCGCCACGCGCCGCAGCCGCCGGGCATCGATTGCCTGATCAAGCGCTGCGCCGCTGCTGCGCCATTTGACCTCGATGAACGCCACGGTGCGCCCCTTGCGCGCGATCAGATCGACCTCGCCGACGCCGATCTTCTGCCGCCGGGCCAGCACGCGCCATCCCTTCAGCCGCAAATACCACGCCGCCAGCATTTCGCCGCGCCGCCCCTGCCGCTCGGCCTCAGCCCTGCTCACCCTTTAAGCTCCATCGCGCGGGCATAAAGCGCCTTGCGGTCCAGCCCATGCGCCTTGGCCACGCGCCCCGCGGCCTGGCTGGGCGGCAACTGCGCCAGCGCTTCGCGCAAGTGGGCGTCGATATCGGCCTCGCCCGGCGGTTCGGGCGCAGACGGCGGCCCAGCCAGCAGCACGATCTCGCCGCGCGGCGGATGCGCGGTGTAATGGTCTGCAAGTTCTGCGGCGCTGCCGCTGCGGCATTCCTCGTGCAGCTTGGTCAATTCGCGCGCCACCGCCACTTCGCGCCCTGGCATGATCCGCGCCATCGCCTCCAACGAGGCGACCAGCCGCGGCCCTGTCTCGTAAAACACCAAGGTCATCGGCAAAGCGGCCATCTCGCTCAGCGTATCGCCGCGCGCCTTGTCCTTCGATGGCAAAAATCCGGCAAACACGAAGCGGTCGGTGGGCAATCCGGCCAAAGTCAGCGCGGTCACCAGCGCGCTCGGGCCGGGAATGCTGGTGACGGGGATGCCGCGCGCCCGCGCCTCGCGCACCAGCCGGTAGCCGGGATCGGAAATCAGCGGTGTCCCGGCATCTGACACCAGCGCAACCGGAATCTGGCACATCTCGCCGAGAAGCTGTTCGCGCGCGGTATCGCTGGCATGATCGTCATAGCGCCGCATCGGCCGCTTGATCCCGATATGATAGAGCAGCTTGCCAGTGACGCGGGTGTCTTCGCAGGCTATGAGCGCGCAAGCGGAGAGAATGTCGATGGCTCGGCGGCTCACATCGCCAAGATTGCCAATCGGCGTGGCGACAATGTACAGGCCGGGTTCAAGCGGAGGCGTTTCCATGCGCCTCTCAATGGACCCCGCCATGAGGAGCGGCAAGCAGATGATGAATGACACCGCCTCAGGTTCTGGCTCAGGTTCTGGCTCAGGTTCTGGCTCAGGTTCTGGCCTGATCACCCGCCGCATGCTGGCAGGCACCGCGCTGGCGCTGCTCGCCGGGTGCACCGTGATCCCCAAGCCTGCCCCGCCGCCACCGCCGCCGCCGCCCGTCGAAGCCGCGCCCGATGCCAATGCGCTGCCCACCGACGCCAATCGGCACCGCGTCGCGCTGCTCGTGCCGATGACCGGGCTCAATTCTGCGATCGGCCAATCGATCGCCAACGCCGCCACGATGGCGCTGCTCGATACCAATGCCCAGAACATCCGCATCACGACATACGATACCGCGATGGGCGCCGGGCTTGCGGCCAACAAGGCCATCCTCGATGGCAACCGCCTCGTCCTTGGCCCCTTGATGGCAGACGATGTGGTCGCGGTGGCCAGCGTGGTACGCCCCTCCAAAGTGCCGATGATCACCTTTTCGAGCGATGCCAGCGTGGCCGACCGCGATGTCTTCGTGCTGGGCCAAGTACCTGCCCAATCGGTTGCGCGCGTGCTTGGTTATGCCAAGGCCAAAGGCATCCGCAGTGTCGGCGCGATCATCCCGGCGGGCGCTTATGGGCAGCGCGTCGCGCCTGCGCTTAATGCAACCGCGCGCAGCCTTGGCATGCCGATCACCGCAATCGAGACTTACGACCGGGGCAATACCTCGGTTGCCAGCGCGGTCCGGCGGATCATGGCCAAGGGCGCGCCCGGTGCGCTGCTGATCGCCGATGGCGGACGCATCGCGCTGCAAGCCGCGCCGCTGGCCGCCGGCACGCGTCTGCTCGGCACCGAGCTATGGAGCGGCGATGCCACCATTGCCAAAAGCCCGGCGATGCGCGGCGGCTGGTTTGCCGCGATCACCGACAAGCGCTTCGGACAGTTCGAAAAATCCTATCGCACCCGCTTTGGCACCGCGCCATCGCGGATGGGTCCGCTGGGCTATGATGCCGTTCTGCTCACGCTCAATGTCGCGCGCGGGTGGAAGCCGGGCACGCTGTTTCCCACTGCCAAGCTCTATGGCCGCGATGGCTTTGTCGGGCTGGACGGGGTGTTCCGTTTCGAGGCCAATGGCGTGGCAGAGCGCGCGATGGAAGTGCGCGAGGTCGGCGTTGGAACTTTCGTGACCGCGAGCCCTGCGGCCGAGAAATTCGCACCCTGAGCACCCGCCTCACTTGCGGGAAGGCCCCGATGAAACCCCGAACCCGCGCATAAAGACGCGGATAAGCGTGATGCCCCGCTTGCACGCGGATTCGCGTGTCCTATACGCGGGCGCATGTCTGATGATCTATTCGACAAACTGCCCGCCAGCAGCCCCGACGAGGCCTACAACGGTTCGGCCATCGAAGTGCTCGAAGGGCTCGAACCCGTCCGCCGCCGCCCCGGTATGTATATCGGCGGGATCGACGAGCGCGCGCTCCACCACCTCGCCGCCGAAGTGCTCGACAACGCGATGGACGAAGCGGTGGCAGGACACGCCAACCGTATCGAGGTTATGCTGGAAGAAGGCCCGGATGGCACCGCCGGCAAGATCACCATCAGCGACAACGGGCGCGGCATCCCGGTCGACGAGCACCCCAAGTATCCGGGCAAATCCGCGCTCGAAGTGATCCTCACCACGCTCCATTCGGGCGGCAAGTTTTCCGGCAAGGCCTATGCCACCAGCGGCGGCCTCCACGGTGTGGGCGTCTCGGTGGTCAATGCGCTGTCGGTGCTCACCCGGATCGAGGTGGCGCGCGGCAAGGAGCTTTATGCGCAGGAGTTTTCGCGCGGGCTGGCGCAAGGCCCGCTGCAGAAAATCGGCAATGCGCCAAACCGGCGCGGCACCACGGTCACCTTCACTCCCGATCCGCAGATCTTCGGCGATGACGCGCGGTTCAAACCGGCGCGCTTGTTTCGCCTCGCGCGCTCGAAGGCTTATCTCTTCGCCGGGGTCGAAATTCGCTGGAAATGCGCCGCATCGCTCGCCAGCGACGATGTCCCGGCAGAGGCCGTGTTCCAGTTTCCCGGCGGCCTTGCCGACCATCTGGCCGAGCAGATCGCCGGGCGCGAATGCGTCACCACGCTGCCCTTTGCAGGGCGCCAAGATTTTCCCGCAGGGCCGAACGGCGAGGAAATGGGCCGCGCCGAGTGGGCGATCGCCTGGCCACTGTGGTCCGATGGCTCCTACTCCTGGTATTGCAACACCATCCCCACCCCCGATGGCGGCACCCATGAAGCGGGCCTGCGCACCGCGCTGACCAAGGGCATTCGCGCCTTTGGCGAACTGGTTGGCCAGAAAAAGGCCAAGGACATCGCGCCTGAAGACATGATCACCGGCAGCGAGATCATGCTTTCGTTGTTCATCCGGGATCCGCAATTTCAAAGCCAAACCAAGGACCGGCTGACCAGCCCCGAGGCCGCGCGCATGGTCGAGAGTGCGGTGCGCGATCATTTCGATCACTTCCTCACCGACAACATGGACCGGGGCCGCGCGCTGCTCGGCGCGGTGATGGAGCGGATGGACGAGCGCCTGCGCCGCAAGGCGGAGCGCGAGATCAAGCGCAAGACCGCCACCAGCGCGCGCCGCCTGCGCCTGCCGGGAAAGCTCACCGATTGCACCGGCGAGGGCAAGGGGGAGACCGAGCTGTTCATCGTCGAAGGCGATTCGGCCGGCGGCAGCGCCAAGCACGCGCGCGACCGCAAGATTCAGGCGATCCTGCCGATCCGCGGTAAAATCCTCAATGTCGCCAGCGCCACCACTGACAAGATCCGCGCCAACAGCGAGATCGCCGATCTCGCGCTCGCGCTGGGCTGCGGCATGCGCAAGGAATGCAACCCGGATAACCTGCGCTACGACCGGATCATCATCATGACCGACGCCGATGTCGACGGCGCGCACATCGCCACTTTGTTGATGACCTTCTTCTTTCAGGAAATGCCCGAGGTCGTCCGGCGCGGGCATCTCTATCTGGCGCAGCCGCCGCTCTACCGCCTGACCAGCGGCGCGACGAGCCTCTATGCCAAAGACGACGCGCACCGCGCCGAATTGGAAGCGACCAAGTTCAAGGGCAAGAAGGTCGAAGTTGGCCGGTTCAAGGGCCTTGGCGAAATGAACCCGGCGCAGCTGCGCGAAACCACGATGAGCCCCTCGACCCGCAGCCTGATCCGCATCACCCTGCCCCCCGAATACGAAGGCCGCGCCGCGGTCAAAGATCTCGTCGACCGCCTGATGGGCCGCGACCCCGCCCAGCGCTTCATGTTCATCCAGAACCGCGCAGGCGAGATCGATCCGGAACTGATCGACGCCTGAGAACCACGGTGACTTCGCCCGTTAACTCGCTAGGCTGCAACCGGGTTGCACGGGTGGGGTTTTGTCGCTGATGAGATTGTCTAGCTGGAGCGTTGGCAATGCGTTCGGGGCTGCGTTGCTGCTTGCACTCGCGGCTTGTTCTGAGAAACCGGCAGAAACAGCCAATCAAGCTCCTGAGATATCCCCCAGTTCAGCGCCGGGTTTCGCCTTTACCTACTTCTACGACTTTCTTTTGCCGAACAGCGCAGTCGCTGCTGTGCAGGAACAGCATGCAAGCGCCTGCGAAAAACTCGGACCCGCACGTTGCCGGATCAAGGGCTTAAACTTTCGCGTCGGGCGCGGGCAGGATTCGAGCGCCAGCCTCGATCTCCTGCTTGATCGCGATCTGGCGCGCAGCTTCGGCAAGGACGGCGTCGCGGCGGTCGTCCAAGCGGGCGGGCAGCTGTCGAGCCAAACAATCACCGGCGAAGACCTCGCCCCTCGTTTGGCGCAAGCCGCTCGCAATGCTGCTGAAGCCGAAGCGCGGATCAAGGAGATCGAGGAGCGCCTCAAGCAGCCGGGTCTCGGTGACCGGGAGCGGACACAGCTCCAAGAGGAGGCCTCCTCGCTGCGGCGGGATAAGTCTGGTTCCAAGGCGGATCAAAGCGACGTACAAGCGCAACTTGCCAGCACGCCGATGCATTTTACCTATCAGGGCATCGCAGCGCTTGCGATCAGCGACAACCCCTTCGCTGGGGCGCTTGAAGCCATGATTTCAAGCGGGCGAGTCATGATCTGGACTGTCCTGATGGGTCTGGGCACCGCGCTGCCTTGGATTTTGCTCTTGATCGCTTGTCTGCTAATATGGCGATTGCCTGCTACAAGAAGGCTGGTGTCGCTCATTGCAGGGAACCGGGCGACCGCGAACGATTAGGCCCACAGACGCCTGAACGTCCTATCAATTGCCGGAGCATACACCGGGCTTTGGCTTGGCTTAGGTTGACGGACTTCTTCGCCGAAAGTCTGCCAAGATGAATGCTTCATCGCCCGGACGGATAAATCCTGTTGCGCCGGATCGTGCGCCGATCCCGATGCGCAACTTTTGCAAGGACCGCTATCTTTCGCGCGACTGGATGGAACGCGAGCGCACGCGGCTGTGGGCGCGCACCTGGCTGGTTGCGGGGCTGTCGAGCGACGTGGCGGCAACGGGCGCTTACATCACTTTCGACATCGGCAGCGAAAGCATCATCATCGCCCGGGGAAGCGACGGCGTGCTGCGGGCGATGCACAATGCCTGCACCCACCGGGGCACCCGGCTGCTCACCGAAGTATGTGGCCGCCTTAGCCGCATCGTATGCCCTTATCATGCTTGGGCTTTCGGGCTCGATGGGAGTCTCATCGGGGTGCCGGGCGCGGAGCGTTTTTCGAACGGCGTCCCTAAAGCTCAGCTTGGGCTGCGCGCGGTCGAGGTTGAGGAAGCACTGGGGATGGTGTTCGTGCGCCTGGCCCCCTGCGGACCTACATTGTCAGAGTTTCTGGCCCCTGTGGCAAACCTGATCGCGCCCTATCGGCTGGAGACCATGACCGTCACCGACGATCAGAGCGTGACCCACCGCTGCAACTGGAAGGCGATCATCGACAATTTCGCCGAACTTTATCATGTGCCGTTCATCCACCCGATCCACCGGCGCCTGTTCGAATGCGCGACCGCGCCGATCGAGCTTTTTGCGCATGGCCACACCGCGGTCTATGTGCCGGGTGCCACCACCGACAGCGGCTTCCCCCAGCCTGATCGGCCCACCGATGTGCTTGCGATGCAATTGCAGGCCGTGGGCCTCGATCCCGAGCAGTTCGTCGGCCGTGTCGGCGCGATCCGGCCCGCGATCCAGCAGGCCAAGCGCGCGATAGCCGCCCAGCAAGGCCTGAACTACGCTGGTTTCAGCGACGCGCAGCTGAGCGACATCTGGCAGTTCAACTTGTTTCCCAACGTGATCCTCTCGATCACGCCGGAAAGCGCGTGGCTCATGACCTCGCGGCCAGACGCCGAGGATCCCGGCAGAAGCCACTTCGACATGGTGACTTTGGTCCGCTTTCATGGAAGCGAAAGCGATGCCGCCGCCGCCTTGCGCACATCCGGGGATGACGCGGCCGAGGTCGGCACGCATTTCCGGCTCAACGGCCCCAAACCGGCGGACTACACGCGGCCAAAGCGCGATTGCTTCAGCCACGAGGCGATCATCGCGGGCGAGAAGACCATGACCGTGACCATCGACGAGGATATCTCGCTGCTCGGCCGGGTGCAGGCAGGCATGGCCTCCAGCGGTTTCGAGCGCGTCTGGCTATTGGACGAGGAATGCCGCGTGCAGCATTTCCACGATGCCTTGGATGCTTGCCTCGAAGGCTAGGGCCAAGAACTTACTCGCCGGACGCCGCAGCCGCCTCGCGCTTCGCCTTCCTGAATTCGAAATGGATGCGCACCCAGGTGCCGAGCTGCGGCTTGCCGTCCACGCGCGGCGGGCGGACGAGGAATTGCCACGCCGCCTGTCGCAGCGCGCGCGCGGTGCCGCTGCCTTGCGGGCTTTCGCCCAGCTCGCGGCAATCCTCGACATGGTAGCGCTCGATCGTGCGGCAAACGATCTCGGCCCAATCGCCTGGCGATCGCCCCGCCGGAAGATAGGGCGCCAGTTCGGCATCGCGCGGCTCGCGCTGCCATTCGGCGTTGTAGAGCTTGGCCCCGCCCGGCCCGTCGCCGGTGCCTTGCGCGCCGCCGCCGCCCGCTTCGCCGCCAGCGGCCGAGGCCACGCCCGTCCCCTTGATCTTGCTGATGTCGCCTTTGGCCAGATCCTCGCGGCTCAGCTTGATGAAGCCCGGCGGCCATTCCACCTGATTGGGCGACGGGATCACCACGCGCGGCGGCATCGGTGGCGGCACGGCGCTCTGCGCGGATTTCGGCGTTTGGGCGGATTTCTGCTGCTTGGCCGCCGCCTTTTCCTTCTCGCCCTTCGGCCCGCTGATATTGATGGCCACCAGATTGCCCCCGCCCGGCTCGCCGAAATCGGTCACCCGGCCCATCAGCACGATGATCAGAAACAGGGCGAGGCTGGTGAGCATCGCCAGAATGAACGAAATCCCGCGTCCGCGCCTCGATTGCCCATAGCGGGCGGCGGGAATCGGCGGGTCGGCGGGCACCATCCGCGTTGCCTACACAGCGCAGCCCACACCCGCCAGTCCCACTTGCCAGCGCGCAGCGCGCATACTATCGTTTAACCAGACGGTTAAGAACAGGATGATCCATGCGTTTTGAAGGCACCGACAATTACGTCGCCACCGATGATCTCAAAGTGGCGGTGAACGCTGCGGTGCTGCTGCGCCGCCCCTTGCTGGTGAAGGGCGAGCCGGGCACCGGCAAGACCGTGCTCGCGCATGAAATCGCCAAGGCGATGAACGCGCCCCTGATCGAATGGAACATCAAATCGACCACGAAGGCGCAGCAGGGCCTTTATGAATACGACGCGGTGGCCCGCCTGCGCGATGGCCAGTTGGGCGACGAGCGGGTGCACGACATCTCGAACTACATCCGCAAGGGCAAGCTGTGGGAAGCCTTCACCAGCCCGCAATTGCCGCTCTTGCTGATCGACGAGATCGACAAGGCCGATATCGAGTTTCCCAACGATTTGTTGCAGGAGCTCGACCGGATGAGCTTCGATGTCTACGAAACGCAGCAGCGCATCGCCGCGGCAGAGCGCCCGATCGTGGTGATCACGTCGAACAACGAGAAGGAACTGCCCGACGCGTTCCTGCGCCGCTGCTTCTTTCACTACATCAAGTTCCCCGACCGCGACACGATGCGCGCAATCATCGAAGTCCATTTCCCCAATATCCAGAAAATCCTCGTGACCAAGGCGATGGAGATCTTCTACGAGGTGCGCGAAGTGCCCGGCCTCAAGAAAAAGCCCAGCACCAGCGAGCTGCTCGATTGGCTCAAGCTGCTGATGAACGAAGACATGCCGCTCGACGTGCTGCAAAACCGCGACCCGTCCAAGGCGATCCCACCCTTGCACGGCGCGCTGCTCAAGAACGAGCAGGACGTGATGCTGTTCGAAAAGCTCGCCTTCATGGCGCGCCGTCCGAGCAATTGAGCGGGCACGCGGTGGCGCACCCTGGCGGCTGCCTGTGCGGCCAAATCCGCTTCACCATCGACGCCGAACCGCAGGGTGCGCGCATGTGCTGGTGCCGCGATTGCCAGCGCATCGCCAGCGGCTCGCCCACGGTGAACGTGCTGTTCGATGAAGAATCCGTTCACTACACTGGCGAGATGACCAAGCTGACCCTGATTGCCGACAGCGGCAACACGGTCGAGCGCGGCTTCTGCCCCACATGCGGCGCGCAAATGTATAGCCGCACCGTGAGCCCCGCCGGAATGCCGATGCGCGTGCGCGCGGGCACGCTCGATGATCCCGCCCTGATGGCCCCGCAATACCACATCTGGACCGACAGCGCGCCTTCCTGGGCCGCGCTCGATCCCGCACTCCCGCGTTATCACAAGGGGCCGGGTTCGGCCCTCGTCGAGGAGTAGCTGTGGCTTACACCGGAGCTTGCGCCTGCGGGGCGGTCACCGCCAAGATCGCCGCCGCCGCGGCCATCGCGGTGCGCCAGTGCTGGTGCCGCCAGTGCCAGCAGCTCGCCGGCGGAACGCACAGCACCAATGCCATGTTCAAGACCGATGACGTGACCATCAACGGTGCGCTCGCCGCTCATTCCTACACGGCGGCCAGCGGCAACACGCTGACCCAATCGTTCTGCGCTGCTTGCGGCACCCCGGTCATGGCGCAAGTCTCCGCCCGCCCGCAATTTCGCACGATGCGCGTGGGCTTCATCACGCCCCCGCATGACCTCATCCCGCAAATGGTGATCTGGACCGACGAAGCGCCTCAATGGGCCGTGTTCCCTGAGGACCTCGAACGCCATGCCAAGCAACCGCCCCCGCCGCCAGTGACCCCGCCAGCACCGAAAGCCAGCTGATGTTCTTCAATTTCATCGACGAACTGCGCAGCGCCGGGATTCCGGTCTCGTTCAAGGAGCATCTGGTGCTCCTTGAAGCGCTGGAGAAGGATGTGATCGAGCAGACGCCCGAGGCGTTCTATTATCTCAGCCGCGCGACGTTCGTGAAGGACGAGGGCCTGCTCGACAAGTTCGATCTGGTGTTCAACAAAGTGTTCAAAGGCCTGCTCGTCGATTATGGACAGCGCCCGGTCGATATTCCCGAAGACTGGCTGAAAGCAGTCGCCGAAAAGTTCCTCAGCGAAGAGGAAATGGAAAAGATCAAGGCGCTCGGATCGTGGGAAGAGATCATGGAGACGCTGAAAAAGCGGCTTGAGGAGCAGCAGAAGCGCCATCAGGGCGGCAACAAATGGATCGGCACCGGCGGTACCAGTCCTTTTGGCAATTCGGGTTATAACCCCGAAGGCGTGCGCATCGGTGGCGAAGGCGGGCAGAAACGCGCGATCAAGGTCTGGGAAAAGCGCGAATTCGCCAATCTCGACAACACCAAGGAGCTGGGCACCCGCAACATCAAGATTGCGCTGCGCCGCCTGCGCCGCTTCGCGCGCGAGGGCCATGCCGAAGAGCTCGATCTCGATGCCACGATCGACGGCACCGCCAAGCAAGGCTGGCTCGATATTCATATGCGGCCCGAGCGCAAGAACGCGGTCAAGCTGCTGCTGTTTCTCGATGTCGGCGGATCGATGGACCCGTTCATCAAGCTGGTCGAGGAACTGTTCAGCGCCGCGACGGCGGAATTCAAGAACATGGAGTTCTTCTATTTCCACAACTGCCTTTACGAAGGCGTGTGGAAGGACAACCGCCGCCGCTGGTCCGAACGCACCCAGACATGGGACCTGCTCCACAAATATGGCCACGACTACAAGATCGTGTTCGTCGGCGATGCGGCGATGAGCCCATATGAAATCAGCCATCCGGGCGGCTCGGTCGAACATTTCAACGAGGAATCGGGTGCCGTCTGGCTCCACCGGGTGGCGCAGACGTATCCTGCCACCGTGTGGCTCAATCCGGTGCCCGAAAAGCAGTGGAATTATTCGCAGTCCACCAAGATGATCAAGGATCTGCTGAACGGCTCGATGTACAGCCTCACGCTCGAAGGACTCGACGCGGCAATGCGCGAGCTGACCCGCAAGAAGCACTAATACCTCGCCGGAACGGGGAGGGGAACCGCCCCGCTCATCCTGAAACCTGTCGAAGGAAGCGATGGTTGAGGGGTAAAGCCCCCGAAGGAGAGGACACCATGACCGAATCCGCACTGATCTCCACCCGCGCCCCCGTCCACGGAGGAGACCGCGCCGATCTCACGCTTAACCGCCCCGCCCAGTACAACGCGCTGAGCGAAGAACTGCTCGCCTCGCTCAAGTCCGAACTGTCCCAGCTTGCCGCCGATCCCAAAGTCCGCTGCGTTGTTCTATCCGGCGCAGGTAAAGCATTTTGCGCCGGGCACGACCTGCGCCAGATGAGCGGACAGCGAGACCTCGAAACATACCGCGCACTGTTCGCCTCGTGCACTGATGTCATGGAGGCGATCATCGCCATGCCCGTGCCCGTCATCGCCCGCGTACATGGCATCGCCACCGCCGCCGGGTGCCAGCTCGTCGGCGCGTGCGATCTTGCCGTGGCGGCCGATGACGCGCGCTTCGCCGTCTCGGGCATCAATGTCGGCCTGTTCTGCTCGACACCTGCCGTGGCGCTTTCGCGCAATGTGCCCACCAAGCCCGCGTTTGAAATGCTGGTCACTGGGGAGTTCATCAGCGCCGCCACCGCCGAGGCATGGGGCCTGATCAACCACGCCGTGCCGGGCGCGGAGCTGGATTCGACCATCGACGCGCTGGTCGGCAAAATTGCGGCCAAGAGCCCCGACGCGGTCCGCCGCGGCAAAGCGCTGTTCTATGCGCAGCGCGAAGTCTCGCGCGCGCAGGCCTATGCGCTCGCGGGCGAAGTCATGGCGCAAAACATGATGGACGAAAACACCGCCGAAGGGATCAGCGCCTTCCTTCAAAAGCGCGCGCCCAACTGGACCTAAAGCGGCTTGCGAGCCGTCATGTAAATCCAGTCACCCTGCCCCAATAGTGGTCCGCAAACCGCCAGCGGCGCAAACAGCGCGGCGTAGAAAAGCCGCTTGGGACTGCGCAACAAGCTGGTGGGCTGGCCAAAGGTATATGCAAGATCGATGGCATAATGTCGCGTCTCGATCAGCTCGAACCCAGCCTTTTGGAGCATCGCAGCCAGAGTAATGACCGAGAACTGATACAGATGATAAGGCGGCTCCGGGTGCGGCCAATAATCGAGTGTCTTCGCAAACCGCAGCGAAATCCGGGGGAACAATCCGTCGATGTTGGGGGTTGATACTACAAGCAGCCCACCCGGTGCGACCAGATCAGATGCCTTGCGCAAATCGCCGAGCGGGTCAGGTACATGCTCGATGACATCGAACATCGTCAGCACATCGATAGATCCAGCGACTTGCGGCGCATCGTGAATCGTGCCGCAAACAACATCGGCTCGATAATGCGCGCGCGCAAATTCCACGCTGGCTTCGTTCATTTCGAGGCCGCTGGCCGCAAATCCAGCGTCATGCGCGCGAGCAACGAATTGTCCGATCGAGCAGCCAACATCGAGCAGCCGTCCGCGCGATGCGCTGCGCTGGGTCACTTGTAGATGCCTGCGCGCAATCTGGTCCTGCTGCGCAAAGGCCGCACTTGATGGATTGCAGAGCTCCGCATGATACGAAGCTGCCGCCGAATAGAGCTGCCGAAGTTCAGCGATGGACGGCGGATTGGCAATGTACGCTAGGCCGCAGCCAGAACAGCGCACCAGTTCATAACCCTTGGCCCTGAACACAGTTTCGTTAGGGAATGTCCCGCAGGAATTGCAAGTCACGCCATGATCTCGCTTCATCTAGATTTCGAAGCAATGTCACAAACCTGCTAAAAAATCCTTGATCTGCCTTTCAGATTCGATCTGCACGTTATGTGTTGATTGCCACTGAGAGGTGACCCGGGATTTCCATCGAGAATTGACCCGGTTGGATATGTGTCCCCCGGTGTGGGGGTGGGGTCAAGCGGGTGATTTGGCCTTTCGTGTTTTGGGGGCTGCGGCACTGCTGGCCCTGAAGCGGAAG
>NZ_CAMBTS010000067.1 GCF_945870625.1 Novosphingobium sp. Chol11 | reverse complement strand
CCCTTTGGCATCCACATGATGGTGGCCAAGAACTACACCGTGTTTCTGGCCGATACGACCGTGAACGAGCGGCCGAGCGCCGAAGATTTGGCCCACATTGCCACCGAAACCGCCGCCGTGGCGCGGCGCATGGGCCATGAACCGCGCGTCGCGTTCCTCTCGTTCTCCACCTTCGGCAATCCCTATGGCCGCTGGCTCGATAATGTACGCGGCGCGGTCAACATCCTCGACGAGCAGCAGCCCGGTTTTGAATATGAGGGCGAGATGGCCCCGGATGCCGCGCTCAATCCCAAGGTTATGGCCAGCTATCCGTTCTGCCGCCTTTCAGGCCCCGCCAATGTGCTGATCATGCCCGGCCTGCAATCGGCGAACATTTCGGCCAAATTGCTGCGCGAACTGGCGGGCAACGCGGTCATCGGGCCGATGCTGATCGGCATGGAAAAGCCGGTCCAGATCGCAGCGATGACCTCGCTCGCGCCGGATATCCTGACCCTGGCGGTGCTGGCAGCGGCGGGGATTGCGGGGTAATCAGGGGGTGCGGGGATGATCCGCAGCCCCACGCTCGTTGCTTCCCCCAACCGAGCGTCACCCGAACCTCCCCACCACTCCCCAAACTTCCCCGTAACCCCGGACTTGATCCGGGGTCCCGCTTCTTCGTTCTAGGCCGGATGGACCGGGAACGAACGGGTGGATTAGTTTTCATCATGGCGGACCGCGATCGGGGAACGATGTATGTGTGCGTTACCTCGCACATTGCGGCACGGCTTGATCAGCACCGGTCGGAAACAGGATCGGACTTCTGCGCGCGGTATGGCTTGAAGCGGCTGGTCTGGGCAGAGCGCGGCGACAGGATCGAGGCCTGCATCGCGCACGAGAAGCGGTTGAAGCGGTGGCGGCGCAAATTCAAGTTCGAGCTGATCGAGCGGGGAAACCCGGAGTGGATGGACCTTTACAAGGCGCTTGCCTGATGGGCCGCGCGAGAAGAAGCGGGACCCCGGGTCAAGCCCGGGGTGACGGTAGTGGAGTTGTCAGATCAAGGGCTTCGCAGACTGCATCAGAGACGTCTGGAAGTGGTGGGGAGCGGACGTCTCTGCAAACACCCTGCTCGTCGCCCCGTGCTTGACACGGGGCTTGGCTTCCCTCGCGACCTCGCGTTTGGCATGAGGGAGCAATGGAGAAGGGCGGTTGGGTCTACATCATGGCGAACCGCTATCGCGGCGGGACGTATGTCGGCGTCACCTCCGATCTGATCCGGCGGGTATGGCAGCATCGCGAGGGTAAAGGGTCGATGCATGTCAGGGACTTCGACAAGACACGGCTGGTCTATGCTGAACGGCATGAGGAAATCGAACCCGCCATCGCCCGCGAAAAGCTCGTCAAAAAATGGCGCCGGGAATGGAAATTCGCGCTGATCGAGGCGGACAATCCCGACTGGCTCGACCTTTGGGACCAGTGGCACCCGGCGGAGGAAGCGCCGCTTGGCAACGTCGAAAGGTAGCCAAGCCCCGTGTCAAGCACGGGGCGACGGTGGGTTTTGGTGGCGATTTGGTGAGCCGTAATGGCTGGAAGTGTTAGAGAGCGGACGGATGCCTTAGGAGGACGGATGCATTCCAGCATTCGCAAGCCTCAGCCGAAGTATTCGTACCCACTCGTTCTCGTCGCTCCTGAGCGTGTCCCACAGCGGCCAAACTGGAGATGCTTCGATGGCGTGGAGTATTGTCCAGTTTAGCCCCGAAGCAGTGTCTCCCCCGGAGGGTAAGAGCAGCAGCAAAGCTCTGATGTCCTCAGATGAAAGAGGGTGACTCAGAAGATCGATAGAAGCGGTAGCTTGTGCCAACTGCTCAGCATCAAGCTCATCGCTCAACTGGCCGCCCAAGTCGTGCAATCGCCTCACTGCATCCTGAACCACTAAACCGCCTCCTTTCCGATCGCTTTTATCCTTTCCGATCGCTTTTAACGGCAAGAGACGAATGTCCGCAACTGGGCGAGACCTGCAAAAATTGGCCGTCACCCGAAACCGCCCTAAGCCCAAGCCCTCAAATCAACCCCGCCAGCGGGCTGCTCGGATCGGCGTATTTGCGCGTGCCCATGCGGCCCGCCAGATAGGCGTCGCGCCCGGCCTCAACCGCAGCTTTCATCGCGCGGGCCATGCGGATGGGGTCTTTGGCTTCGGCGATGGCGGTGTTCATCAGGACGCCGTCGCAGCCTAGCTCCATCGCCACGGCGGCATCGCTGGCGGTGCCGACGCCTGCATCGACCAGCACGGGTACGTTCGCGCCTTCGACGATGAGGCGGATGGTGACGCGGTTCTGGATGCCGAGACCCGAGCCGATCGGCGCGCCCAGCGGCATGACCGCGACCGCGCCTGCGCTTTCGAGCTGCTTGGCCGCGATGGGGTCGTCGGTGCAGTAGACCATTGGGAGGAAACCCTCGTTCGCCAGCACTTCGGTGGCTTTGAGCGTCTCGCGCATGTCGGGATAGAGCGTCTTGGCCTCGCCCAGCACTTCGAGCTTGACCAGATCCCAGCCGCCCGCCTCGCGCGCCAGCCGCAGGGTGCGGATTGCATCCTCGGCGGTGAAGCAGCCAGCGGTGTTGGGTAGGTAGGTGACCTTTTTGGGGTCGATGAAATCGGTGAGCATCGGGGCCTTGGGGTCGCTCACGTTCACCCGGCGCACCGCCACTGTGACGATTTCCGCGCCCGAAGCCGCCAGCGCGGCGGCATTTTGCGCGAAATCCTTGTACTTGCCGGTGCCCACGATCAGGCGCGAACGGAAGGTGCGGCCAGCCACCGACCACGTATCATCATCCTGCCCGCCGCCGACGAAATGCACGATCTCAAGCGTGTCGCCCTCGGCAATCGCCACGTCCGCCAAAGCCGAGCGCGGCACGATCAGGCCATTGTGCTCCACCGCGACCTTCGCGGGATCGAGTTCGAGGCTGCGCACAAGATCGGCAATCGAGCCTGCTGCGGCGCGGTGCGGCTCGCCGTTGAGGGTGAGCGTCAGGGTCTGTTCGGGGGATGTTTGCGAGGCCATGCGCCCGGCTTTAGCGCCCGCCGCGCGCCGCGCAAGCCGCGTCAAAGATCAGTGGGTGCGCCGCAGGTTGATCATATGCGCCGCCGCGACGAGCAACACGCCGCCAATCGTCAGCGCCGCCTCAAACGCGCTGTGCCCGGCCAAAATCGCGCTGCCCATCAGCAGCACGCCGCCGCCGCCCAACGCGAGCGGCAAACGGTGGCCATGGCGGACCGCGTTCATGCCGATGGTGATAACGCCAAGGGCAAACGCGATGACCAGCCCGAAGCGGTGGATCGCCGGATCGAAGAGCACGCTGCCGCCCAGCCCGAACGCCCCGATCAGGAACAATCCGGCGAGGCAATGCACCATGCACAGCCCCGAAAGCACCACGCCAACCCGATCCAGCCGGCCGCGCAAACCAAACATCGCGTCATTCATCCTCATGGCTATATGTAACATTATAACATTGCGCAATCCCTGCCATGGTCCTTCGGCAAAAGTTTAAGGGTCTTGTCCCTAGGGGCATTGGCGGCTTTGATGCCGCTTTGCGCTTGCTCTGGCGGCAGCACAGTCGCACAGAACCGCACATGGCAAGCGTCCAACCTTCATTTTCTGCGCGGCCCGAACGGAGCGCGGCGCGCGCTGCGCCGCTTGCGCTGGCGCGGTGGTTGCTGGTCGTGGCGATGATGATCGTGACGATCGTGACCGTGGGCGGCATCACCCGGCTGACCGAATCGGGTGTTTCGATCACCGAATGGAAGCCGGTTTCGGGCATCCTGCCGCCGCTTAATGCCGCAGAGTGGCAGGATGAGTTCGACAAGTACCGCCAGACGCCGCAGTTCGTGCTGGTCAATGGGCCAGCGGGCATGACCTTGGCGACTTACAAGGTGATCTTCTTCTGGGAATGGGTTCACCGCCTGCTGGCGCGCACCATCGGCCTTGCTTTTGCGTTGCCACTCGCTTGGTTCTGGCTTCGTGGGCAAATCCCGGCGGGCTTCAAGCCGCGCCTCCTTTCGCTGCTGGCGCTTGGCGGGCTGCAGGGAGCGGTCGGCTGGTGGATGGTCCAGTCGGGCATCGTCCACGATGTGAGGGTCAGCCATTTCCGCCTTGCTGCGCATCTGCTGGTGGCGCTGACGACGCTGGCCGGGATCATCTGGACCATGCTCGATCTACGCGCCGTATCGCGGGGCGAGCGGGCCTCCCGGCTGACGCCATTTGCCGCGTTGGCGCTCGGTGTGCTGGTGATCCAGCTGTTCTACGGCGCGCTGGTTGCCGGCCTGCGCGCGGGCACGGTGGCGGGCGGCGGCTGGCTGGATGGCAACGTTTGGCCGCTGATGCAGGGCCAGCTTTTCCCGGCGGGTATCGACTGGTCGCAAGGCGCGGCGCGCGCGCTGCTGGCCGATCCTTATCTGGTGCATTTCATCCATCGCTGGTGGGCCTGGCTGGTGGTGATCGTGCTGGTCATCATGGGCCGCCGGCTGCGCGCGCTGCGCCAGCGGCCCACCTCGATCGCGCTGCACAGCGCCTTTGGCGCGCAGATCCTGATCGGCATAGCGACGGTGATGAGCGGGGTGGCAATCTATCTGGCGGTGTTGCACCAGCTCATCGGCGCGTTGCTGGTCGCGGCCACGGCATGGTCGGCCCATGCGCTCGGACGCCCTCAGCGTTAGCCGCTAGCGCAGCGATTGGCGCGGCGGTATTATTATACCTCCCCGCAAACCCGCCTCTACGCTTGACTTGCGCGCTGTTTGAGAAGATAGGCGCGCTTCCTCGCTGGCCAGTGCACTCCTTGTGCCTTGTCGGCGCACCTTAATTCAGGGACAAGATCCAGCCATGAAGGCGCTAACGAAGATCACCCGGTCGATCAAACCGGCCGAGGTAGAGAAGAAGTGGCATTTGATCGATGCCGATGGCCTCGTGGTCGGCCGCCTTGCGGTGATCATCGCCAATCGCCTGCGCGGCAAGCACAAGCCCAGCTTCACGCCGCACGTCGATTGCGGCGATCATGTCATCGTGATCAACGCGGGCAAGGTTCGCCTCACTGGCAACAAGCTCAAGAACAAGATTTATTACAAGCACACCGGCTATGCTGGCGGCATCAAGGAAGTGACTGCAGACAAGGTTCTGGCTGGCCGCTTCCCTGAGCGCGTGATTGAGAAGGCAGTCGAGCGCATGATCCCGCGCGGGCCGCTCGGCCGAGATCAGATGCGCGCGCTGCATCTCTATTCCAGCAGCGAACATCCGCATGCTGGCAACCAGCCTGAGGCGCTCGATGTCGCCTCGATGAACCGCAAGAACAAGGTGGGTGCGTAAGCCATGTCCGACACCGATATCGTCTCGAGCCTGGCAGACCTCAACGTCCTGACCTCCGCTCCCGCAGCTTCTGCTGCGATGTCTGCCGATGCCCCTGCCGCCCCGATTATCCGCACTGGCCCCGCCGCCGTGCTGCGCGAGCGCGAAATCGACGCGCAGGGCCGCTCCTACGCCACCGGCCGCCGCAAGGATGCGGTTGCCCGCGTCTGGATCAAGCCGGGTTCGGGCAAGATCGTGGTCAATGGCCGCGATCAGGAAGTTTATTTCGCGCGTCCGACCCTGCGCCTCGTCATCAACCAGCCGTTCGATGTGGCTGACCGTTCGGGCCAGTATGACGTAATCTGCACGGTCAAAGGCGGTGGGCTTTCGGGCCAGGCCGGCGCGGTCAAGCATGGTATCTCGCAGGCGCTGACCAAGTTCGAGCCTGCATTGCGCGGCGCGGTCAAGGCCGCCGGGTTCCTCACCCGCGACCCGCGCGTGGTGGAACGCAAGAAGTACGGCAAGGCCAAGGCGCGCAAGAGCTTCCAGTTCTCGAAGCGCTGATCTCGCCGGACTGCCTTTGTTTACAGAAAGCCCGGGGCCAAACCCCGGGCTTTTTGCTGTCAGGCCTCTTTCCGCTTCAGATCGCGCCACGAAATATAGAGCGCGAGCAAGGCGAACGGCACGACCACCAGCAGGCCGGTCAGCCCGATGCGCAGACTGTCAAACGCATGCGAAATGCGCCCGGCGGCATATGGCCCCATCGCCAGCCCGATCATCGTGGCTGAGAGCAGAAACGCGGCGGTGGCAGTGGCGCGCACGCTGGCCGGCACGATGCTGACCAAGACCCCGGAGCCGCTGCCCAGTGCCGCGCTGAGGCAGAACCACAAGGGGAACACGGCAAGATAAGCGACCGTGATCGACTGGGTGGTCAGCATGATGAGATTGGGAATGAGCGAGACGGTAAACGCCCCCATCACCACGAGCACCCGCCGCGAGTTTTGCCCAGACTCGGCGACCTTGTCGCCCAGCACGCCGCCTGCGATGACACCCAACGCGCCGCCCGCCGCGCCGCCCGCCCCGAAGATCAGCGCCACGGTGCCGGGATCGCCACCAAAGACGCGCATGCCATAAAGCGGGCCAAACGCCGAACTGGCATAGGAAATCACGCAGATCAGGCCGTAGCCGATATTGAGGCCGACCACCGATGGCGTCGCCCAGATCACCTTGAACGCTTCGCCATCATTATGACGCAGCGCCACCGCCCACGAAGCAACGGCATAAACGCCGATGCCAATGGCGATCCATTGCACCGGATCGCCGAGCCACGCGGTCAGCCCCATGGCCGCCAGCACGACCGCGCCCAAAGTCAGGACATTGCCCGCCAGCGCCATTGGCCCGCGCCGCGCCGCCGCCAGCATCGTGAACGGCGGCACGATGGTGCCCAGATCGCGGACAAACGCGCTCCAGGTCGCGGGCTCTGGCGCCGCTGGCCGGGGGCTTTCCCAAAATCCCCGGATAGGTTCGCGCAGCTTTCTGACCCAGACCGCCAGCAGCAGGCCAGGCAAGCCCACTGCCAGAAACGCCGCCTGCCAACCCGCAAAGCCGAACGGGCGGGAACCGGGAAGAAAGGCATGATCCCATGCGCCCGAAATCGACGTGCCCAGCAGCAGCGCCAGCCCGCCGCCGATGTAGATGCCCGAGGAATAGATCGCGACCGCCGTCGCCCGGCGGTGCGGCGGAAAGTAATCCGAGAGCATCGAATAAGCGCATGGCCCTGCGGTCGCCTCGCCTACCCCGACCCCGACCCGGGCCAGACCCAGCTGCGTGAAATTGCGCGACAATCCGGAAAACACAGTCATCGCCGACCACAAGGTCAGCCCCCAAGTCAGCAGCCGAACCCGCGACCAGCGGTCGGCCAGCTTGCCCAGAGGGATGCCGAACAGCGCGTAGAACACGCCGAACGCGGTGCCATACAGGAACCCGAACTGGCTATCGGTGATCGACAGATCGCGCTTGATGTCGACCGCCAGAATGGTGAGCAACTGACGATCGATGAAATTGACGAAATAGACCAGCACCAGCACGCCGAGCACGTACCAGCTATAACGATCAACCCCCAGCCATTGCGGCTGTCCGGGCTTGGCTTCTTGCCCCGCCTTAGCTTGGTGCTCCATACTGCGTTCCATCCTCGATCCCGGCCTCATCGAATCCCGCGCGCCGCAGACGGCAGCTATCGCAAACGCCGCAGGCAAGGCCGCCGGGCAGCGGATCATAACATGACCAACTGGCACCGGGGTCGAGCCCGAGACGCGCCGCCTCGCGCGCAATTTCGCTTTTTTTTAGATGTTGCAGTGGGGCATGAACCCGCACTTTGCCGCCTTCGCTGCCAATTTTGGTGGCGACGCGGGCAAGGCTTTCGAAACCTGAGACAAATTCGGGGCGGCAGTCGGGATAGCCCGAATAGTCCAGCGCATTGACCCCGATAAACAGATCCGATGATCCAGCAGCTTCTGCCCAGGCCAGCGCGAGCGAGAGAAACACCAGATTGCGCGCCGGCACGTAAGTTACCGGAATGCCCTCGCCCAGCCCGTCCTTGGGCACATCGATCGCGGCGGTCAGCGCCGAGCCGCCGAACAGGCGCAGATCGAGCGGGAGGATCACGTGTGACGCTGCTCCGATGGTCTGGGCGATGCGTTTGGCAGCCTCCAGTTCGATCCGGTGGCGCTGATTGTAGTCGATGGTAAGCGCTGCCACACGAAATCCGCGCTCGCGGGCAAGCCCGGCGCAGACCATCGAATCGAGGCCTCCGGATAACAATACCACCGCAAGCGGCGCATCATCCGCATTGGCAAAATCGATCATCCGTTCTGGCTAGCCGCAGCGCGCAGCGGTGGCAATGGCCTAGCCGGATCAGTGCATGCAGGTGCCGACGCGGCGCGCCTCAGTGCTCGTGTCGAAGGGCAAGCCTTGCGCCACGCCCTGGGTTTCGATCTGGGCAAGCTGGGCGTTTTCAAAGCGGACCCGCGTGCGCCCGAAGCCGTGCCCCGGACAGGTATACTGAACGGTGACCGCTTCGGCGGTGTCTTCGATCGTGAAGCTCTTGCACGCATCGTGCATATGCCGAAGCTGGATCAACTCACGCCCGCTTGCGATGCACAACCGGCTGCGTCCGCCGGTCGAGTCGCGGTCACGCATCTCCCATTGTCCGCTTTGCAGCCGATCAAGCAGCGCAAGCTCCTGCCGCACGGCATGCGAAGCGGGCGCGCCAATCAGGCCTGCGGCGCATGCAGCGCCAACAGCCAGCATCCGCCAGATGTGCTGGGGAAAGGATCGATTAGGGCACAATTCCATCTTCCAGTCTCGCAACTACAAACAGCTCTGGCACAATGCCGCGTCCACGGTGGATCATAGAGGATTCGCTTCTGCGTTGAAATGTTCTTTTTTAGCGCCGAGATGAGCTAAATGGGGATCAGACCAGATCGATTGGAAAACTGCGCGAGCAAAATGCGCAATCGACCATGATCAGGCCATCTTCGTTCTTCATCTCTTCGCGGTCGTCCGGTCCGAACCGCGCCAACACTGAGCGGTAATACTCCGCGGTGCAGCGGCATCCTTTGACGATGGCGCTGCGCTGCTCCACCCGCACTTCGCGCTCCTCGTGGAACAGGCGCCAGACAAGGTCTTCAAGACCAAGCGCCGGATCGACCAGTTCCTGTTCGCGCACGCTGCCGCCCAGCGCGGCCACATGCTCCCAATGCGGGTGATCAAATTGTGCGTGGATTCGCTCGCGCCCTTCCTCGCCATCGGGCAGATGCTGGATCAGAATGCCGCCTGCGATGCACCGCGCGCCTTCGCTACTTACGCCTAGCCGGATTATCGTCGGCACTTGCTCGGACTGGACGAAATAGCTTTCGCAAGCCTGCGCCAGACTGTCACCTTCGAGCGGGACAATGCCCTGATAGCGCTGCTCAGTGGTCGCCCGGTCGAACGTCACGGCGAGATAGCCCTCGCCGAACAAGGCGCTCAGGTCGGGTTTGGGCCCCAGTTCGTCGAGGCGGGCGCGATCAAACCGGGCATAACCGCGCAGTTCGCCGGCGCGGTGATCGCACACAAGCAGATCAACGATCCCGGTCTGGGTTTGCGTCTGCATGGTGAGCTGGCCCTCGTCGTCCTTCAGCAGCGACCCCAGCAGCGCCGTCAGCGTAAGCGCTTCGGCCAGCAGATGTCGCACTGGCGCGGGGTAGGCATGCGCCGCAAGGATATCATCCAGCACCGGCCCCAGCCGCACCACGCGGCCGCGCGCATCCCGATCAGGAACGGTGAAGGCAAGAGTCCGGTCAAAACCGGTCTGCGCGCTGTGGGCCTCGGCCGTCATCGTCAGATCTGCTCGAATACCCAGCGCAGCACGGACTTCTGGGCATGGATGCGGTTTTCCGCCTCATCCCAAACCACCGAAGCCGGGCCATCGATCACCGCGTCGGTCACTTCTTCGCCGCGATGGGCGGGCAGGCAATGCATGAACAGCGCATCCGGTTTGGCCAGGCTCATCAGCGCACCATTCACCTGAAACGGCTGCATCGCTGCCATCTTTGCTTCCATGTGCGGCTGGCCCATCGAACTCCAGGTGTCGGTGATCACGACATCGGCCCCGCGCGCCGCGCCGGCAGCATCGCGAAATACCTCGATCCGCGCGCCGGATTCGCGCGCGCGCGCGGCAAACCCGGCGTCGCTTTCATAGCCTTCGGGCACGCCGGCGCGAATATTGAACTTCATCAGCCCAGCCGCCTCGATCAGCGAATTGAGCACATTGTTGCCATCGCCCAACCACGCCACTTCCAGCCCGGGCAAGGCCTTGCCGTGCTCCATCATCGTCTGAAGATCGGCCATGATCTGGCAAGGATGCGAAAGGTCGGTGAGGCCGTTGATCACAGGAACTTGCGCATAATGCGCCAGCTCCTCGACTTTGGCATGATCGTCGGTGCGCAGCATGATGGCATCGGCCATGCGGCTCAAAACCCGCGCGGTATCGGCAATCGATTCGCCGCGGCCAAGCTGGGTCGTCCCGGCATCGAGCAAAACTGCGCTGCCGCCAAGTTGGCGGATCGCGATGTCGAACGAAACGCGCGTGCGGGTCGAATTCTTCTCGAACACCATCGCCAGCACCCGACCCGCCAGCGGCGCATCGGCTTCGACGCGCCCCTTGGGCCAGCCGGCCCGCGCTGCCTTGCGATCGATCGCTTCGCCCAGCATCGCCGCAACCGCATCCCCCCCTGCATCGGCAAGATTGAGAAAGTGCCGCGTCATGCCGCCTTCGCTTCGAGTGCATAGCTCGCGGCACCGGCCGAGAGCTTGTCCATGAATTCGTCGATATGCGTATCATCGATGACGAGCGGCGGCAGCACGCGGAAGGTCATGTCGCCCGCCGCCACGGTGAGCAACTGGTGGTTATCGCGCAAATGCGCCACAAACGGCCGCGGTTCGATCTTCATCTTGACCCCCAGCATCAACCCGCGCCCGCGCACCAGCTCGAACAGATCGGGATAATTGCCGATAAACTGTTCCAGCCGCCCGCGCAGTCGCTCGCCCTTGGCGTTCACCTCAGCCAGAAACTCGGGCGTGGCAACAACATCGAGAACGGCCTCGGCCGCGGCCATGCCCAGCGGGTTCCCGCCATAGGTGCTGCCGTGGGTGCCGAAGCCCATCCCGCGCGCCGCCTTTTCAGTGGCGAGGCATGCGCCGAGGGGGAAGCCGCCGCCAATGCCCTTGGCGCTGGCCATGATGTCGGGCGTGAGGCCGTACTGCTCATAGGCATAGAGCGTGCCCGTGCGCGCGACCCCGCACTGCACTTCATCGAACACAAGCATCAGATCGTGCGCATCGCACAGCGCGCGCAAGCCCTGAAGGAACTCGGGCGAGGCATCGCGAATGCCGCCCTCGCCCTGTACCGGTTCGACCAGGAAGCCCGCCGTGTTTGGACCGATGGCCGCCGTCGCCGCTTCCAGATCGTCAAAATCGACATACTTGAAACCGGGGAGCAGCGGCAGGAACCCGTGGTGCATCTTTTCCTGATTCGACGCGCTGATCGTGGCCATCGTGCGCCCGTGGAAGGCGTTCTTGAAGGTGATCAGCTCGAACTTATCGTGGTTGCCGACATGCTGGTGATAGGCGCGCGCCGTTTTGATCGCGCACTCGACCGCCTCGGCGCCCGAATTGGTGAAAAAGACCGTGTCGGCAAAGGTAAGATCGACCAGGCGCTGCGCCAGATGTTCACCTTGCGGGCTGCCATAAAGATTGGAGACATGCATCAAGGTGGCCGCCTGCGTCTGGATAGCGCCGATCAGATGCGGATGGCTGTGCCCGAGCAGATTGACCGCAATGCCGCTGGCGAAATCGAGATAGCGCGTGCCGTCTTCATCGATCAGGTGGCAATGTTCGCCGCGCACCGGACGCACACCGCACCGGGGATAGACGGGCATCAACGGAGTGATCGGCATGACACGGTTCCTTCTTTTGATTCATCGGTTGTCGGGCGCTGCCCGGAAAAGTCCAAGGTGCTAATCGCAAACGAGAAATGGCGGCCCATAAGGGCCGCCATCTGCGCGTTATGTGTTGATCGCCAACGCCCGATTATCTCCGGGAGCAAGGCGATCCGGGGTCAGTCCTGACGCGGCACCAGGTTGACCGCCGAGTGCTTGCCGCGTCGGTCAACTTCGAGGTCGAACTCGAGCTTGTCGCCTTCGTTCAGCTCGCGCATGCCCGAGCGCTCGACCGCGCTGATATGCACGAAGGCATCCGGCTGGCCGTCATCGCGGGTAATGAAACCAAAGCCCTTCATCGCGTTGAAGAACTTCACGGTGCCAGTCGCCCGCTCGCCCGTCAGTTCGCGCTGCGGCGCCGCCGGCTTGGCAGCCACGGCAATGACATCGCCCAGAACCTGAAGATCGGCAGCCGAAACTTTTCCACCGCGATCGACCAGATTGAACTCAAGCTGCTGCCCTTCGGCCAGACCTTCAAGACCAGCGCGCTCGACCGCGCTGATGTGAACGAACACATCCTCGCCGCCGTCTTCACGCTGAATGAAGCCGAAGCCTTTTTGCGAATTGAAAAACTTGACGACGCCTTTGCCAGTGCCGACCACTTGCGCGGGCATTCCGCCGCCGCCGCCGCCGCCGCCTGGGCCACTACGCGGTCCGCCAAATCCGCCGCCGCCGCTACGAGGTGCGCCGCCGCCGCTAAAACCGCCGCCGCCGCCGCCAAATCCGCCGCGATCACCGCCGCCGAAACCGCCCCGGTCCCCGCCGCCGAAACCACCGCGCGATGCGCCGCCACCAAAGCCGCCGCCTCCGCCGCCGTAGGGATCGAAACCGCCTTCGTCACCGAAACCATCGCGCTTGTCGCGTCCGCGACCCCGCCGCCCTCTGTCAAAACCCATAAAAACCAATAGACCTTCGTTCCGCCCCTGCTTTCCTCGGTGCCGGAAGCCGGGCGCGGCTGCTGACGGCACGACAAGGAAACTAAGCCGGAAGTGACCGACATTTTCCCATGCGATAAAGACTATAACCAAGAAAATCCCTAAGTGCGAACGGATTCGTCAATTCCCGGCTCTGCTAATTTCAATGTCGCAGCATTTGCGGCAGCCGTTGCTATGGGTTGCCCTTGCCCCGCCGATTTGGCAGAGGAGATCGGCGGAAACGGCGATTACGGTGGCCGAGAAGGCAGTCGGAGCCGTGCATTCTTGGCCATTACCAGCGCCAGGGAACAGACCGATGCTGGCAACAGCGACAGCGCGCATTGTCTGATGAGCGAAATGGGAGAGCGCATGTTTCACAAAATCGACGCCAAGACTTACGCGAGTCCCCAGATTGACACCGCCCAGATCGCGCAGGCCAAGGCGCTCGGCATCGGCATGATCATCAACAATCGCCCGGAAAACGAATCCGATGATCAGGTGCCCGGGCCCGACATCGAGGCCGCTGCGCGGGCGGCTGGAATGGGATATGTTGCGATTCCTGTCACGCACGCCGGTTTTTCATTCTCGCAGGTCGAAGCGATGGAGCAGGCGCTGGCCGCGGCCGGAGATGCCCCGGTGCTGGCCTATTGCCGTTCGGGCACCCGGTCCACCTTGCTCTGGGCGCTTACCCAGGCCCATATGGGCATGAACCCGGCCGCCATTGCTGCCGCCGCAGAAAGCGCAGGCTACGACATCAGCCCGATTCGCACACAAGTTGATATGCTCGCCGCCAGAGCCCAAACGCCCAAAGCCTGACCCCGAAGCCTGATCGATGACACCAACCAACCTCGCCGCGCTCCAAACCCTGTTTGCCTTACCGGGCGCCGCAGTGGCCGTTCAGGCGGCGGTATCGCTCGTCCTGATCATCGGGCTTTATTACCTTGCCCGCGCGATGCAGCTTGGCGGCGATGTGCGAATTCGCGATGCAGCCCACGCCCGCGAGCTTGCCGATGCAGCCATCAGCGGCTTTGCGGCGCAAGACATCGCCTTGGACCGGGCGCGGATCGGCGCTTTGCTGCGCGATGCGGGGGGCCGCGTGCTGGTCGTTCGCCGCCACGGCAGCCACTTCGTCGCGCGGGTGCTCCCCGATCACGCGAGCGTGCGGCTTGATCGCCAATTCCTGACCCTCGCCGCCGGTGAACCCCGCTTTGGCGCGATCACGCTGGAGCTTGGGCCAGAGGCGCAAGCCTGGGCCGCCAGCTTGCGCCGTCTGGGTGAACGCGCATGAGCGTGGCACGCAATCTTCAGGCGCCGGATCTTCAGCCCATCGACGTGGTGGTCTACGCCATCCCGGTGTTCATCCTGCTCATCGTGATCGAGATGATCTGGGCCGCCCGCCGCGCGCCTGAGAAATACGAACCGCGCGATATGCTGACCTCGCTGGGGCTGGGATTGGGCAGCACGATTGCCGGCGCGCTGGTCGCGGGCGCAATCTATGCCATGATGCTTTGGCTTTATGCGCACCGCGTGGTCTCTTTGCCGAATGTGTGGTGGGTCTGGGTGCTGGCCTTCGTCCTCGATGATTTCAATTATTACTGGTTCCACCGCACCGCCCACCGCGTACGCTGGTTCTGGGCGGCGCATGTCAATCACCATTCAAGCCAGCACTACAACCTCAGCACCGCGCTGCGTCAGACATGGACCGGCTTTTTCGCGCTCAGCTTTGCGTTCCATATCTGGCCCGCGCTGCTTGGCTTTCACCCCGCGATCTTGCTGACCGTTGCCGGGATCAACCTGGTCTATCAATTCTGGATCCATACCGAGGCGGTGCAGAAGATGCCGCGCTGGTTCGAGGCGGTGATGAACACCCCGGCGCACCATCGCGTTCACCACGCCACCAACCCGCGTTATCTTGATCGCAACTATGCCGGCGTGTTCATCGTGTGGGACAAGCTGTTCGGCACCTTCGAGCCAGAGCGCGACGAGGAACCGCCGCGCTACGGCATCGTGCGCCAGCTCGGCAGCTTCAACCTGCTCCATGCCGCGTTCCACGAATGGACCGCCCTGCTTGGCGACCTGCTGCGCGCGCCATGGCGGCACAAACTGGGTTATCTGGTGCGCGAACCGGGCTGGAGCCATGATGGCACGCGCGAGGGGTCTGACGCGATCCGCGCGCGGTGGCTGGAGCGCAACCCGCCCGCGTGATCCGCCACAAAGAATAATGCAATCAGCTTCAAAAGCTTGGCGATGGTGGGCGGTGAGGGGCTCGAACCCCCGACCCTCTCGGTGTAAACGAGATGCTCTACCAACTGAGCTAACCGCCCACGGTGCGGTGAAGCGCGCTAATGCTGGGTTTTGTGCGGTTCGTCAATGGGAACGGAACGGACGAGAACGGCAGGAAAAGACACCTACCGGCGTATGGATTCGCGAAATAGTTGCGAAGTGAGTTTTGCTGTCGAGGTGGATTTGAAGCTTAGTGGTCAGGCCACATTGGCGACCGGATACCGGCAAAGCATCTACAGCACTCCATCACTCCTTCGCGCGGCGATCATTGACCGCACTCGCACGATAAGGAGCCGCGGTGAGGCAGCCGCGAGAGCAAGTACCCGCGACAGCCTCTGCTCGTCACCGCACGCTGCCATCCCGTTTCGTCAAGGGCGGTTCGTAGTCGGCGGGGAACAAACGCCAGCAGTCGTCTTCGCAGATCATTGCCACACCGGTCAGTCCCTCATCCATCTCATCCCGCAAGGTCATGTAGGCCCCTGTCAGCATCGAGAGGGAGACTTCTCGCATGTCGCTGAACTCGCCCTCCCAGCCATTGCCATCGAGGCTCGCCGTCCTCAAGCGCCATCAAACCAAGTTGGTAAGAGGCCTGCCAAAGGCCGCTGTCCTGCCGCAGGGCCATGATATACCGGACACGGGCAAGTTCTTGCGATTCCGTTGATGACGCAGATTAGCTTTCGTAAGCAAGTCCAATTAAAAGACCAGCATGGGATCGTCAGCCCGCTCCGACAAGGCTACTGAAATCGCAATCGAGCGCAGCGCGGATTTCTGCAACAGCAGTGAGATCATAGCCATTGTCAAGGATGAGCGTCCGCAGCCGGGCGACGAGCGTCATCAGCCGTGTCGGTAGGCCGTCTGTCTGGCTCACAAGGGAGGAAGCACCGTCGGGAAGCAATGCGACGACGCCCTGGTCATTGACGAGGCATACGCCGGCTACCCGCAACGTCGCAACCTTGCGAC
Organism: Novosphingobium sp. Chol11; assembly: GCF_945870625.1. GTDB lineage: Bacteria > Pseudomonadota > Alphaproteobacteria > Sphingomonadales > Sphingomonadaceae > Novosphingobium. The sequence goes on along the minus strand of NZ_CAMBTS010000067.1, from coordinate 125 downwards.
GAACCGCCTCGAAATTGAAACCGAGAGCGGCGGCTATGGTGCGGATCTTTACGGGGCGGTAACCGGCCGCGAACGCCGGGTCGTCAAGAAAATGGCGGGTATTGGCGCTCTTAACGAAGAGCCAG
>NZ_CAMBTS010000066.1 GCF_945870625.1 Novosphingobium sp. Chol11 | reverse complement strand
TTCGCCGCTGACTTCAAAAAGCAAGAGGCTGCTTCGCTCCGCATAGCCGGAGGCTACGCTACGCAGCCCCTTGCTTCACCCGCGCTCTCGCGCAACAACGATCCCGAGGCTCTAGTCGCAACTGGATGACGGTTGGGGGTCACGTCAGGCTGGCCAATCGACGAAGGCCTTAGCAGCAATCTAAGCGTGCCGATTCTCGATAGCGAGGCTGATCCCGGCAAGCCGAGCAAGATTGACATCATCAGCGTTCAAGCGGGGCAAACGATCGGTTCGCTCGATTCGGGCGTGTTCGGCGGCTCGTTCGTCAACATGCCGACCCCGCCGAAATATGATGATGTCACAGGATATGTCACCACCGCTCAGGCGGGCACGTTGCCCGCGCTCAGCGTCGAGTCGACAGGGCCGGTTTTCGCCAGTTTAAAGTTCGATATTGCGAAATTTCTGACCTCGCTTCCCATCCCTGTGCCTATCGGCGCCTCGTTCGACGCCGGTTTCTTGTCGGCCAATATTTCCATCCTTTCCGCGGTGGCAGAAGCGACTGCCGCGCTGGGCCAGCGCGAGACATTCCGCCCCGACGATATCCGGGTCGAGCTCGAACTGTTCAACGAGGACGGTTCAAGCACCGGAAAGATCATTTCAGGCCGCCTTGGCGATAACCCGCAGTTTGACGCCGCCAATGTCGGCTTCGGCCATGTCAAAGCCACTTACACGCTGTTTGGCGCGCTCGAGCAGGCCACCGGGGTTGATCTCGGCGTGTCCCTCAACCTCGGCTTGCTGGAGGGCAGCTTCCATTTCAATGCCCTCGGATTGTCGGCCAGTGCCGGGTTTGGCCCGTTGATCGCTTTGCCCAGTCCCAGTTTCTCGACCGGGTTGATCCCGCTCATCACCGATAGCAAGACGGTCCAATTCGTCTCGTTTGAGCGGATTTACGATATCTATTCGGAAAAGGACCAGTCCGGCACCGACAAATCCGAAACACTGGAAATCCCTCGCTCGCAGACGGAGCCGGTCAGCGGCTATGGCGGGGACGATATCATTCGCGGTTACGATATCACTGCAAACGCGCTTCGTGGCGGAACCGGCAACGACAAGATTTACGGGGCAGGGCTGCAGGATGTGGCGGGCGTAACCCAGCCAATCGATCAGAACGACCGTATGTACGGCGAAACCGGTGATGTCGAGATTTATGGCGGCACCGGCAATGATACCGTCGATGGCGGTTCAGGTTCGGATCTGCTGTTTGGCGGTGCTGGGAACGATATTCTCCATAGCGTCGGGACCGACGGGATCGACCTGCTCGACGGCGGGACGGGCTTCGATACCGCTTACATCGACCGGCAGGGCAGCCTGACCGGATGGCAGTTCAACAGCAGCTATTTCAATCTCGGTGCAGTGACCGGCGTCGATGGAGTCCTCCCCGACGGCACGGTCGTCAAAGGGATCGAGGTTTGGCAAGTGTCGCTTGGCTTTGGTCAAGACTTTGTGATCGGCGGCAGCAACGATGATATCATCAATGGTGGCGCTGGCGATGACGCTCTGAGCGGCGGCGGCGGCGAAGACGTTATCCGCGGCGAGAGCGGAAATGATGAGTTGCGCTGGGATGAGCAGATCATCCGGACCGAAATAAGTTATCTTGGCGAGACCATCTACTTCGTTGACCAGATGAGCGGCGGCGCAGGTCTCGATCGCGCGACGATCAACGTCAGCACCGACAAGGACGTCGCGATAAACCTGAGCGGCGAGGGCGCCTATCTCCCTACCGCTCACGGCGGCATCGGCACTTACAGCGATGATACCGGCAAGATCGATGATGTGAAGATCGATGCCGACAGCGGCTTTTACATTCCGCTGCTGATCGGCAATTTTGAAGACTTTCAGAAGCAGGTCATCAGGCCCGGTTTTTACGATGCGCCGGTCAATGTCGCGCTCAAGCTGCGCACCGATATCGAGAAGCTGAACTTCACCCAGACCGGCTCGGGCGATGTCACCGTCACCGGCGGCTTTCTCGATGACGTGATCAATGCGGGCAGCGGCAATGACTGGATCAACGGCTTGCTTGGCAAGGATGTGATCAACGCGGGCGGCGGCAACGACAAGGTGTTGAACTGGGACAAGGACACCAAGCTTGATGGCGGCGACGGTAGCGACACGCTGGCGATCATGCGGGCCGGAACGACCGGCCAGGCGCTGATCGTCGATTTTGCCCAAAAGGATGCATTGGGCATCGGCCAATTAGAAGACGGCACGAAATTCCAGAACTTCGAACTCCTGACCGTCGATGGCAGCAGCAAGAACGATGTCGTGAAGGGCGGCGGCAAGGCCGACCTCCTCTACGGCAACGGCGGCGATGACCAGCTCGACGGACGCGGCGGCGGAGATCATGTCGATGGCGGGGCCGGGAAAGATATCATCACTGCAAACGAAGGCTTAGGGAAGGGGATCAACAGCTATATTGGCGGCGCTGGCAGCGATACCCTGATCCTAGACTGGAAAGTAGGCACCTTCTCGGTCGGAGTTGGTTTGTCCGGTCCCACCTTCGCTTACGACCCGCTCACGCTTGATCTGTCCGCCATCACTCCCTCTGATCTCGGCAATGGCAGCACGGTATCAGGCTTCGAGCGCGTGATCGTCCACTCCGGCGATGCGAATGATACGATCGTGGGCGGCACCGACTTCGTGAAGGTCGGTACGGTCAGGCGCAGCGGCGCAAATCAAGATACGTTCCTCGGCAGCCTGATCGATACCGGCGGCGGCAACGATACGATCAGTTCGCGCGGAAGCTACGATATCGTCTCGGCCGGTGATGGCAACGATTCCGTCCGCGTCAGCTATGGCAGCGCGAACAGCCGGCTCGATGGCGGCAACGGAAACGATACGCTGATCCTCGATCTCGGCTACAATCCGTCAGAACAGATCTTGGCCGGTGCGCGCAAGTACACCTATGTTTCGAACGAACTCTCACGGTCGTTTACCGTCAAGCAATTCACATTGCCCAACGGCACGGTCTTCACCAATTTCGAATCGGTCAAATTCGAATACGATTCCATCGGCGAACGGCTCAGTACGACCAAACTGACCCCGCTCAATGACATCGCCATCATTCAGCGGGGCGGGAAGGTCAGCGCGGGCGATGGCCACGATCTGCTCAAGCTGCGCGTGGCAGCGCCCGATCCACGCCCCGATCCGCTGGGGCCGATCGCTGATATCCGCGGCGGCAATGGCGGCGATCTGTTCGATATCAACGAACGCGCGGTTCTTGCGGGCGGCGACGGCTTCGATACTGGCCTGCTGCAGTTCGACCACCTCACCGAATCTGTCTTCGCGACGTTCACGCGCGGTGCGGCCTCCATCAGGACCGCCGCTGGCACCTTGATCGCGCAGACCTCGTCGATCGAGGATTCCACAGTTCAGCTCGGCAGCGGCGATGACGGCGGCAAGTTCGGCACAGGCAGCTTCGTCGTCGATTTCGGCACCGGTTTCGACCTCGCCGAAATCAATCAGGGCACGGAAATCTTCGGGAAATTCTACAGCTTTTCGAGCGGGGGCATTGATACAGGCGGCGGCTTCGCCGCAGCAGCGCTCGTAGCCTCCACCGATGCGATCCCCACCGACGTGTTCCCCACCGACGGACCACCTTCTGGCGGCGGCACGTTCCCGGGGGCATCGTCGATCTTCACCGATTTTGCCGGTCTGGAATTGACGAACTTCGAAACTTTGAAGCTCACCTCCGGTTCGGGCGACGACATCATCGATCTTTCATTCGCGCCGCGCGTGTTGAGCGGCAGCACGATCAATGCGGGCGGCGGCAATGACAACGTCATCGGTTCCCAGAGCGCCGATCTTGTGACTGGCGGTCTCGGCGATGATATTCTCAGCGGCGGGTTCGGTGAGGACACCCTGAACGGCGGCGGCGGCAATGATTGGCTTGATGGCGGCGGCGGCGCCGATGTGATGATCGGCGGCGTCGGCGATGACAGTTCCGTCGTCGATGATATCGGCGATGTCGTGCGCGAAGTGCTGGATGCGGGCAAAGACACGGTTGCATCATCGGTCACGTTTACGATCGGCGCCCACGTCGAGGACCTGACCCTGACCGGGACCGCTTCGATTGACGGCAACGGCAGCAGGTTAACCAATGTCCTCACCGGCAATAGCGGCGACAACATCCTTTTCGGGGCCGGCGGCGATGATCGGCTGCTGGGTCTGGACGGCGACGATACGCTGAACGGCGGGACGGGGCAGGACGTGCTGACTGGCGGGCTTGGCGCCGATACCTTCCACTTCGCGTCCAAATCATCGGCATCGCTGGGCAGCACGATGGACATCGTGACCGATTTCAACGGCCGCGAGGGCGACAAGCTCGCCTTCAGCAAGGCGGTGTTCACCGGGCTGGGCTCGATTGGCGGATTGGAAGAAGCTGCATTCCATGCCGGCACCAGTGCGCATGATGCGGACGACCGGATCATATACGATCAGGCAACCGGCAAGGTTTACTATGACGCCGATGGCAATGGCAGGAGTGCGCAAACGCTTTTGGCCACAATCGGCGAAACCGATCACGCCGCGCTGACTTATGCCGATTTCCTGATCATGACCTGATTCGGGAGGTGCAGCTGTCTGGCTTTTCCGGCGGACACCTGCCTGTCACCGCGATTCCTCCGGCGCATCAAGCCAGCCGCCGCCAAGCGCTTTCACCAGTGTCGCATACGTTTCCAGCGCGGCTTGACGGGCCGCTGCGGCGGCGCGGTCGGCATTGCTGTATGCGGTCTGGGCCGCGAGCAGGGCGAGCAGGTCATCCTCGCCCGCCTGATAGCGCTGGCGGGCGAGACCGAGCGATATCTGGCTGGCGGCGCGCGCCGCATCGCGTTCGCGCACGCTCGCGGTTGCGGCGGCGTAGCGGTTGATCGCGGTCTCGCTGTCGGCCAGCGCGGCCAGCACCGCTTTGGTATAGCGGGCAGTAGCCCCATCTGCTCGGGCGCCAGCGGCGCGGATTTGCGCACGCACTTTGCCGGCATCGAAGATCGCCCAGCTCAGCCGCGGGCCAACCGAAAAGCCGAGGCTGTCGTTCGATACCAGATCGCCGGGGCGGCGCGATTGCTGGTTCACGCCGCCGGTCAGGCTGAGCCGGGGATAGAGATTGGCGGTTTCCGCGCCGATATTGGCGGTGGCGGCCGCAAGATCGGCCTCTGCCGCGCGGATATCCGGGCGGCGGCGGAGCATATCGGCGCGCAGGCCCACTGCGACATTGGCCGGGAGCGCGGGCAGCGGGGTCGGGGTCTCGATCAGACCAGTCACCGCATCGGGCGCGCGGGCCGTGAGCAGCGCCAGCTTGAACGCGGCGGCGCGCATGTCTGCCTCCAGCCCCGGGATCGCGGCGGCGGCAGTGCGCGCCTGTTCCTCCGCGCGGGCATCGTCAAAGCGCGCAGCCTCGCCCGCCTGAAAGCGCTGGTGAACAATGCGTGCGGTATCGGCAGCAGACTGCGCATCGGCGCGCACATTGGCCAGCGCGGCCTGGCTCCCGCGCAATTGTGCATAGGTGCGCACGACTTCGGCGACCGTTTGCAGGCGGACATCGGCAGCACGGGCGCGGGCGGCGTCGATCTGGCGATCGGCGCTTTGCACCGCGCGGCGCACGCCCCCCCATAGATCGATTTCCCACGAGGCATCGAAGCCTGCATCGAACAACGAGAAATTGCGGTCGAAGCGCGGGATGTTGGCGGCGGGGAACTGTCCGTTGAGGCTGACCTGTGTTTGCTGCGCCGCGCCGTTCAGCGATGCGCTGGGCAGCGTTCTTGACCCCGTCACGCCGCGCTGCGCGCGCGCCTCGCGTAGCTTCGCCTCAGCTTCGGCGATATCGAGATTGGCGGCGATTGCTTTGTCGATCAGATCGCTGAGCACCGGATCGCCGAGCGCGGCCCACGGCGATAGCTCGGCTGGCGCGGTGTTGGCGGATGATACCCAAGCGGCCGCCTCACCGGGCGTGGCCGGGCGCTTGTAGTCGGGGCCCACAGCCGTGCAGGCAGCAGCGAGCAATGGCAGAGGCAGGAACAGGATCAGGCGGCGCATCGGTTTACTCCAGGCGCGAACGAAACAAGTAGGAAGCGAGGCTGATCGTTACTGCGGCGATCACCAGCATCGGCCAGGTGTTGGCCCAGACATCGGCGGCGGGCATGCCTTTGAGGAACAAGCCCTCGGTCACGATCAGGAAATGCTTGGCCGGGTTGGCCTCGGACACAATCTGCAGGAAGGGCGGAATGTTATCGACCGGCGCGGCATAGCCCGACAGCAGAAAGACCGGCACCGTGAGCGCGAACATGCCCAAAAATGCCTGTTGCTGCGTATTGGCGACCACCGACACCAGAAGGCCGATGCCCGACATGGCGATCAGGAAAACGATCAGCGATAGATAGAACAGCAGCAACGAACCGCGAAACGGCACAGCGAACAGCACCGGGTTGAGCACCACATAAAGTGAGGCATTGGCAAGGCCGATCAGCACCGGAGGCACCATCTTGCCCGCCAGAATCTCCCACACGCGAAAGGGGCTGACCATCAGCTGGTCATAAGTCCCCAGCTCCTTCTCGCGCGCCACCGATTGCGACACGACAGAGGTCGAAGAGACCAACGAAATGATCACCACTAGCGAAGGGATCGTGAACCACAGATAATCGAGGTTAGGATTGAACCAATAGGAGACGTTGGTCCCGCCTTGCGGGGGCGGCGGCCGGGCAATGTGTATATCGGCAGAGACGCCCGCAACGATCCGGTCGATATAGCCGCCGACAATCTGCGCCGCGTTCGATTTGCGCCCGTCAAACACCGCTCCCATCACCGCGCCGCGCCCGGCGCTGACATCGGCAGAGAATTGCGAATCAAAGCGCAGCGCGGCGATCACGGTCTGGGTGTTGATCGCCCGTTCCAGCGCTGCATCGGAATCCAACCGCACGATCCGCTTCACATTGGGGCTGCCGGCGACCCGCTGGATGATCTCGTGGCTCCATTGTCCGCCATCGCGATCAAGCACGCCGATCGTGACGTTCGTCACCTCCAGCGTCGAGGCATAGGCGAATACCAGAAGCTGGATCAGCGGCGGCAGGACCAGCGAAATGCGCGCACGCGGATCGCGCAGGATCGCCCATAGTTCCTTGACGATGATCGCGGTGAGGCGCGGGCCGAGCAGATTGGCGATCATGCGATCCTCCGCCGGGTGGCGCGCACCGCAAGGAAGAAGAACAGCAGGCCAAAGCCGGTCAGCACCGCCATATTGGGTAAAAACAGGCTCCAGTCATCGCCCGCGATGAACACGGTCTGCAATTGCGGGATCAGATATCGCGAGGGCACCAGATAAGTGAGCGCCTGAATAGGCTTGGGCATCGAACTGATTTCAAACAGAAAGCCTGAGAGCAGCATCGTTGGCAGGAAGGCGGAGAGCAGGGCGACCTGGCTGGCGACGAACTGGTTCTTGGTCGCCGCCGAGATCAGCAGCCCCTGACCGAGCGCCGGGAAGAGGAAAGCGCTGGCGATAGCGAACAGCGCGAACGGCGACCCCCGGAACGGCACGCCGAACACGGTGATCGCAATCACGGCACACAACGCCATCGAGACCAGCGCGAGCAGGAAATAGGGCACGACCTTGGTGGCGATAAATTCGCTCATGCCGACCGGCGTGGCCATGATCGCCTCCATCGTGCCGCGTTCCCACTCGCGCGCGATCACAAGCGAGGTCAGCAGCGTTCCGACCATCGTCATGACCACCGCGATGGAGCCGGGAACGAGGAAATAGCGGCTCTTGAGTTCGGGATTGAACCAGAAGCGCGATGCCGTCTGGATCGGGGGTGCTTTCAAGGCAGCGCGATCGCGCGCTCGCGCCGCCGCCCAGGTCGCGCGCACGCCTTCGGCATAGGCCCCGATGAAGCTGGCGGTATTGGGCTGCGATCCGTCGGTGAGCACCTGAATTTCGCCGCCGCCCTTCGCGACCTGCCGCCCGAAGCCATCGGGGATCACGATGATGCCGCGAATGCGCCCCGCGATCATTTCCGGGGCCAACTGGCTTACGGTGCCGGTCTGCTCGACATCAAACCAGTTCGAGCTTTGGAAGCTGCCGGCAAGGCTCTTGGCGGCGCCGCTGTTGTCCTGCAGCGACAATCCCACCCGGCTGCGCGCGGTATCGAGATTGACGCCGTAGCCGAACAGAAACAGCAGCAGCATGGGCAAGACAAAGGCGATCAGGAAGGTCGAAGGGTCGCGCACGATCTGCAGGCTTTCCTTGACCAGCATCGCGCCGAAGCGGCGGGGATTGAACGGATCGCTCATGCCGCTTCGCGCTCCATGTCCGAGGCTTCGATGAGCGCGATGAAGGCGTCTTCCATCGTCGCGTCGGCTCCATCAGAGCCTGCGCCCGCCTGTGCTTTGAGCTCATCCGGCGTGCCGGTGGCGATCTGCCGCGCGCGGTAGATCAAGGTCGCGCGGTCGCAATACTCTGCCTCGTCCATGAAATGCGTGGTGACCAGCACCGTCACGCCCTGTTCGACCAGCCCGTTGATGTGGGTCCAGAATTCGCGCCGCACGATCGGATCGACACCCGAGGTTGGCTCGTCAAGAAACAGCACCGGCGGCTGGTGGAGCACCGCGCAGGCGAGCGCCAGCCGCTGCTTGAAGCCCAGCGGCATCGTGCCCGCGTTGTCGCCGAGATAGCGCTGAAGGTGGAAAATCTCGATCGCCCGCTCGATCGCCTCGCGCGCGTCGCCGCCGCGCAAACTATAAGTTCCGGCAAAGAAGTTGAGGTTCTGCCGCACCGACAGATCGCCATAGAGCGAGAATTTCTGCGCCATATAGCCCAGCGACTGGCGCGCATCGGCCTTGGCATGGCGCAGATCAAAGCCTGCGACCGCGCCATTGCCTTCGCTGGGCGTGAGCAGGCCGCACAGCATCTTGAACGTGGTGGATTTGCCCGCGCCATTGGGGCCGAGCAGCCCGAAGATCTGCCCGCGCGGCACCGTGAAGCTGATATGATCGGCCGCAGTGAAATCGCCGAAACGCCGGGTCAGCTTATCCGCAATAATCGCTGGCGCGTCGGTCGCCGGGATCGTCCGATAGTGTTCGGCAAGCTGAGACGTGCCGGTGGGACCGCCGCCGAGCAGATCGATGAACGCATCCTCAAAGCGGGGGCGGGCAGGGGTGAACTGCACTTCCGCGCCCAGCCCAAGCGCCGCAGGGCTGGGCGCGCTCGCACCGGCTTTGAGCATCAGGCGCAAGGCATCGCCCTGCACCGTGCCGTCGATGATCGCCGGATCGTCGAGCGCGTGCTGCAATATCACTCGTCGCCCTTCGCTCGGCACCGCAATCCGGATCACGCGGTCGCTGACTTTATCGGTCAATGCCTGCGGCGGACCGTCATAAAGGCGCTTGCCCTCGCTGAGCAGGGTAACGGTATCGCATTTTTCGGCTTCGTCGAGATAGGCGGTCGACCACAGCACGCCGATGCCGTCGCCCGCCAGATCCTTGACCATCTGCCACAGCTCGCGGCGCGACACCGGATCGACGCCGACACCCGGCTCGTCGAGCAGCAGCAATCTCGGCGCGCGCACCATCGCACAGGCGAGGCCAAGTTTTTGCTTCATGCCGCCCGAAAGCTTGCCCGCCAGCCGGTCCGAGAAGCGCTTCAAGTCGGTGAAATCGAGCAGCCGGTCGAAATTGGCCTGCCGCTCTTCGGGCGGAAGCCCGCGCAGATCGGCATAGAGCCGGAGGTTTTCGATTACGGTCAGGTCTTCATAAAGGCCGAAGCGCTGCGGCATATAGCCGATCATGCTGCGGTCGGTGGCGGTCGCGGGCAGCCCGAACACCGTGGCTTCGCCCGAATCGGGATCGATCAGGCCGGCAAGAATGCGGATCAGGGTGGTCTTGCCCGCGCCATCGGGGCCGACAAGGCCGGTCATCCGGCCTTGCTCAATGGCGATGGACACCCCGTCGAGCGCTGCCGTTTCCTGTCCGGCAAAGCGCTTGGTCAGGGCAGTAGCGGTGGCAACCGCGCCGGCCATGTCAGTTCTTCGCTTGGGGGCGGGCGCCGGGGATCGTAACGGTAACCGGCGCGCCCTGGCGCAGCGCATCGTCGGGATCGGTGACGATGATGCGCACGCGGTAGACCAGATCGGTTCGCAGCGCCTCGGTCTGGACGGTCTTGGGGGTGAACTCGGCGGTCGAGGCAATGTTGCCGATGGTGCCATGATAGGCCTTGGGATTGCCGTCCGTCGTTACCGTCACCGCCATGCCCGGTGCGATGCGGCTGAGATCGGGCTCGGGGATATAGGCGCGCACGCGCATCGGCCGGTCGATGGTTAGCGTCAGCACGGTCTCGCCGGGCTGCACGATTGCGCCGGGTTCGCGCGCGCGGGTCAGGATCGTGCCGGCATTGGGCGCTCGGAGCGCCGCGTCATTGAGATCGGTCGCCGCCTTGGCGGCTTGCGCCTCGGCTTGTCGGCGCTGGGCGGCGGCGGCGGCGATATCCTCGGCCCGCGCACCGGCGCGTTGCAGCGAGAGCGCCTGCTGGGCCGCGCTCACTTGCGCCTGCGCCGAGCGGAATTTGGCGGTGCTGGCGTCAAACAGGGCCTGGCTGACGGCGCCAGACTTCACCAGATCGGCACGGCGCTCGTATTCTTCCTTCGTACTGGCGAGGCTCGCCTGCGCATCGGCAAGTTTGGCCTGAGCCTGCGCGATGTCCTGCGGCCGGTTGCCGTTGCGGCGCTTGTCGAGCTCGGCCCCGGCGACCGCGATCTGCGCCTGCGCGGCGCTGAGCTGGTCTTGTAGCGGGGCGGGATCGAGCCGGGCGAGGACCGTGCCTTGGGGCACCCGCGCACCTTCTTCGAACGGCATCGCTGCGATCCGGCCCGAGACACGAAAACCCAGATCGACCTGGCGGATGTCGACATTGCCATAAAGCGTCAGCGTGCCTTCATTGACGCCACCTAACAGGCCGAAGCCGCGGGTCGCGATCCCGGCGATGAGCAGCGCGGCGAGCGCGGCAATTCCAAAAATGCGGCGGCGGTTCATGCGGCGTCTCCGGCTTGCAACTGGTCGAGAATGGCATCGAGATTGGTGGTGATCGTGCGGATGATCGTGGCGGTTTCGGCCGGACCGATCGCGTTCCAGCCCATGCCGGTCATCACCGTGGCCCGCGCGACGCGAAACACCAGCACCTGTCCCAGCAGCGTCATTGTTAGGACGCGGGCGTCCGCATCGCTCATCCGTCCGCCCGCGACGCGCGCGACCAGAGCGCTGAGACGATCGAGCATCTGGCCCATCACGCCGCTGTAAAGGCGCGTAAAGGCCTCGGTCGGGTCGGCCTGCTCGCGCACGATGAAGCGCGACATCGCTGCCGTGTCATCGTGCAGCATGACCATGGTCATGCCGCCGATCATTGCATGGATGGCGGCACGCGCTGCGGCGATGTCGCCATCGTCACCGCACAACTGCGCGGCACGCTCTAGCGTGGGTGCGATCTGCGTATGCATGTGCGCGGCGATGTGATCGGCGGCGGCGAGGTACAGCCCCTCTTTGCCGCCGAAGTGATAGGTGATCGACGACATCAACGTGTCGGCGTCGCGCGCAATCGCCCGTGTGCTCGCGCCCTCCAGCCCTAGGCGGCCGAAGTGGTCAATGGCGACATCGAGCAAGCGCGAATCGGCGGATGGTGGTGACATAACTCCAATTCATTCATTCGAACGAATTAGTCAATCGGGCAGGGATGCTTTTCAGCGGGCGTGCCGATCGAAACTCAGCCCAGCACGCGCAGCACGAGCGCATGCGCTGCTCCGCGCAGCGTTGCGGCTAGGCTGCTGAGCGCTTCGGCGGTGGCAGCGGCACCCACTTTGGTGACCGAGATCGCCGCGCAGACCGTGCCATCGGCCGTGAGCAGCGGGACGGCGACGCATTGCAGCGAAGGCGCGATCTCCTCGTCATCGATCGCAAAGCCGCGCGCCCGCGTCGCCGCCAGTTCGGTTCGCAGTAATTCCGGGTCGGTGATCGTTTTGGGCGTCAAGGCGGTGAACGGGCCGTCGGCCAGATAGCGCTCGCGCTCCGCTTCGCCCAGATACGCCAGCAAGACTTTACCGATCCCCGAGCAATAGGCCTCCAGCTGCTTGCCTTCCTGCGTGAACAGCTGCTCGCCAGCAGAGCCGACTTTGACCAGATATGTCACCATATCGTTCTCCAGCACCCCCAAATGCGCGGTGCCCTTGGCCGACCGGGCCAGTTGATGCAGCATTGGCCGCGCCGCGCGGACCAGCGTGGCAAGCGGATCGACCGCAGTGCCGAGCTTGATCAGGCGCGGCCCCGCGACATGGAGGCCCTTGGCGATCGGGGTCAGGTAGCCTTGCGCGATCAGCGTGCGCACCTGCCGGTGCGCGGTCGCATGCGGCAATCCCGTCGCTTCCGCGAGGGAGCGCACATTATGCGCGCCGCCATCGGCCACGATGGCTTCCAGAAAATCGAGCGTGCGCGCGACCGCGCCAATAGGGGGTGTTCCTGATCTCATATCATGAGATATAATCAAAACCGCCTGTGGAGCAATTCGCGCTTCCGGGCTAAGGCGAGATTGGAATTGGTAAGGATCGTTAGATGGCAACCACAAGCACTGTGTCGCATGTCGAGCTCGCCGCAAGGCTGCGCGCGGCCTATGCTGGTGGCACCGTGCCGCCGCTGCGCGATGGGCTGGAGCCGGTCGATGCCGATGGTGCCTATGCGGTTCAGGCGATCAATACGCGCATCTGGCAGGAATCCGGGCGGCGCATCATCGGCCGCAAAATTGGTTTGACGGCAAAATCGGTGCAGGCCCAGCTTGGGGTCGGTCAGCCCGATTTCGGGGTGTTGTTTGATGACATGCAGATCGCCGATGGCGGATCGCTCTCCCCCGCGCGCGTGATCCAGCCCAAGGCCGAAGCCGAGATCGCACTTATCCTCGGGGCTGATCTCGATGCCAAGGTGATCTCCCGCGCGATGGTGGAGGCAGCGACCGCGCAAGCCGTCGCGGCCATCGAGATCGTCGATAGCCGGATTGCCGACTGGAAGATCACCTTTGCCGATACCGTTGCCGACAATGGTTCCTCCGGCCTGTTCGTGCTCGGCGGCGAGCGCAGGCCGCTGGCAGGCCTCGATCTGTGGACCTGCGGCATGGTGCTTGAAGTCAATGACGCGGTGGTCTCGCTTGGTGCTGGCGCTGCCTGCCTCGGCCATCCCCTCAACGCCGCTGTCTGGCTGGCGCAAACCCTCGCCGATCGGGGCGAACCGCTGCGCGCGGGCGATGTGCTGCTCACCGGCGCGCTGGGGCCGATGGTAACGATCCATCCCGGCGATCATGTCCGCGCGACGATTGGCGGGCTCGGTTCTGCCTCCTTCACGTTCGCGCAGGGTTAAGCCGCATGGCCAAGACCAAAGTGGCGATCATCGGATCGGGCAACATCGGCACCGACCTCATGATCAAGATCATTCGTCTTTCGCAAACGCTTGAAATGGCGGCATTCGTCGGCATCGACCCGGACTCTGACGGTCTAAAGCGGGCGGCGCAACTGGGCGTGCCGGTCACTGCCGACGGGATCGATGGGCTGGTGGCGATGCCCGGCTTTGCCGGCATCAAAATCGTCTTCGACGCGACCTCGGCAGGCGCGCACCGGCATCATAACAGCGTGCTTCAGGCGCATGGCAAGCGTGTGATCGATCTCACGCCAGCAGCCATCGGCCCTTACACGATCCCCCCGGTCAATGGCCTCGACCATCTCGATGCGCCCAATGTCAATATGGTGACATGCGGCGGTCAGGCGACGATCCCGATTGTCGCGGCGGTGGGCCGGGTGACCAAAGTGCGTTACGGCGAGATTGTCGCTTCGATTGCCTCGAAGAGTGCGGGGCCGGGCACACGCGCCAATATCGACGAATTTACCGAGACCACCAGCCAGGCCATCGTCGCGGTCGGCGGGGCGGAGCGCGGCAAGGCCATCATCGTGCTCAATCCCGCCGAGCCGCCGCTGATCATGCGCGACACTGTCTATTGCCTGACCGACGAAGCCGATCAGGACGCCATCACTGCCAGCATCGAGGCGATGGTCGCCGAGGTGCAGACCTATGTGCCCGGTTACCGGCTGAAGCAGGCGGTGCAGTTTGAGCATGTCGGATCGAACCGGCCCTTGCGCATTCCCGAAATGGCCGAAACCGGGCAGACCGAGTTCACGGGGCTCAAGGTGACCGTGTTCCTCGAAGTAGAAGGCGCGGCGCACTATCTTCCCGCTTATGCCGGAAATCTCGACATCATGACCTCGGCTGCGCTGCGCACCGCCGAACGCATCGCAGAACGTATGGAAGGGCGCTTGGCCGCTCTGCCGGAGGCCGCCCGATGACTTTTGATCCGGCCACGCAGAAACTTTACATTCAGGACGTGACCCTGCGCGACGGGATGCACGCGATCCGTCATCAATATGGCCTCGATCATGTGCAAGCGATTGCCCGCGCGCTCGATCTGGCCAAAGTCGATGCCATTGAGGTGGCGCATGGCGATGGCTTGCAAGGCTCCTCATTCAATTACGGTTTTGGCGCGCATACCGATTGGGACTGGATCGGCGCAGTTGCCGAAGTCCTCGAACACAGCGTGCTGACCACGCTGCTGCTGCCCGGCATCGGCACAGTGCACGATCTGAAGCGCGCTTATGATCTGGGTGTCCGTTCGGTCCGCATCGCAACGCATTGCACCGAGGCCGATGTTTCGAAACAGCATATCGAGGCGGCGCGGGCGCTGGGCATGGATGTCTCGGGCTTCTTGATGATGAGCCACATGTCCGCGCCCGAACCGCTGGCGCAGCAGGCCTTGCTGATGGAAAGCTACGGGGCGCACTGCGTATACGTTACCGATAGCGGCGGCGCGATGAACATGGACGATTATGCCGCGCGGCTGCAAGCCTATGACCGCGTGCTGAAGCCCGAGACGCAGCGCGGTGTCCATGCGCACCATAACCTGTCGCTAGGCGTAGCCAATTCCATCGTTGGGGCCCAAAACGGCGCCATGCGGATTGACGCATCGCTCGCCGGGATGGGGGCAGGGGCGGGCAATGCCCCGCTGGAGGTGTTCATCGCCGCCGCAGACCGTCTCGGCTGGCACCATGGCTGCGATTTGTTTGCGCTGATGGATGCGGCCGAGGACCTTGTCCGCCCGCTACAGGACCGGCCAGTGCGGGTCGACCGCGAAACCCTCACGCTGGGTTATGCTGGCGTTTATTCAAGCTTCCTGCGCCACGCCGAAAAGGCGGCGGCTGAGCACGGAGTCGATACCCGCGCGATTCTGGTCGAGCTGGGGCGCCGCAAGATGGTGGGCGGACAGGAAGACATGATCGTCGATGTCGCGCTCGATATGCTGAAACGATAGCGTGAGAGCCGCCGCCCGAAGGCGGGCGGTTCTAGCGCTTGTCGAGCACGATCACTGGATAGTGCCACAGCCGCGCCGCCAAGCCCGGGGCGATCCGCTCGAACGATTCTGCGGCTTTGAAGAAGCCGCGTGCCAGAGACGGGGTCTTCAATGCCGACGTCGCCATCCGGCTGCCGATTGCCTCCCACGGCAGCAGGCTGATCGAAGCAGTATCCTTGAACCTGTTCCACCAGCCGAGAGGATGGGCGTGATAATAAAGTTGCGGCGTGCTCTGGGGCTTGTTGCCTTTAATCCGCCGGATCAACTCGCCCGGCAGCGTGAACACAGAGCGTGGGTTGGCATAAATTACCACGACCCGTCCGCCGGATTTGGTCAGCCGCAGCATCTGGCGAATGGCCTTTTCCAGAAAATCGCGATCAATATGATAGACGACATGGGCGGAGAATACCGAGTCCGCCGCACCATCGGGCAGATCGCAATCAACGATCGACTGGAGCAGGACTTCGCCGGAATCGCCAAGCTTGGATTGCGCGATATCAAGCGCGAGTTGCGAGATATCGAGGCAGACGACGCGCTGATATTGGGAGGCAAGCTGGATGTGGGTGCTGGGCATATCGCCGCAGCCTACGAAGACAAGCGATCCTGATCGTCCAGCTAATGTCGCCAGCGTCCTTTCGGCAACGATCTTGCTATAGGGTTCGTGTCCCTCGGGGTGTTCCCCGTCAGCACCAATGGCACAGATTTGAGGTTGTGATTTAAGGAGTGTTGGGGCTTCGTCGTAGTGACGAAGGAACGAAGATGAAG
>NZ_CAMBTS010000065.1 GCF_945870625.1 Novosphingobium sp. Chol11 | reverse complement strand
CAAACAACGTGAAAGGATCAAGCGACAAACCATCGAGCATCGGCGCTTGCAACACCGCAAGCTCGCCGCCTAAAACCCAACCCCAGACGAGGCCCGCACTCCGCTAATTTACGCCGCGAGTTGTGCCAAATGTTCTGACGACGGACAGTGAGCTAGCGAGCCAAGTCGCGGAAAAGCTTAAGGTCTACGCCCAGCCTCAGCGATTGATGATCCTAAGCTGCCTGTTGCGCGGCGAACGCAATGTGGCCGAGATCGGTGAAGCGACCGGCATCGCCCAGCCCGCATTAAGCCAGCAACTCGCCGAGCTGCGCCGCGCCGAACTCGTCAGCACCCGCAAGGAGGCAAAACAGGTCTGGTACGCGCTTGCCGACGAGAGCGTCGGGATATGCGTGCAGAGCATGGAAGGCGTTTTTGGTGGCAGCGAGCCAACCACACTTTCGCCGCAGGCGAAAAAGCCAGCTGTGGCAACGCTGCGCCCAGTCATCGGAGCTGCCCGGTTTGCAAGGCTCGTTTAGCCGGATGAGGATCGACGCGCGGCGATGCGCTTAGAGGAAGGAGGCTGCGTGCAGCAGAGCGCCGGTGCCGACGGCCATCAGCGTGGCCAGAATGATCACTGGCTCATTGATGGTCGGCAGGTTCAGCTTGCGCGCGCGCGCCATGGCGCGCGCAGTCCAACTGCGCCGGGGCGGGACGAACATCGCGCGCGGAGAAACTTGGCGCGGGTGCGCAACAGCGCTGGGCAGGCCGTGTTTCCCGCGCAAGTGGACAAAGAATTCCTGCGCGATTTCGAAAGCCTGCGCCTTGCTGGTGGGCTGGGCATAGCTGAACATTTCAGGCGGCTCCTGCAGGCTGCGCGCTCACGCCGTCACCTGCGAGAAGCAGGCGGTGATGGCGGGCGCGGGGATCGGGGTGAAGAACGTTGAATGGCGGTTGGGCACGGCACGCTTATGCCGGACAGCCCCTGCGAGGGCCTGATGACAGCCATCCGGGAGATCACTTAGGCGCATGCGCAAGATGGCGCGGCGGAACTGGATCGTGCGCCGCGTGTACCGCCGTTTCAGTTCTGGGGCTTAGTCAGCGGGCCTAGAGCCTGATGCCATGGCCGCGCGCGCCGGTGCGCAGCAGCCCTGCCCCGGCGAGCACCGCGAGCACGGCGAGGCCGGCGATGGCGGCGGTTCTGCTGGCGAGCGCTTGATCGAGCAGGACATAGATCAGCGGGGCCACCAGCACGCCGAAATAGGCGAACGAGGTGCCTGCCGCGACTGCCTCGGTCGTCTGGCCGGCGGGGGCAGCCAACGCCATTTCGGCGAGCAAAATGCCGTTCCAGCCCATGGCGGTCATGCCCAGCAGCACGCTGGCGATGGTCAGCCGGAGCGGCGATGGCATGGGCCAGAGCAGCAGAAACCAGGCAAGGCCCGAGACCACACCGATCAGGCCGAGGTGCAGCCCGGCCCGGCCGAACCGCGTGGTGGTGATCCCGAACACGATCCGCGCGGCCGCCCCTGCGATCGTGGCCATGGCAAGATATCCTGCGGACTTGCCGACCGAGAGCCCGTGGAGCCAGACCAGACTGGGCACGAGATACGTCGTCAGCGCGGCCTGATTGACGCCGTAAGCGCCCGAGACCAGCGCGAGGCGGCGGGTTGGCTTGATCGCCAGCGCGCTGCGCAGCGCGGCGAGCACATGCTGGCGCTGCGGCGGATTTGCCGCGACAGCGGCGAAAGGGCGCAGCCCGGGCAGCGACAGGACAAATGCGCCGGCGAGCGCGACGAGAACCGGCACCATCAGGCTCTGCCAGCCGAAATGCTGCGCCATCAGCGGCGCGATCAGCGCGACGAGCGCGGTTCCCACCGGCACCCCGGTCTGGCGCACCGAGACCACCACCGGCTGCGCGCGCGGCGAATAGCATTGCGCCAGCGCCAGCGACCCGGATGGCACGGTGACACCGTAGGCGACCCCCATCAACACGATCCCCGCGCACGCCGCCAGAACCGGCAGCAATCCCTGCGCCAACTGGCAAAACAGCACAGTGCCGAGCGCGGTTGCGACCAAGGCCCCCAATTGGACAAAGCGCACGCTGAAGCTGGAGAGCAGCCGCGCGGTGCCGACCGAGCCGATGATCGCCGCTGCATAAAGCAGCGAGGTGTAATACCCGATCCAGCTTTCCGGCAGATGCTCCGCCCGCACGATCACGATCGAGATCGCCAAAGGCGCCGCGATAGCAAACGACCCGACGATCTGGATCAGCGAGGTTGCAAACAGGGTGCCGAGGCCGTTCTGGCCTTGCGCTGCGGCGGATGGAGATCGGATCGCGGGTCAGACCTGGCTTTGCTGAACCCGCGCGCCGCCATCGAGCATGCCGCTGATCATGTCGCCCATATAGACATGCGGCCGGGGATAGGCCGCGCGGCTGTGCTTAAGCCCGAGCGAGAGTGCGGCCTCGGCCAGCTTGTACGTCAGCGGGCCCGGATTGATGATCGGCACCGGCAGACGCTCGGCCAGCCAGGCGTGGCTCTGGTGCATGGTGGTCGAGCCGAGGCAGATGGCCTGCGCGCCGTCCTCGACGCATTGCATGGCAGCGGCGAGCAGCTTGGGAAACACGTCCTCTTCCTTGCCGCCGAGCAGGCTGGAGACATCGGGCGCGATGTTGGGCGAGCGGACCGAGACGCATTTGTCCTCCAGCCCGTATTCGCGCAGCGTTTTGGTATAGAGCCCCTTCCATGGGTCCCACTGGGTGAGCACCGAGAAGTTGTTTGCAAACATCAATGCGGTGAGGAACGAGGCGCGGCCCGGCGATATCACCGGAATGTCGAGCACCGAGCGCAGCGCGTTCATGCCGGAATCGCTCATCGTGTCGATGCACACCGCGTCATAGCCGTCCTTCTCCGCCGAAAGCCCGGCTTCGAAGATCGAGATATCGGCGAGCACATAATCGTGATGGCTGTCGTACAAGGCAGGCGCGGCTTTGACCGGCTTGTATTCAAAGCTGATGCCGGGGCCGAGTTGGACGGAATCGAGCTGCGCCTTGCGATTGGCGACGCCTTCGTCATCCAGCGGAAACGGAACGATCACGAGAACGCGCTTGTCGGCCACGGCTTGGTCCTTTCAGGGCGGGCGATGGAGAGGCTTTTGCCCGCCGGTTTGCCTCTGCGCGGAACTATGCTAAGAAATGCACGATTGGTCCAGACCAATATTTGCGCTTCAACCGGATCTTGTGCCCATGTCCTCGTTGCCCCTCCCGCGCTACCGGGAAATTGCCGATCACATCCAGGGCGAAATCGCCTCGGGCAAGTGGCCTGTCGGCGAAAAGCTGGCGCCCGAGCAGGCGCTGGCGAGCCAATACGATGTCAGCCGGTTTACCATTCGCGAGGCGATGAGCCGGCTCGAGGAAAGCGGGCTTATCAGCCGCCAGCGCCGCCGCGGCACGGTCGTCACCGCCACGCATCCGGTCGAGCAGATGGTGCAGAAGCTGGGCTCGATGGATGAGCTGCTGCAATACGCCCCGCAAACCCGCTTGAAAGTGTTGCGCACCAGCGTGGTCGAGGCCGATGTCGCGCTCGCGCAGATGCTGCCTTGCTCGGTCGGCACACGCTGGACCCGAATCGAGACCATCCGCACCGAAGCGCGGCGCAGCCCGGTGTGCTGGAGCGATATCTATGTGCCAGCCGAATTTTGCGCGGTGGCCGAACGGATCGGCAAGGACGCGACCCCGGTGTTCCAGATCATGGAGCAGACTTACGGAATGCTGGCCGCCGATATCAATGCCGAACTGTTTGCTGGCTCGCTCTCGCAGCGCAAGGCCGAGGCGCTGGAAGTGGCCCCCGGCAGCCCGGCGCTGATCATCGTGCGCCGCTACCGCGATCGGGGCGGCCGCCTGTTCGAAGTTTCGGTCAGCGAGCATCCCGCCGGCCGCTTTTCCTATTCGGTCGATCTCAAGCGCAAGGAAGGAAGCGTGGTCTCATCATGACGGAGGAATTTATCACGTTAGCGCAAATTCAGGGCGGCCCGGCAACCTCGCCCGCGCCCATCCGCAGCTTTCTGTTCGCGCCGGCCAACCACCCGCGCAAGGTCGAGAAGGTTTTTGAAAGCGGCGCGGATGCCGTGATCCTCGATCTGGAAGACGCCTGCGCGGCTTCTGAAAAAGCGGCCAGCCGGGCGACGGCGGTGGCGGCGCTCACGGCTGCGCGCACCTGCCTTGGCTATGTGCGGATCAATGCGGCGGATACCGAATGGTGCTTGCGCGATCTCGATGAAGTGATCGGTCCGTGGCTCGACGGGATTGTCGCGCCCAAGATCGAGAAGCCCGAGGAGATCGTGTTGATCGACTGGCTGATCGCACAGTTCGAACGCGAGCGCGGCCTGCCTATCGGCGGGATCGACCTGATGCCGATCATCGAGACCGGCGCGGGGCTGCATGCGCTCGATGCGATTATCGCTGCGGGCACCCGGATCAAGCGCGTGTCGTTCGGCGCGGGCGATTTCACCCGCGACATGCGCATGAAATGGAGCGCGGACGAAGCCGAGCTTGCTTATGCGCGCGGGCGGCTGGTGCTGGCATCGCGGGTCGGCGGGCTGGAAGCGCCGATCGATACCGTGCACATCGATCTGGCCGACGAGGAGAGCTTTGCCGCCTCCATCGTGACCGGCGTGAAATTCGGCTTTCAGGGAAAATTGCTGATCCATCCGGCGCAAGTGGCCCTGACCAACCAATCGTTCATGCCCAGCGCCAAGGAAATCGCGCGCGCGCAAAAGATCGTCGATGCCTTCCATGCCGCCGAAAACGCAGGATCAGCCTCGATCAAGGTCGATGGGTATTTTGTCGATTATCCAATCGTCGAGAAGGCGCAGCAGGTGTTGGCGCTGGCGGCGCGGATGTAACCTGCCGTGCACCAGACCTTCCCCCCACCCCGCTCACTCTGAGCCTGCCGAAGGGTGCTGGCGCGGCGTTTGCTCCAGCATGCTTCGATAAGCTCAGCATGAGCGGGACTGGAATTGGACGGTCCAGAGTCCAAGCTCTGCTCTAGTCCAGCCAGTCGGCAAGGATCGCCGCACTGTCTGCTCCCAGCGCGCGCCCGGCCCAGCGGATGCCGCCCGGCGTATCGCTGAGGCGCGGGCAGACCCCGGGCAGGGTCAGGTCGCCTGCCCGCTCGTCTTCGATGCGCACAAGATTGCCCCGCGCGGCATATTGAGGATCGGCGAAGATCTCGTCGATGCCGTAAACCGGTCCGCAAGGCACCTGCCCGGTTTCGCAAGCGGCCAAGATCTCGTCGCGGGTCAGGCCGCTGGTCCAATGACTGACGAAGGCGTCAACTTCGGCGCGCCGCGCCTCGCGCTGGCCAATCGTGCCGTAAATGCCCTCGCCGGTCACATCCATCCGGTCCATGAGCGCGGCAAGGCGGCCGAAAATCTTGTCGTTGGTGCAGGCGATGGCCACCCACTTGCCGTCCTTGGTCGGATAATGGCTGTGCGGCACGGCATTGACAGTGCCCGCGCCCATGCGCTCGCGCACGAAGCCGCTGCGGGCATAAGCCGGCGCCAACTCGTCGAGCAGCCGGAAAGTACCCTCGTAAAGCCCCAGATCGATGATCTGGCCGCGCCCGGTGCGCCCGCGCGCATGGAGCGCGGTGAGCACGCCGAGCGCCGCATAGAGCCCGGTGACATAGTCGGACAAGGTCGCGGTGCCGGGCGAGGCAGGCGGCGCACCGGGCTCTCCGCACAGATACGAGATGCCGCTGAACGCATTGGCGATGCGGCCAAAACCGGGGCGATCGCTATAAGGGCCGGTCTGGCCATAGGCGGTAACGCGCGCGATGATCAGGCGCGGATTGAGCGCCTGCAGCACGTCCGGCCCGAGGCCCCAGCGCTCCAGCGTGCCGGGCTGGAAGTTTTCGACCAGAATGTCCGCCTCGGCCGCCAGCCGTTTGAGCGTCTCCGACCCCTCCGGGGTGCGCAGATCAAGCTCGATCGAGCGCTTGTTGCGCCCCTCGCTCAGCCACACGAGCGTATCGCCGCAAGCAGTCGGCGTGCCGAACTTGCGGATGGGATCGCCGCTTCCGGCAAGCTCCACCTTCACGACGTCCGCGCCGAATTCGGCCAGATACGTGGCGCAATATGGCCCCGCGATAAAGGTAGCCAGATCGAGCACCCTGAGGCTTTCAAATGCCCCAGGGGCCAGACTTTCGCCGATCATCAAATACACTTTCCATTGGTCCAGACCAAAGTTATAGGTAAGCCAATGACGGGATGGCTTCAAGGCCGATTGTTCCGCAAGCTGAAGGAAACCGCGCCGTGCTGATGTCCGCCGAAAATTACCGCGAATCGCTCCGGCGCCTGAGCCCGCGCGTCTATGTCAGCGGCGATCTGGTCGCCTCGGTGGCCGACGAGCCCCGGCTGGAGCCGGGCATCAACGCGGTGGGCCTGACTTATGATTTCGCGCTGGTGCCCGATTATGCCAAGGCGATGGTGACGGCAGGGCTTTCGGGAGAGCCTACGAACCGCTTTCTGGCGATCAACCGCAGCCGCGAGGACCTGCTCGACAAGCTGGAGGCAGTCCGGCTGACTTGCCAATATGGCGGTTGCACCCAGCGTTACCTGACCCACGACGCGTTCAACGGATTGTGGGAAGCGACCTGGCGGATTGCGCAGCGCACCGGCGGCGAGCACCATGAACGCTTGAAGGCCTACATCGCCTATGCGCAGGCGAACGACCTTGCCATCGGCATCGCGATGACCGACGGCAAAGGCGACCGCTCCAAGCGCCCATCCGAACAAGCCGAGCCGCTTTCCTATGTGCGCGTGACCGAGCGGCGCGCCGACGGGATCGTGATTTCCGGGGTAAAAGCCATCGTCACCGGCGGGCCCTATATGCACGAATATCTGGTGCTGCCCTGCCGCCGCATGCGCGAAGAGGACCGCGATTTCGCGGTCGCCTGCGCGGTGCCGATCGATGCGCCGGGGATCACGGTGGTCTCGCGCCCGGCCGGCCGGCCGGGCCATGCCGCCGCCAAATTCAGCGCCAAGTTTGCACAGTCAGTCGCGGCGGTGCATTTCGACGATGTTTTCGTACCGTGGGACAAAGTGTTCATCGATGGCGAGATCGACGAAGCGCATCTCATGACCACCAACTATGCCTCGCACCACCGGCATAGCTGCATCGGCGCGCGCGCCGGATTTGGCGATCTGCTGATCGGCGCTGGCGCGATGATGATGGAGGCCAACGGGCTCGAACTGGAGAACGTGTCGCACCTCAAGGACAAAATGGTCGAGCTGATCAAGATTACCGAAGGCTTCTATGCCTGCGGGGTGGCCGCCTCGACCTTTGGCGAAGAGGACGCAGCGGGCAATTTTCGGCCCGAGCAGATCTATTCCAATATCGGCAAGCTGCTGCTCGCCAACCAGATTTACGACATGCACCGGCTGGCACACGAGGTTTCGGGAGGGCTGATCGTGGGCTTGCCCTCGCCCGAAGAGGACCACAATCCTGCCACCGCGCCGATGATCGACGCGCTGCTGCGCGGGCGGCACGATGTTCCTTATGCGCACCGCGCCAATGTCGCGCGGTTTATCGAGGACTTGACCGCATCCGAAACGGGCGGCTGGTATTCGGTGATCAGCCTGCACGGCGGCGGCTCGCCCGAGGCGATGAAGATGGAAATCCTGCGCAACTATCCGATCCAGGATCGCAAGGACTTGGTGCAATCGCTGCTCGATCGCGGGGCGCTCGATCTGGGCAAAGGGCCTGCGCGCGATAGCCAACCGGGCCGCTGCTGCACCAAGGGATGCGCCGCGGATGAGGCATTACCTAGCGGCTGACGCGGGGCCGGGCAGCTGACGCAGGGCCCCGCGGCTAACGCGGGCGCTGCGCCGCCATTGGCAGATTGGAAACGCGCGCCATTTCGCCGCTGGCAAACAGCGCCGGATCGGCAAGATAGGCCCGTGCCATGGGCATGGCGTCAAGGCCCCAGAACAGCTCATCACCGATGGCCAGCGTGGGGACACCATAGACGCCCGCCGCCACCGCCGTTTCGGTATTATGGCGCAGCCGGTCTTTGACTGCCGGATCGCTCGCGGCTTCGAGCGGCACGGCGAGCGCATCAGCGAGCGCGGCCGCGGTATCGGCGCTTTCCGGATCGCGGCCTTCGCCCCATACCAGCCGGAACGCGGCGGCGGCATCGGCCACCGTCAGATCGCGGACGCAGAGCAGCCGCAGCAGCGCCAGCGGATTGAACGGATGCGCGGGCGGCGCGCGAAAGGGCATGCCGCATTCATCGGCGATCCACTGCACGATGCGATAAGTCTGCGTGCGCTTGGCCGGGATTTCGGCAGGCCCCAGATGGCCGAAAGCCTTCAGCAATCCGGCAAACAGGACGGGGCGGAATTCCACGACGTGGGTTTCGCAAAGCGTCTCCATCTCCGGGATCGCCAGCGCCGCAAACGGCGAGATCACATCGAAATACCACACTAGCGGCGGAGAAGGATTGGCCATCAGAACGGCACCGCGCGGTCCGGCTGCGGCAGGATCGTGGTGCGCAGCATCAGCCGCTCATGCTCCCCATCAAAGTCATCGCGGCGGTGCATGGTGCAGGCGTTATCCCACAAGATCGCATCGCTCACCTGCCAATCATGGCGGTAGATGAACTCGTCGCGCGCGGTCCAGGCAAACAGCTCACCCAGCACCGAGCGGCTCTCGTCCTCGGGCAAGCCGCCGATGCGGATGGTCATGCCGGGGCAGACATAAAGCGCGCGGCGTCCGCTATACGGATGTGTGCGCACCAGCGGATGCGCAATATCGGGGGTCAGGTTCTTCTGCTTGGCATTCGTGTCGGTCGAATACATCTGGTTGAACGCGACGTAAGACTGCACAGCGGTGCGGCCATCGACCACATCCTTGAGATGGCGGGGCAACCGCGCATAGGCTGCGGTCATATCGGCAAAATGCGTGCCGCCACCCACCGGCGGGATTTTCACCGAGTAGAGCAGCGAGGCAATCGCCGGCTTGGGCAGATAAATCTGATCAAAATGCCAGCCCACTTCGCCATCGGCAAGCGCGCCGGTCGGCTTGCCGTCCTCGCGGATATTGGTGATCTGCAGCAGCTCGGGGTGCGTCTTGTTCAGCCATTCCTCGCGCAAGTGGATCTCGAGCGGACCCAGTCGGCGGCTGAATTCGATCAGGTCCTCTTTCTCGATGTCCTGCCCCCGAAACAGCAGCACTTCGTAGCGCAGCCACAGCGCCTTGATCTCGTTGAACACATCCGGGTCCATCGCGCCCGAGAGTTTGACGCCGAGCACCTCGGCCCCGAATGTCTCTGCCAAAGGCCTGACTTCAAGTGATTTCGCTACCATGGTTTGTCCTCAAGCCGCTGCGGCAGTTGCGGCGGAAAGTTCGATCTCCGCGATGATCTCGTCGGTGGTGGCCACCCTGCCCCACAAACGGCGAAACGTATCTTCGTAGGCATGCTGCATCCGATCGCTGCAGGTGCCCGAAGCATCCGAAGCGAGCACCACGCCGAAGCCGCGATCGGCGGCTTCCTGCCCGGTCATGCCGACGCAATTGTTGGTCGAGACGCCGGTGACGATGATCTCGCGGATGCCTTTGCTGGTAAGGTGCGCGCCGATCCCGGTCGAGGCGAACGCGCCCATCGTCACCTTGTTGAACACCGGCTCGCCCGGCAACGGCTTCAGCGGATCGACGATCTCGTGCTCGCGCGTGCCGGCATGGTTGTTGGTCGCTTCGAAAAACGGCCGCATGTGGCGCGGCGCGTCGCTATAATCCGCCTGCTCGCAGCCCACCGTGACATGCACGACATGCGTGCCATTTGCCCGGAACGCCGCGAGCATCTTGCCGATATTGGGAATGAGCAGCGCGTCGATCCGGTCGAACCGGTGGGCCGCGCTGTCGAGCGTGCCCTGGCTATCCAGCAGCTTGCCCAGTCCATGCGTCCGGCTGCCGCTGGCATATTGCATATCAACAATCACCAGCGCGGTGGTGCGCGCGCTCAGCGGGACGGGGACAGTGAAGCCTTCAACATAATTGGACATCGCGCATGCGCCTCCCATTGGTCTGGACCATTCCTAACACCGCCTTGACAAGCGGCGCAATAGGAAGAACCATAGCCGCAAAAGGAATCCTGCCATGAAGCTGTTCTATTCGCCATTTCATACCTTCGTGCACAAAGTGCTGGTGACGGCGCACGAGTGCGGACACTGGGATCATCTGGAGCGCATCGCGACCTTCCCGTTCAAGAACAACGCGGGCGAGGATTGCGGCGACAGCTACGACATCACGCCGCTCAATCCGCTCGATAAAGTGCCGACCTTGGTGACGGACGAGGGCCAGTCGGTGTTTGGCAGCCAGGCTATCTGCGAATATCTCGACGCAACCTCGCGCGGGCGCAAGATGTACCCGGAGCCTGGCCCCGCACGCTGGGATGCGCTGTGCCGCTTGTCGCTGTCGGATTCGATCTTCGAGAGCACCGTGCAGATGGTGATGGAGCAGTGGAAGCCGCGCGAGCAATGGAACATGGGGCTGTTCGAATGGCTTTGGCCCAAGTTCATCGCCGGGCTCGATTCGCTGGAACGCGATGCGGCGCGCGGCTGGGACACGTTCGATGTGGGCCATGCCGCGATGCTCCACGCGATCAGCTATCTGGGTTTCCGTGCCGAGTTCTATGAGGCGAAAGACCCCATTCACCCCAATTTCAACTGGCGCGAGGGCCGCCCTGCCCTCTCCGCCTGGTTTGACGAGGCGGTGCAGCGGCCTTCGGTCCAGTCGCATTACAACAAGCCGTTCGAGGGCGACGACAGCGCCGCTGCCTGTCAGGCCGCCGTCGCCGCCTGCCTTGCTCTGCGCACATGATCGACCTCTATTACTGGCCCACGCCCAATGGGCACAAAGTCTCGGTCGCGCTCGAGGAGATGGCGCTCGCCTATACGGTAAGGCCGGTCAACATCCTGGGCGGGGAACAGCATACGGCGGAATTTGCCGCGCTCAGCCCGAACACCCGCATCCCGGCGATTGTCGATCATGATGGGCCGGGCGGCGCGGCGCACGCGGTGTTCGAATCGGGCGCCATCCTGATGTATCTGGCGGAAAAGTCGGGCAAGTTCTGGCCTGCCGATGCGGCCGCGCGTTCGCTTGTGATGCAATGGCTGTTTTTTCAGTGCGCCAATGTCGGCCCGATGTTCGGCCAGTGCGGCCACTTTCGCGGCTATGCGCCCGAGAAGATCGACTACGGCATCAACCGCTACTGCGGCGAGACGGTGAAGCTCTACGGCGTGATGGACCGGGTGCTCGACACGCGGGCCTATCTCGCCGGCGCGGACTATTCGCTGGCCGATATGGCGACATATCCGTGGTGCGCGCCCAATATCCGCGATCTCCATGCCATCGCGATTGACGATTTTCCCAACGTGAAGCGCTGGGCGGGCGAAATCGAGAGCCGCCCGGCGGTCCAGCGCGGCATGACGGTGCTGGCCAATGTGATGAAGATCGGCAACCCCGACGAGGCCGCGCGCGCCGCACTCTTTGGCAAGAAATAGCGCAAACCAGTTCGAGCAAAACCACCAAGAGGAGTCCGCAATGACCGAATGGCACGAAGCGGGAGCGGGGCAGACAGCGCTGCCTTATCCCTTTTACATAGATATCGTGACGAAGCGCTATTTCGACGGCGTCGATACCAAGAACCTGACGCAAGTGCTCGATTGCTTCACCGAAGACGCGATCCTGACCGAGGTCACTTCGAACACCGTGCACAATGGCAAGGCGGCGATCGAGGCGATGTTCACGAAGCTTTTCGCCGACTTCTCATCGATATGGCATGGCAATTTCGTGCACACCGCCGATCCGGACAGCAATTCAGTCTGCTCGCAGTTCACCGTGCTGATCACGCCGAATGGCGGCGACGAGCTGCGCTATGAAAACTGCAACCGCTTTTATCTGAAGGGCGACAAGTTTCACCGCGTCTATGTCTACATGAGCGGCGACAACTTGCTCAAGGAAGGGGACGCCTGATGCAATACGAACCACACCTGAGCCGCGCCGAGCTGATCGAGCTGGCCACGATCCGCTATTTCGGCAGCGTCGACCGCAAGGACATGGAGGCCGTGCTGGATTGCTTCCACGACGGGGCGCTGCTCTGCGTGCAGACCGAGTTTACCCGGCACGCGGGCAAGGCCGCAATCCGCAAGATGTTCGAAGGCTTCATGGGCGCTTACGCCAGCATCGTGCACAAGGATTTTGTCTGCACCGTCGATGAAAAGAACGGCCGCATCACCGCCAGCTTCGAAGCAGTGCTGACCGGCGATGACGGCAGCGTGACGCGGTTGTTCAACACCAACTTCTGGCGCATCCGCGACGGCAAGTTTCAGGAAGTCTATGTCTATTTCAGCGGGGCGAATGTTCTCGTCTGACAGGCATCAGGGGAGCGGCGGCGATGACTGCTGAACTTGGCGGGTCACCGCTCCAGGGACGCACTGCGCTGATTTCAGGCAGCTCATCGGGCATCGGCGCGGGAGTGGCACTCGCCTACGCCCGCGCCGGGGCCTCATGGGTGATCCTGAACTATCCGACCGAGGCGGATGCCGCCGCCGCCGAGGCGGTAGCAGAGCAGGTCCGCGGCCTTGGCGCGCAGGCGCTCGCGGTGCGTGCCGATGTCTCCGATGAGGGCGCGGTCGAGGGACTGGTCACGGCTGCGCTGGGGGCAGCGGGGCGGATCGACATTCTGGTCAACAATGCCGGGATTGCGCATGGCGAGCCAGTGGAAGAATTGCCTGTCGCCACGTGGGACCGGGTGATCGGCGTCCATTTGCGCGGCACCTTCCTGCTTACCCGCGCGGTGCTCCCCGGCATGTATGCCGCAGGGTTTGGCAGGATCATCAACACCGCCTCGCAGCTTGCGTATAAAGGCGCGCCGGGCCTTGCGGCTTACACGGCGGCCAAGGGCGGGATCATTTCGTTCACCCGCTCGCTGGCGCTCGAAATCGGCAGCCGCGATCTGCGCGTCAATTGCGTGGCCCCCGGCGCGACGCGCACCCCGATCCTCGATGCGGTGCCGCCCGATGTGCTGGATGCGATCCGCGTGGGCATTCCGGTGGGGCATCTGGCGGAAGTGGACGACATCGTGCCGTCCTATGTTTTTCTCGCCAGCGAGGCCGGGCGGCATTTTCAGGGCCAGGTCCTCAGCCCCAACGGCGGCGATCACTTCCTCTGATCGGCCTCAGCCGCCGGCTTCGACCTCGTCGATAACGGCGGCGTAAGGCTTGGTGTCTGCCGCGCGCTGTTCCAGTTCCTCGCGTTCCTGATGGATGATCCGCAAGACGGTATCGAGATAGCTGTCGCGCCAGGCATCGCGCGCGGCGCGAACCGCCGCATCGGGCACATAGGCATCGACTGCGGCGCGGGTGGGCGACTGGCCGGCCTCGGCCAGTCGCTCGATGGTGTCGATCCGGTCGCGCAGCACCGCCACCTCGCCCGCCAACGCCAGCGTTATCGAAAGCGCTTTATCGATGGCGGGATCGGCAAAGTATTGCGGGCGCTCGCCGCGCGCCTTTTTCTGCAGGGTAATCGTTTCGGCCATGCCGCTAGATCCTTGTTATCGGTGCGGTGCAGTTACGTCTGGGCGGTTACTTCTGCACGCCCCACAGCCACCATGCGCCGCCGCCG
The DNA here is from genome assembly GCF_945870625.1 of Novosphingobium sp. Chol11. Classification (GTDB taxonomy): domain Bacteria; phylum Pseudomonadota; class Alphaproteobacteria; order Sphingomonadales; family Sphingomonadaceae; genus Novosphingobium. The sequence goes on along the minus strand of NZ_CAMBTS010000065.1, from coordinate 2,676 downwards.
CCGAAGTCGCCGCCCTGAAACACTTTGGTGCGGCGTTCGGTCGCCTCGAACGCGCTGGGTTGATAGGCCTCGAATGACTTGGCTGGATCAAAACCGCATTCGGCGGCGATGTCGGCGGTCACCAATTCGTGCGACGCGCCCCAGTAAGGCTCGTTGTTGTTGCGCGTATCCCAGTCCAGCATAAACGCATCGTAGGCGGGCAAATCGCGGTATGGCGGGGTTTCGGCATGGACCGCTAGGCCGCCGGGGGTGAGCAACCGGTTGCACTCGCGCATGATATTGCGCATCGCTGCGTTGCTGGTTTCGTGCACCAGAATATGGCTGACGATCAGATCGAAGGTGCCGTCTTCGAAATCGGTCGCCTCGGCGTTCTGTTGGCTGAAATGCACGGACTTGCCCATCGATTCCGCGCGGGCATGTGCATAGCGCAGCACCGGCGCGCCAACATCGATCGCGAAAATCTCAGCCTCGGGCCAAGCATCGCAATAGCTCAGCGTCGAATGGCCTACCGAGCAGCCCATGTCGAGAATCCGGCGCGGCTTGAAATCAGGATGATTTTCCTTGATCCAGGCGATCGTCGTGTCGCCGATGTCGCTATTGAGCGGACCCATCCGGCCCATTGCATAGATATAGACCGCCGAATCATAAACAGCGCCATTGGCCACATCATCGGCCGTAAACTCGGTGTGATAGCCGCCCGGCATGCAGTGGATATCCACGCCGCGATGATAGCGCGGGATTTCCAATTCCGGATTGAGCTTCAGCGTGCCCTTACCGCCGGCTTCGCCCGCCTTGGCGATCAGTTCGGGCAACTGGCGTTCGACCGGGATCTGGACCGACTTCCACATCATTTCCTGGCTGTTGCGCTGCATCGCGCTCCAGAACCTGTAATACGGATCATCGCTCATCGCGCGGCGGATGTCGGCGTATGTTTCGGGCTCGGCGCCGGTTGTCTTGGTGAAAGCGGGCTTTGCGCGTGCTTCGAAGGCGTCCTGGTTGCCCAGCGACACCTTGGACGCGAGGTGAAACTTGAGGCTCTTGACGAATTCCTGACGCGAAAACTCGTCCGAGGTCGTCTGCGGCAACACGCCGTGGCGGAATTGGGTGCTCAGGTCCTGATTGGTCTGCATGACATCCATCCTTCTCAAAAAAGCTTATTCTGCAACATCGCGCAAAAATGCGGCCAGTCCACTCGAAAAATTGGCAGCATCGAGATCGGGTTCAAAATTTGCACCATCGACGGGCAAGACGCGTGCATCGGGCCGCATTTCGGCGGCGCGCGCGAGATAGGGATGCAGCACATCATCGGGCGCGGCGGCGATCATCATCGGGGCTTTGACCTGACGATAGAAATGCGGGAAATCCTGCCCCCAGACCGCGCTGTAGCTCTTCACCCGCCCGATGTACGCGCGCATCTGATCGACCATTTCGCGGTGGATCAATTGCGGGTCGGCATGCGCGCCAAGCTGGCGCAGATATTCCCAGTTATCGAGCAGATAGCTGCCGCTGATCACTGGCGAAAACGGTGTGCCGTAATACTTGGAGAACTCCACCCGCTCCTCGGCGGTGAGCGGCACCGGCCCGATCATGGTGAGCGAGGCGACCAGATCGGGCTGGCGCGCGGCAAGCTCGACCCCGATGCACGAACCGGTGTGATGGCCCACAACATGGCAGCGCGTGATGCCCAGCGCACGCACCGCCTCGCCCAGCCAGCCGACGTATTCGGTCATCGAAGGCGATACATCCTCCGCTACATCGAACGAGCCGCCAAAGCCGGGGGTGTCGAGCGCATGCATCGGCCATTCGCCTGCCAGATGCTGCATGGTCTTGAGCCACATCTGGCCGGAGCTTGCGGTTTGGTGGAAAAACACCACGGGCAAGCCCTCGCCCGCCATGCTGCGCACATGGATCTGTCCGCCGCTGGTATCCACGTATGATTTGCGTACGTTCATATCCCCCATGGCCTCAACTCCGGCACTTGAGCAGCGGCATCACCCGCTCGCCAAAATCGGTGATCCCGCCGACAAAATCAGGCCAGCTGAACAACATGCCGTCGATGCCGGTTTCCTGCGCGATCTCGTCGATCCGCAAGGCCAACGTCTCAGGGCTGCCGCAGAGCACCGGGATGCCCATGAACGCCATGTTGCCCTCTTCAAGTCCTAGCGAGAGCCCGGATTTCAGGCGCTCGGCAATCCCCCCGGCGTTGGTGTCCATCGCGGCGCTGGCCATGATATTGGCAATCGCGCCATGATCCGCGCCCGCCACAATCGCCTCTGCCTGCGCCCTTGCTTCGGCATCGGTGCGCGCCACGATCATGTGGAGCAGCGCATAGGTGCCCACGCGGCGGCCGTTTGCCGCTGTCGCAAGCCGCACATTTTCGACAATCGATTTCAGCGCCTCGGGATGCGCGATGACGAAGTTCTGGTCGCCCATCTCAGCGGTGAAGGCGATGCCTTTCGGGCTTTGCCCCGCGCAGACGATGGGGATCTCGCGTCCCGGCTGCGGATAGACACTGCACCCTTCGAGCGAGAAGAATTCACCCTTGAACGAGGTTTCGCCGGTGCGCCAAAGATCCTTCAGAATGGTCAGATATTCGCGCGCATAATCATAGCGCCGATCATAGTATTCATCGCCGCGCCACAGGCCCATCTGGGTATATTCGGGCTTGTTCCAGCC
>NZ_CAMBTS010000064.1 GCF_945870625.1 Novosphingobium sp. Chol11 | reverse complement strand
ACGATGCGGATCTTGTCCTCGGCCGAGAAGTGCCGCCGGGTCTGCCGCCGGATGTCCTTCACCACCCGCTCGGCAGGGGCCTTGGCAGGCGATTTTTTCAAGGAGTGTTGGGACTTCATCTTCGTTCCTTCGTCACTACGACGAAGCCCCAACACTCCTTAAATCACAACCTCAAATCTGTGCCATTGGTGCTGACGGGGAACACTCGGGTGAGTGGATCCAGAACCAGGTCTTTTTCGACAATGTCCGAGTTCCAGTGAGCAATGTGCTCGGCTCAATCGACGATGGCTGGACGGTCGCCAAATACTTGCTTGAATTTGAACGGGGTGGGACTGCATATGCACCCGAACTGCGCGCGCACCTCGATGCTTTGCTGGAAAATCTGGCGGTCTTGCGCGAACGGGACGGCAATCCGGTCAATCCTTTGCTGAGCGCGCGCATTGCCGATTTCGCCATCCAGATCGAAGTGCTCGACGCATTGGAAATGGAAATCCTGTCGGCCTTGTCCGTGGGTCATTCAACCGGCACTGATGCCTCGATGATGAAGATCCTTGGAACCGAGTTGCAACAACGCATGACCGAATTGGCGCTCGAGGCAGCCGGGCCGGTGGCCCGCGCTTGGCAACCCGGGGTTTCGATGCCCGGTGGCCCAATGCTTGGCTATCCTGGGCCGGTTGAGGATTATGCCAGCGGCGAGCCGTGGCAAGCGATTGCACCAATACGCTATATCAATGAGCGGGCTGGCACGATCTACGCAGGTACCAATGAAATCCAGCGCGGGATTATCGCCAAGGCCGAACTGGGGCTTTGAAGCACCACAGCCAACGTCAATCTGAATGGTCAGGACGAGACAATGTTTAAAACACGCTTCACTGAAATGTTCGGCGTCGAGCATCCGATCGCCCAGGGCGGGATGCAGTGGGTCGGAACAGCAGAACTTATTTCTGCGGTCGCCAATGCCGGTGCACTCGGTTTTCTGACTGCGCTTACACAACCCGACCCCCGCGCTCTGGCCGACGAAATCGCCAGGTGCCGCACCATGACCGACCGGCCGTTCGGCGTTAACCTGACTGTATTTCCCGCGATCAATGCGCCCGATTACAACGACTATGCGCAGGTTATCATCGATAGCGGCGTGAAGATCGTCGAAACTGCCGGCACCCCCGCGGTCGCCGAACAGTGGGCAATGTTCAAAGCGGCTGGCATCAAGATCATTCACAAATGCACCAGTGTCCGCCACGCGCTGTCAGCGGAGCGCAAGGGAATCGATGCCATCTCGATCGACGGGTTCGAATGCGCCGGACACCCGGGCGAGGATGATATCCCCGGACTGATACTGATCCCGGCGGCCGCAGATAAAGTCAAAATTCCGATGCTGGCCAGCGGTGGGTTTGGCGACGGTCGCGGCCTGGCCGCGGCTCTCGCATTGGGCGCAGAAGGCATCAACATGGGCACCCGCTTTTGCGCAACCAAAGAGGCACCGATCCACGACGGAATCAAACAGGCGATCGTCGACAACGACGAACGCGCAACTGAACTGATGTTCAGAAGTTATCGCAATACAGCGCGTGTTGCAAAAAACTCGGTAGCGGCGGAAGCAGTCCGCATTGAGCGCGAGGGCAATCCGTTCGAAGCGATTGCACATCTGGTCAAGGGCGCGCGTGGCAGAGAAGGCTTGCTAAACGGCGACCCGGAGCACGGTATCTGGAGCGCAGGACTGGTTCAGGGACTCATTCATGATGTACCGAGCGTCAAGGATCTCGTGAACCGCATCGTAGCCGATGCTGAAAAAATAATCAGCGGGCGAATGCGGGGTATGATTAACCCACCCGAATAAGAAATGAGCTTTGGTCACCGCCAGTGTGGCCACACTGCGACATGATCGATTTTCTCAAGCGTCAAAGTTGTCAGCCGCCAACTGCGCTCTCACCATATTCGCGCACCACATCATCGAACGCCTCGGCCATGAGTGCTTTCAGACTGAGGCCCTACTTGCGGGCGCAAAGGTGCATGGCAAGCGACTGCGCTTGGTCATAGACGGCCTGTCAGCAGAACGTTGTGAAGCCCGCTGTCCCTGTTCACGGCGCTGCGATCAACGGACAATCGACAACACCTTGGCGCCGTTCGTCGCTGCTTCTCGCGCATCATCGAGCACTTCGACAGCCTTGAGTTTGAACTCTGGTGCAAGGTGGGCGTAGCGGAGCGTCATTGTGTAATCGCTATGCCCGAGTAATTCGCGGATGGTGTTGAGATCGACGCCGCCCATCGCCAGACGCGATGCAAAATGGTGCCGCATGTCATGCCAGCGAAAGTCCGTGATCTGTGCTTGCTTCAGCAAACGCCGCCATGACGAATTGGCGCGATCAAACCGGTCGCCCTGCTCGTTGACGAACACCAGCCCGGTGGTGTCTTCGCTCTGTGCGCGCCAGTTGAGCAATGCCGATGTTGCCTCACGATTGAGCGGGATATGACGCGTCCGCCTCGACTTGGCGGTTGCGCCGGTAACCGTCAGAATACGCCGGTCCAGATTGACGTTTAACCAGGTCAGGTCAAACAGCTCACCCCTGCGACATCCCGTATTGATCGAGAGCAGGATGAGGGGTTTGACATGGTCGGTGAAGACCACATCCCGCAGGCTGGGCAACAACGGGTAACCACGCTGCGCCCGCCACTGGTTGGCATTGTCGCGCTCAGCGCGGCGGCGTTCTTCCCGATCCTCCATCGCACTGCGCAGCCGTGCTTCTTCTTCTGCGCTGAGATAGCGAACCTTGAGGCAATCATCGACCCGCGCCTTCTTCACCTTGGCAAGGGGGTTCGTGGGTAGGATCTCCCAATCGACCGCACGATTGAAGCAGGCCTTGATCGAGGCAATGTCCCGGTTGATCGTCTGGTTGCTGAGGCCACGCTCGACTTCCTTTGCGCGCCAGCGCTCGACATCGAGTGCGGTGATCTTGTCGAGGGGCTTCTTGAGCCGGGCTTTGAATGCGGTCTTCAGCCGCCTGACGTTCTGCTCATAGGCCTTCTGGCTGGCCTTCGCCCAAGCGGCATAGTCGCCTTCAATATATGCCCCGAAGGTGGGCATCTCTGCCTTCGGCTTGCGCGCCTCGATCGGATCGATGCCCTGAAAGACTTCGGCCAGAATTCCGCGGGCGCTCTCGCGCGCATCGCTCAAGCTCAGGACATCGGCGCGCCCAAGCCAGACGCGCTTGCCGCGAGCGAACTCACAATACCACGACTTCGCGCCGCCCGGCGTCACCCGCAAGACCAGGCCCTTGAGCCGCGTATCGCGATGCTCCACGTGTCGCTGTGTCGGCGTGATCTTGTCAACAACCAGTTGGGTCAATGCAGAGCGCATCGGGCGGCCTCACCTGTCTAGCAGAACTCGAAATCCGGTGGTGCTGTGGTGGTGCAATTTGATGAAACGAGGCGGAACAAAACAGGAAAATCTGCACCACCACAGCCCCACCGAGGTACTCGATAAGGCCCGAAAAATCAAGGTTTTTTGTTTAAAATCGGTGCTTTAGAGGCCACTCAAATTTGCGGCTGGGGGTGTGATGCTCACCCTCTCGCGGCTGCCAAGCCAACGGAAAGCGCCTTCATCGATGCATTCAACAGCAAACGGCGCAGCGAATGCGTGAGCACGCACTGGTACAATCGCTTGCGAGAAGCTGGACCGCTGGCGTAGACACTACAACGAAGAGCGACCGCACAGCGCGATCGGGAATATCCCACCGATCATGCTGGCAAACTCAGCCGGTGAAACCAGCCCGCCGGACCTGAGCAAGGCGGAAAACTCTAGACCCGAGCGGTCCAAGGTTGGAGAGCAGAGCAGGGGAAGGCTACCTACGACCCCAGCCCCACCAGCACTGTGGGTCCACGTGTGGGGCCAGATCCTGAGAACAATTCTATTTTCTTTTTTAATGAATGGCTTGAGCCAAAAAATTGGATGACTCCGTCTCTTCTCTATTCAAACGTGATCGCTAATCCGTCGCTGCCCAATCTGAACTGATGTCACTCGCGACAGCGGGCTGCTATCACTCCACTCGTCGCCATCAAGCACCGTCTGGACGCAAACAGGAACCGAACCGGGTATAAATTGCAATCTGATGGTATTTTTGATGGACAGAGCTGAATGATTTTTCTGAAATATCTAACGACTACATTTACTTAGATGCCCTTTGCGACTCCGTCCCCGGCACCATTGGATTATCGTTCTGGACAATGGTTCAGCAAGATTTGCGATTTCGCGCGTGGCTGAGCCATCCGGCTGACGAGACGCGATCAGAATGAAACCGGCGTTTCCTGCATGCCGGGAGGGGCGACCGGTACTAGCACCTCAACCGTGCCATCAACCACGCGTAGCTCGAACTGGCGCAGCGCGGGATAGACCGCGCCGATGCAGCGCCCGTCTGCCAGATCGAAGCGCGCGCCGTGCAAAGGGCACATGATCGCCCCGCGCCGGATGCGCCCCGTTGAAAGCCGCGCGGCCTGATGGGTGCAGCGGTCGTTGAGCGCAATCAGCTTTCCTTCGCTGCGGACCACGAGTACCTGCCAGCCGTTGAGGCCGCGCGACTGCATCGTGCCTTCGGCGATTTCGGCTTCAGGCCCAAGGCGGTGCCACTCTGCTTCATGCATTCCATTCGTTCTTTCTGTCTCGCGTCGCTTGGCGCGCCGCCGCGTCATGATCGCATGCGTGTTGCGCACGGGCAGCGTCTAGCGCAACCAAAACCGGCTTGCACGGCGGATAACCACCCGCTTGGGCATAGCTTCAGCGCTGTGTGGGTGATCAGGCCATGTGCATGATGCGGTACTCGCGGCGGGAATAAACCCACTGTCCGCCAATTTTCTTGAGCCGGTCATCATAGCGGCCGCGCACGCGCATGGTTTGGCCCGTGGCCGGATCATCGAATATCTCGGAGGTATAGGCGACCGCAGTCGCTTCATCACCGGAAACCTCGATCGATCCGGGCGTGACGGCATAGATCATCGGTTTGGTGCAGTTATCAAGGCCGTAGACTTTCATCGATTCCACCCAGCCCGCGACGATCGCCGCCTTGCCATCGAAACCTTCAAGGTCGGGCCATTCGGGCAACGCCCAGAAGGCATCCTCGGCCCACGTGCTGCCCCAAAGCTCCGCATCGCGGGTCATTACGCCGTGGGCATATGTTTCCATAACCTCGCGGATCAGGATCCGGTCTTCCAATGGTCCGGTAAACGGCATTCGTGCTCCTCCCTACCAGGCGTGCTTTTCGCCGTTCCACTTATAGAATTCGCCGGTCTCTTCGATGGTCCATCCGGCGGTGAGCGTGCGGATGCTTGCGGCGCTCTCCTCCGGGCTGATTTCGGCAGAGGGGCCGCTCATTTCGGTTCGCACATAGCCTGGATGGACCAACCCGACGACAATGCCGCGTGCCTTAAGGTCGATCGCCACCGAACGCATCATGCGGTTCAGCCCTGCCTTGGCCGCGCCATAGGCATAAAGGCCGCCATAGGGCCAGGTCGATGCCGCCAGTTGGCTGGTGAGATTGATGACCTTTGATCCGGCATGAAGGCGCGGCAGGAATGCCTGCAGAACCCGCAACGGTCCTTTGACCATGATGTTGATAACCTCGTCCCACGCATCCCAATCGGACGATTCAAGTTCCGGCGGGATCGGGCCGACAATGCCTGCGACATTATACAAGATGTCGATCGGCTCACCGCCGGTCTCGGCAGAACCGGCCTTGACCGAGGCGTCGCTGGAAACGTCCATGGTGTGCACCGTGAGCGTGCCGCCAAAGGCCTCTGCCAGCGCGGTCAGCGCGGCGGAAGGCTTGCGCACCAGCGCGAACACGCGGTCACCCGCTTGGGTATGCTGCTTTGCCAGTTCGAACCCGATGCCGCGCGCCGCGCCGGTGATTGCAATGTTTGCCATGATCCTATCGCCTCCCATCGAGCCAATCGTTGAGCACTTCGTGGAAGAAGCGAACGCGGGTTTCCTGCGCGGCCAGGTAAGCGTCGGAATAGCCGCGCGAGTGCATGCCTGCCTGCATGCCCTCGGCCAGTTCCATGTCCTGATAGACGATCTGGCCTACCAGTTCGGGAATGCCGCGCCCGCCATCGAAATCGCGGTGCTCGCACGTCAACACCTCGCGTAGTGGCTTCGGGCCGGCCATGATCGATTCCACCGTGTCCTGCCCGGCCACCGGAAAAGCCATGCACCACAGATCGAAAAAGCACTTCTCCGGATCATCCGGGTGCGGCTCGCTGCGGAAGAAGATCAGGTTATCGGGTAGGAAGCTGATCGTCACATTGGGAAAAATCACCGTGTGCGGGCTATCGGTGATCTCCTCGTCGTCCATATGCTCGTAATGCACATAGCCGCGCTCTTTCCAGAGCTTGCGTTTGGCGGCCTTGAGGTCGCGCCAGCCTTGCATCGCCATCTCTTCGTAACTGGCGTAGCCCGCCGGATCGATGTCCCATTGGCGCAGGATGTATTCGAACGGATGCGGAACGCCCTCGGGAAGCCGGTCCGATAGCGAGGGCCGCATCGGCTGAACTGTGCGGCCATGGCCCTTGGGCCACATTTCATGGCGCGACGTATCGACATCCTGATCGATCCACGGCGGCACCTGCGGATGCGCGGTGCGGGTGTGGTAGCTCTCCGAAAAGTTGTCGGTCACGAATTTCCAGTTGGCGTTGATCGCAATCCGATACCACGCGACCCGCACTGCCGTGTCCATCGGATAGTTGCGGGCAACTTGCGGCATCGGCTCAAGATAATCCAGCAGAGCGGGCGCATTGGGGTCCATCGTGTACCACACAAAGCCGCCCCAACTATCGCAGCGCAACTGCTTGAGGCTGAGCTTGCCGCAGGGATCGCCTTGCGGGAAATCGTGGCCATCCTGCGCGAATTGCAGCGCCCCGTCCTTGCCCCACCGCCAGCCATGATAGGGGCAGGTGATGGCTTCGACCGACGCGCTTTGGTTCACCATGCGCATGCCGCGATGGCCGCACGAATTGTAGAATGCGCGGATCGAGCCATCGTCCTGGCGCATGCAGATCACCGATTCCTTGAGGAAGGTATGCACAAGAAAATCGCCTGCCTCCGGAATCTCGGCGGTGCGCCCGGCGATATGCCAGATGCGCGTCCACAGGCCGTCCCACTCCTTCTGCGCGAATTCGCGGCTGTAATAGCGATCACCTGTGATCGGATCGCCGCGCAAGTTGGCAGTATCGCGTCCGTCCAGCGGATGCATCCTGGTCGTGGACTCGTTCATGAACGTATCTCCCGGGCTTGAATTGCATGCTTGGCATGGCACCCGAATGCTTCTCCGCTGGTTTAGCGCGCTGCGGCAATCGAGGCACCTGACATTATTGCGAGATTTCCGGCCACTTTGCCGGTTTTATGATTGATACAGCCCTCTCAGCACGCGCGAGAGCAATGCGTTCACCCGGTCGATCCGATCTTCGCCCATCACCGGCCGATTCAGCAGCAAGCCCATGTGCGCCACCATCGCCAGATCGTTCGCCAGCTTCATGGTTTCCCATTGCGCTTGCCATTGCGGAAACGATTCGATCATTTCGCTGATCCAGACCTCGTCATACCGGCGTGCCACTGGCTCGAAGAACTGTTGCAGTTCCGGGTCGGTCCGCGCGGCGACTGCAAGCTCGAGGTAAGCCGCGTATTCGCGCGTCTGGACGCTGCGCCAATGCGCGGCGGTCGCGATCTCGACCAGCTCGCCTTCTGTGCTGCGGCCCAATTCAGACAAATAATCTTCGAGAAACAGGCGCATACGCTCGTAAAACACATGATCGATCACCGCCGTCACGAGTTCGAGGCGGGTGGGAAAATGGTGGTGCATCGCGCCGCGAGAAATGCCGGTGCGCTCTGCCACTTGCTGCGTGGTCAAGCCGCCATAGCCCCCGGCCACCAGGCAATCCATTGCCGCAATGATCATCCGCAGGCGGGTTTGCGCGCTTTTCTGCTGCTGCCAGCGCACCGGCTGGTCAGATTGGCCCACTGGCAACATTGCCGCCAGCATCCGCTTCTGCATCGTTGATCCGCTCAATCGCATACCTCCTTGTTCCTCAAACGCTCCGGCGCGGCGACCTATACAAAAGCCTAGTAGCGCCCCTAAACGCAAGCGCGCAAAAAACAGGCAATATCGCCGGTTATATTCGGTGGGCCGAGAAAAAGCTGCCGGCACGAGGTGTGCGAGGCAACAATATCCAGCCCTGTGAGGCGGGAATCGAGGGAGATGAACATGATCGGGCACAAACGTATCCAACTGCTGGGCGGACTTTCTTTGCTGGCGCTGACCGCGCCGCCGGCCCTTGCGCAAGACCAGGCCGCGCCCGAAGCGGTCAGCACTGGCGGCGTGCAGGAAATCGTCGTTACGGCGCAGAAGAAGAGCGAAAATCTGCAGTCGGTGCCGATCTCCATCGCCGCTGTCGGCGAGGCCGCCATTGAATCGCTCCACGCGGTCAACCTTCAGGGGCTCCAGGGTGCGGTGCCCAACGTGCAGATCGGCACTTTTTCAAACACCCCGAACACGGCCGTCTTCACCATTCGCGGCATCGGCGTGATCGAGCCCGATCCCTATGCGGGCAACACGGTCGGCATCGTCGTTGACGGCGTGCCGCAGTATTTTTCAACCGGCGCACTGCTTGATCTGTTCGACGTCCAGCGCATCGAAGTGCTGCGCGGGCCGCAAGGCACGCTGTTTGGCGCAAACACGACCGGCGGCGTGGTCAACGTGGTCAGTAACCAGCCCACCGACACGCTCGGCGGCAAACTGAACATGCTCTATGGCAACTACAACCACATCACCATCGGCGGCGTGTTCAATGCACCGCTCGCCGAAGGGCTCTCGCTGCGGCTCGGCATCAACCATGATCAGCGCGATGGTTTCCACACCAACATCGTCGATGGCTCGGACATGGGCCGCCGCAATGTGACCATCTTTCGCGGCGCGTTGCGCCTGAATTCGGGCGATTTCGACGCGACGTTGGTCGGCGAATACGCCAAGGCGCGCAATGGTTCACCGATCGTGGTCGCCGGCAACCAGCCCACCGATGTTGAATTCGTGCCGGTCGGCTTTCGCGGTATGTATGCCTCGCCGTGCTTGCCCGTGGGCCAGCCTTGCTCGGCCCCGGACCAGTATTTCTCGGCGCAGGACCGCGGCGTCAATGGGGATTCGCCAGACCTCAGCAACATGGACACTTATCGCGCCGGCCTGACCATGAAGCTCTCGAACACGCCGCTCGGCGATATCTCGTCCATCACCGGCTACAAGAAGTTCAAGCTGTTCGAGTTCACCGATCAGGATGGCAGCCCGGTGCAGCTCATCGACACGCGCCGCCGCACCGAAGGCTGGCAGTTCAGCCAGGAGTTGCGCACCGATGTGAAGCTGGGCGACCGGATCGACATAACCATCGGCGGATTTTATCTGAAGGATCACTATGATCACGTTCAGGATCTACGCATCAATTTTGCTGGCGGCGCGACCTATGATCAGGTGAATCAGACCGTCGCTTTGGGCCTTACCGGGCTTTATCAGAAGAACCTGCAGAATCAGGATAACGACTCAATCTCCGGGTTTGCACAGAGCTATATCCAACTGACCGACCGCCTGCGCGCGCAGGCCGGCATCCGCTATACGCACGAAAAGACCAGCATGCTGGCATCGACACTGACCAGCTTGGCTGCGGGCGGCACATCGACCTACGACGGCACCGCGCCCGATGGCACGCCCAATACCGTTCTTGGCAATGTCGCGCCGCCGCGCGGCACCCGCTCGTGGAACAATGTCGGCTGGAAACTGGGCCTGGATTACAAGGCGAGCCGCGACGTGCTGCTTTATGGCACCTGGGCGCGCGGCTTCAAATCGGGCGGCTTCACCGGCCGCATCGGCATTGCGCAGGATCTGGGACCCTACAACCCGGAGAAGGTCGATACCTTCGAGATCGGCATAAAGAGCGAGCTGTTTGACCGCAAGGTTCGCGCCAACCTGGCGCTGTTCGACACCAGCTATCGCGGCATCCAGCTGGCGCAGATCTATTTCATCGGATCGGGTTCCAACCTGGTGCAAGGCAACACCATCCTCAATGTCGCCAGCTCGCGCATTCGCGGTTTCGAGGCCGAGGTGGTCGCCGCACCGGTCGCCGGCCTGCAGATCACCACAGCGCTCGCCTACCTCGACGCCAGATACAAGAAGTTCGATTTTCTGCTGCCCAATGGCGGTTCGGTCAGTCTGGCCGGGCAGCGGATGCAAAACGCGCCGGAATGGACCGCCTCAGCCGGGTTCACCTACACTTTCCCGATGGCGAGCGACCTGACCGCCACGGTCGGTTCGAACTATAGCTACACCGGCGAGAAGTTCCTGACCTCGATCGTCGAAACCGCGCGCTCGACGATCCGGCCACAGCACATTGTCAACGCCAACTTCGACGTCAACGTCGCAGAGCGCTACACTGTGGGTGTGTTCGCCACCAACCTGCTCGATAGCCGCTATGTCAACTCGGTGTTCGACGCGCCAGGCACGCTCGGCCTCACCAACTATGCGCCCCCGCGCATGTTCGGTGTGTCTCTGAAAGTCGATTACTAAGCCCCTCCCCCGCCCCGGCCGAGCGATCGGCCGGGGCATCTTTCGCACCGGGAGATTGTGATGCTGAACGCTGCGGACTTTGCCGCCAGACACGCCATTCTCAATGCGCTGGCGCAGCACAGCCGGGGTGTGGACCGCGCCGATGCCGCGCTGCTCGGCAGCGCCTATCATCCCGATGCGAGTGTCGATTATGGCTTCTTTGCCGGGCCGGCGACCACGCTGGTTGCCATTCTGGCTGATGTTCAGAAAGCATCACCGCCCACCCTGCACCGCACCAGCAATAGCTGGATCAAGGTCGCGGGCGGCCGCGCTGTGGCGGAATCCTATGTCATCGCCTATGTCGAGGATCCGGCGCTGCAGCGGATCGTGCTGGGGCGCTATCTTGATCGCTTTGCCTGCATCGATGGCGCTTGGCGGATCATGCACCGACAATATGTGATCGAAGGCAACACCAACCGCCCAAACACGGCGCAGCGCGGCGATCCTGCGCCCGATCTTGCTCATTATGTGCCGCAAGGCGGCAAAGGCGGTGCCGATGCCGGACGCGCCATGCTTGCCCTTTACCGCGCCGAAGCTGCTGCCGAAGGAGGCCATCGCATGACCAGCCCAACCGATACCACACCGGACTCAGCTTTAGACGCCGCGCTTGCCCGCGCCGAGATCCATGATCTGTGCATGGCCTATTCGCGCGGCGTTGACCGCGCGGACAAGGCCCTTCTGCAATCCATCTTCAGCGAAGACTCATCGGTCATTACCGGGGTTGTCAACGCCAGCGGCGCGGAGTTCGCCGAAACGATCTGCGCCTTTGTCACAAGCGAAATCGACATGTGTTTCCATTCGGTGGCCAATGAGTGGATCGAAGTGCGCGGCGATGAGGCGGTGGGCGAGCATTACGCGCTGGCCCACATGGTCAAGGACGGCCAAGATGTGATGACCGGTGGCCGCTATCTCGATCGCTATATCAGGCGCGGCGGCAAATGGCTGATCCGTAACCGCACCTTCGTTAGCGACTGGAACACCTCGCATCCCTCCACGCTGGAGCGCGGCGGTTTTTACGAGGCGCTCTCCACCTGGGGCGCGTTCGGCCCAACGGATCCAGTTTACAGCCTATGGGCCAGCCTTGAGCAGAAGCTTGCCTGAACCGGCAACAAACCTCGGGAAGCTAAAATGACCGCTACCAAGCCTGCGCATGTGCCTTTGGATCGGATTGTCGACGTCGATGTCTATGTCCCGCCGGAACTGGAAGCCATTGGGTTTCACCGTGCCTGGGCCAAGCTGCAGGCAGAAAATCCGGCGGTGGTCTGGACCCCGCGCAACGAAGGACATTGGATAGCGTTGAGCGGCGCAGCATTGCATGATGTAGAATCCGATGCAGAACGCTTTTCTTCCAAGATCATGATCGTGCCCAAGTCGGTGGGAGAGCAACATGGCCTGATCCCAACCACGATTGATCCTCCCGCCCACCGCCCTTACCGTGTTCTGCTGAATGCCAATCTTAATCCGGCAACGGTTCGCGGAATGACCGACAGCATCCGCGCGACGGCGATTGACCTCATCGAAAGCTTCTACAGCGCGGGTTACTGCGACTTCACGGCGCAATACGCCGAAATTTTCCCCATCCGCGTGTTTATGGCCATGGTCGATTTGCCGGAGAGCGACGCGCCAATGATCCGGCATTGGGCCAATTGCATGACCCGCCCCGGCATGGATATGGCCTTTGAACAGGCCAAGCAGGCCTTCTTTGCTTATCTCGGGCCGATAGTTCTTGAACGCCGCGCCGCGCCGGGCGAGGACATGCTGAGCCATATGCTCGATGCCGACATTGGAGGGCGCAAGCTAACCCAGGACGAGGCGGTTTCGCTCTGCACGCAGTCTTTGATCGCTGGCGTTGACACCGTGGTGAATTTTCTTGGCTTTGTCTTTGCCGAGCTCGCAGGGGATGCGGCGCTGCGCCAGTCGCTTATTGCGTTGGGCGATAATCTGACACCTGCTGTCAACGAACTTTTTCGCAGGTTCGGCCTCGTCACAATCGCTCGGACTGTGAGCAATGATATCGAGTTCTACGGCGTGACGCTCAAAGCGGGGGACATGATCGCGATCCCGACAGCGGTCCACGGTATCGATCCGGCATTCAATTCTGATCCGCTGAAAATTGATCTGAACCGGCAACGTGCACCGCATTCAGGTTTTGGCAGCGGCCCTCATATGTGCCCGGGCCAAGAATTGGCCCGCAGGGAAGTGGCGGTGACGCTGCAAGAATGGCTGCGACGCATACCCGATTTCACTTTGGCACCCGATGCCGACCTTTCACCCGTTCCCGGTATCGTAGGCTCGCTACGCCGCATTACCTTGCGCTGGGACACATGATCTCTGGCGTTAAATCGCATGACCTTGGGGCAACTCTGGGCCGACGGACCCGATCTATGGCCTCTGGGCCAGCCTTGAATACGAACCGGCCTGACGCCCGGTTCCCGCTTTTGATCGAGGAGTTGAGCGTATGGGCAAGATGAACGGCATGGTGGCGCTGATCACCGGCGGAGCTTCCGGCCTTGGTGCCGAAGATGCACGGTTGCTCGCGCATGAAGGTGCCAAAGTGGTTATCACTGACATGCAGGTCGATCTGGGCCGCGAAGTTGCCGCTGCCATTCCAGATTGCCTGTTTCTTGAGCAAGACGTGCGCGACGAGGCCCGCTGGGCCGAAGTCATTGCCGCCACGCTCGAACGCTTCGGCCGGCTCGACACGCTGGTCAACAATGCGGGGCTGGTCCGCTTCGCCGACGTCGAGACGATGTCGTATGAAGATTTTCGCCTGCAGACCGACGTGATGATCGGCGGCACCTTCCTCGGCTGCCGCGCCGCGATCCCGCATATGAGCAAGGATGGTTCGGGCGCGATCATCAACATGGCGTCGGTCGCGGGGCTGAAGGGCATCAGCGTGATCCCGGCCTATACCGCCGCCAAGGCCGGGATCATCGGCATGACCCGCTCGATCGCGGTCCACTGCCGCGAACAGAATTACCGCATCCGTGTTAATGCCATCGCGCCGGGCGGCATCGTCACGCCGATGACCGCGCAGGCACTTGCCGAATTGCCGCAGGACAGCGCCGGCCTGAGCCAGACCCAGAACCACGGCATGGGCCAGCCCGCCGATATCGCCAACATGGTGCTCTACCTTGCCTGTGACGATGGCCGCCACATTACCGGCACAACGATCACCATCGACAACGGCGAGACGATGGCATGACGGCGCAATCGGGCGCTCGAACAAACTGGAGTGTCGCAAGCTGGAGCGAAGCGGACTGATGCTCGATCATATCAGGAAACATGGCCTGCCCATGGCGGTCGAAACAGCCGAACTCGCAGCGCAGCGCTGCCCGGCACCCACGGTTCAGCAGATCGTCGCGGGCGACGCGTTGCCGCCGCCCGCTGTGCTGACCTTCGAACAACCCGCCTACCTTGGCAGCGCGCCGGTTTCGCTCGATCGCTATTTCGATCAGGGCATCTTCGAACGCGAGATCGAGAGCATCTGGAAGAAGACCTGGCAATGGGTTTGCCGCGAGGAGCACATCCCGGAGCCTGGCGATTACTACACCTACGAGGTGGCGCATCTTTCTTACGTGGTAGTGCGTCAGCCGGATGGCAGCGTCAAAGGCTTCGTGAACTCATGCCTGCACCGTTCGACTAAGCTCAAGCGCGGGGAGGGCATCGGGGCCGGGCCTGATCTGCGCTGCCCCTATCATGGCTGGACGTGGAACAACGATGGCAGCCTGAAGGCGGTGCCCTGTGCATGGGATTTTGCGCATGTCGATCCGGCAAAAAACGCTCTGCCCGAAGTGCGCGTTGGCCATTGGGGCGGCTTTGTATTCATCAATCCAACGCCGGCCGGGCCGAGCCTGGAAGAATACCTCGCGCCGATGCCTGCGCATTTTGCCAATTGGGACATCGCCAAGCGCTTCGTGGCAGTGCATGTGGCCAAGGAGCTTCCCTGCAACTGGAAGACCGCGCAGGAAGCCTTTCTGGAATCCTATCACGTGCTCGAAACGCATCCGCAATTGCTGCAGGGCGTGGGCGATGCCAACGTGCAATACGATTGCCATTCGGATCACGTGACCCGCTTTTATGCCGCAAGCGGTGTCAACTCCCCGCACCTTGCCAATCCGCTGACCGAACAGGAATTGATCGCCACGATGATCCTGGGGGATCGCTCGGTGGCCGATCCAGAGATGGTTGTGAACGCGGGCGAAACAGCCCGGATTGTGATGGCGCGCTTTTTGCGCAAGGTCATGGGCGAAAAGTATGGCGCTGATTTATCAGAATATTCCGACAGCGAGATGATCGACACGATCGAATACCATGTGTTCCCCAACATGGTGCTGTTTCCCGGCATATCGCTGCCGATGGTCTACCGGTTCCGCCCGATCGGGAGCGATCCGAGCCGCACCTTGTTCGAAATCCTGTTCATGCGTCCCGCGCCAGACGGCGCTGCGATGCCCGAGCCGCCTGATCCCTTCCTCGTCCGCGAAGATCAAAGCTATGCCTCGGCACCGGGCTTTGACGCGGCAATGGGCCATGTCTACGATCAGGACACCGACAATTTGCGCGCGCAGCAACAAGGCTTTCGCGCCAGCGCGACAGGCGTTCAGCAGCTCGGCAACTATCAAGAATCGCGCATCCGGCACTTCCAGATGGTGATCGACAAGTATCTCGCAGCAGGAGCCGAGGCATGACCAAAACCTTCGATCTGGAAGCCGAAGTCCGCGACTTGTGCGCGCGGCGCGATATCTACGATGCGCTGTGCCGCTACATGCGCGCGCAAGACCGGCTTGATCCGGTGCTCCACCGTTCGGCATTTCATGATGATGCGTGGGTCGATTGCGGTTTGATGAACGGCACTGCCGACGAATTCGTTGCTTTCGCCCAAGGGTTTCTTGCTGATTGCGAGGGAAGCCAGCACGTGATCGGGCAAGTGCAGATCAGCGTCAACGGCGACACGGCATTGGGCGAAGTCTATTTCAACGCGTGGCACCGGATTTTCGAGGCGGGTGCGCCCAAGGATCTGATCGTCGCGGGCCGCTATATCGACGAATACACCTGCAAGAATGGCGAGTGGCGCATCAGCCGCCGGCGCGAGATAGTCGATTGGGCGCGAACCGACGACCCGGCCGACAGCTTTCTTTCGGAAAACCCGCTGCTGCGCGGCGCGCGGCGCGGAACCGACTTCAGCCAGACCCGCGACTGGCCATTTTGAGACCGCAGACGAGAGGAACAGCACCATGACCGAGCAGCAGATGATGTCGCGCTACTCTCCCGAATTCGACGAAGACGTGCGCGGCGATACGATCACCGCCGACCGCTATATCTCGAAGGACTGGATGGAGCTGGAGAACCAGCGGCTCTGGCCCAAAGTCTGGCATCTGGGCGGCGTGCTGGCCGATCTGGAGGAAGAAGGCGACTTCATCCGCCATGATTTCGGCAAGGAATCAGTCGGATTGGTCAAACAGGCCGATGGCTCGATCAAGGCGTTTTACAACACTTGCCCGCACCGGGGAAACCGCCTGTTCCTGAGCGATGCGGGCAGCGCGCCGCGCATCACTTGCGGCTATCATGGTTGGCAATATGATCCCGCTGGCACGCTGGTGCATGTGCAGGACCCGCTCGATTTCCCCGGCGGCGACCCCTGCGGCAAGGTCAAGCTGACCGAGCTTCGCTGCGAAATCTGGGGCCCGTTCGTGTTCTGGTGCATGGACGACGATGTCGCCCCGCTGCACGAATGGCTCGCCCCCCTGCCCGAGCGGATCAAGGGCTATGGCATCGACAATTGGGTGCGCGTGCTGAATGTGTCGGCGGACGCGAAGTTCAACTGGAAGATCATCCGCGACAATTTCAACGAGAGCTACCACCTCCCGACGATCCATCCCGAGCTGGCCACTTTCATCAACGACGGCCTGCCGACCACACTGTTTGAAATGTACCCCAGCGGCCACAACGCGATGTGGATGATCGGCCATCAGGCCACGACGCGGAAGGATTACGAAAGCGGCGATGTGCCCCCCGGACTT
>NZ_CAMBTS010000063.1 GCF_945870625.1 Novosphingobium sp. Chol11 | reverse complement strand
ATGGGCGAATAGGGGATGAGGGAGACGCCTTCCTTGCGGCAGACTTGCGCGAGTTCATCCTCGAAGCGGCGATTGATGAGGCTGAAATTGTTCTGGATGGTCTGATAACGGGCCGCACCAACGGCCTTGGCGGCCTCGATGGATTTCATCAGGCCCCATGAGGTCTCGTTCGAGCAACCGAGCACGCGCACTTTGCCCGCGCGGACGAGCTCATCCAGCACCTCCATCGTTTCTTCGTAGGCGGTGTCGTGATCGGGCCAGTGGGTCTGGTAAAGGTCGATGTAATCGGTGCCGAGCTTGGTCAGGCTGGCTTCGATGGCGCGGGTGGTGTTGTGCCGATCAACCGCGGTCATGCCGCTGCGCAGCGGGCTTTTGAACCAGATGTGGCTGGGGCCGGAGACTTTGGTGGCAAGGATGATGGCGTCGCGCGGCTTGGTCTTGAGCCACTTGCCGACGATTTCCTCGGTGCGGCCGACCCATTTGATATCGGGCGGGACGGGGTAGCCCTCGGCGGTGTCGTAGAAATTGATGCCCGCGTCGTAGCTTGCATCAAGGATGCGCAGCGAGGTGGCTTCGTCGGCCTGCGCGCCGAAGGTCATCGTGCCCATGCAGATATCGGAGACGACAATGGCGGAGGTGCCAAGGCGGCGGTGTTGCATGATGTGGAAACGCTCCCGCTGTGCGGTGTGATGCTTTGGCGCAGGAATGCCGAGGCGGCGCGATGTGGTCAAGACGCCGGGGCTGGCCCCTATCATAAACGTGTGCGCTGGATCGGGCGGGACTCTTGCCCTAACGCTCGCGGCGTGAGCGCGCTTCCCATCCATGCCGTGTTGCCCGATCTGCTGGAGGCGCTGCGCACGCGCGCGTCTGCGGTGCTGATCGCGCCGCCGGGGGCGGGCAAGACGACGGCGGTGGCGCCGGCGTTGATCGGCGAAGCGTGGTGCAGCGGGCAGGTGATCGTGCTGAGCCCGCGCCGGGTGGCGGCGCGCGCAGCGGCGGAGCGGATGGCCGAGATGCTGGGCGAGGCCGCGGGCGAGACAGTGGGATACTTGACCCGGCTGGATTCGGCGCGTTCGGCGCGCACGCGGATCCTCGTGGTGACCGAGGCGATCTTTGTGGCCACCATTCTGGATGACCCCGAACTGGCGGGCGTTTCGGCGGTGCTGTTTGACGAAGCGCACGAGCGGCATCTCGATTCGGACCTGGGCCTGGCGCTGGCGGTTGAGGCGCAGGGTGTGCTGCGGCCCGATCTGCGGCTGGTGGTGATGTCGGCGACGATCGACGGGGCGCGGTTTGCGGGTTTGCTTGCCGATGGGCCTGAGGCCGCGCCTGTGATCGAGAGCGCGGGCAAGGCGCATCCGCTGGAGCTGCGCTGGCTGGGGGCGCGGGCCGATCTTCGCATCGAGGCGGCGATGGCGGCGGCTGTGGGGCAGGCGTGGCGCGAGGAGGCGGGCGATGTGCTCGCGTTCCTGCCCGGCGTGGCGCAGATCGAGCGGACGGCGGAGATGGTGCGCGCGGCGCTGCCGCAGGCGCTGGTGCTGCCGCTGCATGGGCAGGTCGATCCGGCGGGGCAGCGCGCGGCGATCCGGCGCGATCCCGATGGGCGGCGGCGCATTGTGCTGGCGACGAGCATTGCCGAAACTTCGCTGACTTTGGACGGGGTGCGCGTGGTGGTCGATGCCGGGCTGTCACGGCGGGCGGAGTTCGACAAGGCAGCGGGGGTTTCGCGGTTGGTGACGGTGACCGCGAGCCAGGCATCGGCGGCGCAGCGCGCGGGCCGCGCGGCGCGGCAGGGGCCGGGGGTGGCTTACCGGCTGTGGGAACAGGCCGGGCACGCTGGGCGCGCGGCATTCGATCCGCCCGAAATGCTGACCAGCGATCTGGCCCCGCTGGCGCTGACGTTGGCCAGATGGGGCGCGGGCGATCCGGCGGCGATGGCTTGGATCGATCCGCCGCCAGCGCCTGCGATGGCGGCGGCGCGCGCGCAGTTGATTGCGCTGGGCGCGCTGGACGAAGAGGTGCGGATCACGCCGCATGGGCGGGCGATGGCCAGCCTGCCGATGGCCCCGGCGCTGGCGCACATGCTGCTATTTGCGGCGCGGCGGGGGCAGGCCGATCAGGCGGCGCGGCTGGCGATGCTGCTGCAGGAGCGAGGGCTGGGCGGGCCGGGCGAGGATCTGGCGCGGCGGCTGGAGCGATGGCGCGGCGAGCGCGGCGCGCGGGCCGAAGGAGCGCGCAAAATGGCCGAACGCTGGGCCCGCGCAGCGACGAGATCGGCGCAGCAATTTGATCATGCTGCGCGGGAAAAAGTTGTTTTTGAAGATATTCCTTTGGGCGTCTTGCTGGCGGAGACTTACCCTGATCGGATCGCGCGGACGCGCGGACCGGCGGGCGAAGAATGGCAGTCGGCGGGCGGGCGGGGCTACCGGCTGGACCCGGCATCGCCGCTGGCCAGCGCCAGATGGGTGGCGATTGGCGATGCGCAAGGCGAGCCCAAGGGCGCGCGGATCATGGCCGCGCTGGCGCTCGACGAGGCGGATATCCCGGCGCATCTGGCGCACCGGATCGAGGCGCGGCATACATTGCTGTGGAACGAAGACGCCGCGCGGGTCGAGGCGCGGCTGGAGCGGCGGCTGGGCGCGATCGTGCTGGCGCGCGTGCCCGATCCGTCGCCCGATCCGGCGGCGGTGACGGCGCTGCTGATCGAGCGGGTGCGCGGCGGCGGGCTGGCGCTGTTGCCGCTGGGCGAAGCGGCGCGGGCGCTGATCGTGCGGGCGGGGTATGCCGGGATTGCGGCGCTCTCGGAAACGGCGTTGCTCGAAGGGTTGGCGGGATGGCTTGCGCCGCTTTTGGCCGGGCGGCGCGATCTGGCGGTGCCGCCGGGCAAGCTGCATGAGGCGCTGCTGGGGCGGCTGGATTGGAATACGCGCGCGGCGCTTGATACGTTGGCTCCGGCAGAGTTTCGCTCTCCCGCCGGGACCAGCCATGCCATCGATTATGCGCACGAGGGCGGGCCGATGGCGGAATTGCGGGTTCAGGCGCTGTTTGGCCTCGACCGCCATCCAATGATCGGCCAGCCGCCGCGCCCGCTGTTGCTCAGCCTGACCTCGCCGGGGCACAAGCCGATCCAGACCACCGCCGATCTGCCCGGCTTCTGGCGCGGCAGTTGGCGCGATGTGGTGAAGGACATGAAGGGCCGCTATCCCCGCCACCGCTGGCCCGATGCGCCGTGGGAGGAAGACCCCAGTTTGAAGACGCGTAATGCCTTCGAGGCCGCCAAGCGGACTTGATTTTAGCGGGCAATCGTGGGCATGACAGCGCGCATGACCGCACGCATCTATCAGCGCCCCAAAACCTCCATGCAGTCTGGCCGGGCGCGCACCGACGAGTGGCTGCTCGAATTCGAACCCGCCGAGGCGAAGCGCGCCGATCCGTTGATGGGCTGGGCGGGATCGGGAGATACCCAGGCGCAAGTCGTGCTGACCTTCGCCAGCGCCGACGAGGCCACGGCCTATGCCGAGAAGTATGGCATCGCCGCGCACGTGACGCCGACCCCGGCGCGGCGGCTCAAGCTGCAAAGCTACGCGGACAACTTCAAGTAGAGACCATTCCGACCCGCCTTTGGCATGCCACCCCCCATTTGCCCTGCGGGAATATGGGGAGGACCCAGAGAGGATTGCATTGCGGACGATCCCTCGCCATATGCGCCTTGGGAGTCGGGTGGACGTTTGCGGTCGCCAACCTGGTCAGGTCCGGAAGGAAGCAGCCACAACGATGTGCGGCGGGTCGCCCGGCTCCTTTAATCCTCGATACGCGCCATGTGCGCATGGGTTGATCAAGGCGGCGTTCAAGCGGCCGGGATGAGCGCCGATTAGCGGCGGAAGGCCCGCGCGGGTTATTCGACATTTGCGGCGCCACGGCCTATCTTGATGGCAATGACCGATTCCACCGACATGTTTGGCGCGCCGATTGAGGACGAGCCCGAGGATGGTGCCCCGAGCGCTTCGGAGCTGGAGGCGGCGGGGCAATCCGCGCTGTTTGGCGATCCGGCACCGCCAGTGGCCGCAGTCGTGCGCGAAGAGCGCGCGCCCGCGCCGCTTGCGCCGCCAGCGCAGCCTTACCGCGTGCTCGCGCGCAAATATCGCCCGCAGACTTTTGCCCAGCTGATCGGGCAAGAAGCGATGGTGCAGACTTTGGGCAATGCGATCCGGCGCGGGCGGCTGGCGCATGCCTTCCTGATGACCGGCGTGCGCGGGGTGGGCAAGACCAGCACCGCGCGGTTGATCGCCAAGGCGCTGAACTGCATCGGACCCGACGGGCAGGGCGGGCCAACGATCGACCCGTGCGGCATGTGCGAGCCGTGCATCGCGATTGCCGAAGGGCGGCACATCGATGTGATCGAGATGGACGCCGCCAGCCACACCGGCGTGGACGATGTGCGCGAGATCATCGAGGCGGTGCGCTATGCCTCGGTCTCGGCGCGCTTCAAGGTTTATATCATCGACGAAGTGCACATGCTCTCGCGCAATGCTTTCAACGCGCTGCTCAAAACGCTGGAAGAGCCGCCGCCGCATGTGAAGTTTCTGTTTGCCACCACCGAGGTTGAAAAGCTGCCGGTGACGGTGCTCTCGCGGTGCCAGCGCTTCGATCTGCGGCGCATTCACGCCGAGATGCTGGAGGCGCATTTTGCCGGGATCTGCGCGGCAGAAGGCGTGGCGGCGGAGGCCGAGGCGCTGGCGATGATCGCGGCCGCAGCGGAAGGATCGGTGCGCGATGGCCTGTCGATCCTCGATCAGGCGATCAGCCATGCGGACATGGCGGGCGGCCCAGAGTCCGGCGGTGAAGTTACCGCAGGCCAAGTGCGCGAGATGCTGGGGCTGGCCGACAAGACGATGCAGCGGCGGCTGTTTGGCGCGATGCTGGCGGGCGATGGCACCACTTTGCTGAGCGAAGTGGCAGGGCAATATGCGCTGGGGATCGAACCGGCGGCGATTCTGCGCGCGCAGATGGAACTGGTCAACAAAGTGACGATTGCGCAAGTGACCGGCGCACCCGACGCGCGCTCGGCCGAAGAGCGCGAGGCCTTTGGTGGCTGGGCCAAGGCGCTGAGCGCGGGGCAATTGCACCGGCTGTGGCAATTGCTGCTGAAAGGATACGAGGAAGTACGCGGCGCACCCGATCCGCTGGTGGCAGCGCAGATGGCGCTGCTGCGCGTGACCCATGCGGCGACTTTGCCCGATCCGGGCGCGCTGGTGAAGCGGATGGAGGAGCTGGCGGCGCGTCCGGCGGCGGCCGAGACTCACGCGGGGGACGCTGCGGCGGCGGCTCCGGCGGCGATCGCGATGGATTGGGCGGCGCTGGTCGAACAAGTCGGGCTGCCTTCCGCGCCGGGCCAATTGCGCGCGGCGCAGATCATGCACGATTGGGTGCAGGTGATCGCGCTGCGGCCCGGGGTGCTGCATTATCAGTTTGCACCTGGCTTTGCCGAAGAGATCGGCCCTGCGCTGCGCGACGCGCTGGAGCGGGCCACCGGGCAGAGCTGGGACGTTGTCCGCACTGCTGGCGATGCAGCGCCGAGTTTGCGCGAAATTGCCGAGGTCCGCGCCGCGCAGGAAGAGGCCGCGATGATCGGCGATCCGCTGGTGCAGGCGGCGCTGGCCGCCTTTCCCGGCGCGGAGATCATCGATGAAGACAGCCAGCCCGAACAATTGCCAAAACCCCGGAGCAAACACGCATGAAATCGATGGAAGAAATGATCCAGGCGGCGCAGGCCGCCGCGCAGACCATCCAGAAGCAGATGGAAGACGCGCAAGGGCGGCTTGACCAGATCGAGGTCGAGGGCGTGGCCGGCGGCGGATTGGTGCGTGTGCGCGCCTCGGCCAAGGGCCGGGTGATCGCGGTGCACATCGATGACAGCCTGATGGAAAAGGCCGAAAAGGGCATTCTGGAAGATCTGGTGGCCGCTGCGTTCAACGATTGTCGTTCGCGCGCCGATACCGCGGCGAACGAGGAAATGCAGAAAGTGCAAATGGCTGCGGGCATCCCGCCGGGTTTCAAGCTGCCGTTTTGAATGCCGATCTGGCGGGGCAAACAGGATTGCGGCGCCGATGCCTCTCGTTTGGGGCGAAAAGTGTCGCCGCGTAATGGTGGGGCGGTGTTGATGTGAGCTTGCTGTATCTGGCGTCATCGCTGATGCTGACCGCAGACCCCGCTGTGCTGGCCGGGGCGCAAAGCGATGCCGTTTCGGCTGGCGAGCCGCTGATCCCTGCGGCTGCAGCCAGCGGGCCTGCGGCCGCTGCGCCCGTTCCTGCGGCAAGCGATCCGGCCAAGCAGGCGCCGCCCGCGCCCAGCGACATCACGGTTTCAGGGCGAAAGGCGCAACCCAAGGTCGATCCTCTGGAATCGGTCAATGTCAAAACGTTCGCGGTGGTGCAGAAAGTCGATGACAATTACATCGCGCCGGTCGCCGATGCTTACGGCAAAACCGTGCCATCGCCGATCCGGGCGGGCATCCGCCATTTCCTGCGCAATGTGACCGAGCCGGTCACCGCGCTGCACTATTTCCTCCAACTCAACCCCGACAAGGCGGGCAAGACGCTCCAGCGGTTCCTGATCAATTCGACGGTCGGCGTCGGCGGGCTGGCCGATGTGGCCAAAAACAAGCCGTTTCGCCTGCCTTATTATCGCAACGGCCTGGCCAATACACTGGGCTATTACGGGGTCGGACCGGGGCCTTATGTCTATCTGCCGATCATCGGGCCGACGACCGTGCGCGATCTGTTTGGCCTGACGGTGGACCGGCTGATGGTGCCGGTCTTGGTGGGCCGTCCGTTCAATACCTTCTACTACGGCATTCCCACCAATATCCTGAAATCGCTGGATGAACGTGTGGAGACGCAGACGGAATTGCAGCGGATGAAGGATGCCAATGATCCTTATCTGACCTATCGCAAAACCTATTTGCGCGCGCGGCAGATCGAGATTGAGGCGCTGCACGGGCGCTACCCTGTGGTTGAAGCACCAAAGGCGATGCCCGATGCGGCGTTGCTGCCGCCTCCCGCCGCGCCGCCAGCGCCTTTGCCGCCGGTATTCATTTCGGTGCCGGTGATCCAGCCGCTACCCGCAGCGCGATAATCCGGCGGGCGGGAGAGGGGCGGGCATGCCTCTGCGCGCCTGAATTTCGCTCATCCACAACCGTCCTAAGGTGAACCATTGCAGCGGCGGCAGGTGGCTCCCATATTCAGGATCAAACCCAGTCTTGTTGGGTGTCCGCCGGCAATTGCAGATCGCTCGGCGGGATAAACGGAAGCCAAAGCACATGAATTTGTATCCCCTGCTCCCCTTGCGCGACATTGTGGTGTTTCCCGGCATGGTCGTGCCGCTATTCGTCGGACGCGAGAAATCGGTCGCGGCGCTCGAGGCGGCAATGGCCGGCGACAAGGACATCTTCCTGCTGGCCCAACTCGATCCGGGCTGCGACGATCCGGACCGCGACGACCTTTATGAAACCGGCGTGATCGCCACGGTGCTGCAATTGCTCAAGCTGCCCGATGGCACCGTGCGCGTGCTGGTCGAGGGCACCCGCCGGGCCACGCTGGACAACCTGACGACCGAAGAGAGCAGCGGCGGCGAACTGGTGATGGCCTCGGTCAAGCCGCTCGCGCTGGTGGAGGCCGCAGGCCCCGAAGTCGAGGCGATGATCCGTTCGGTGATCGAGCAGTTCGCCGAATATGCCAAGCTTTCGAAAAAGCTGCCGCAGGATGCGGGCGCGCAATTGGGCGATATCGAGGACGCGGGCAAATTGGCCGATGCGGTCGCCGCGAACCTGGTGGCCAAAGTGGCCGAGAAGCAGACGCTGCTCAGCGAGAGCGATCCGATGAAGCGGCTGGAAATCGCGCTGTCGTTCATGGAGGGCGAGCTTGGCGTGCTCAAGGTCGAGCGCAAGATTCGCGGCCGGGTCAAGCGCCAGATGGAAAAGACGCAGCGCGAATACTACCTTAACGAGCAGATGAAGGCGATCCAGTCTGAACTGGGCGGCGGCGATGATGGCGAGGTGAGCGAGCTGCAGGAATTGCAGCAGAAGATCGACACGCTGAAATTGTCCAAGGAAGCGCGCGCCAAGGCGACGGGCGAGCTCAAGAAATTGAAGACGATGCAGCCGATGAGCGCGGAGGCGACGGTCATCCGCAATTATCTCGACGTGCTGCTCGGCCTGCCGTGGGGCAAGAAGTCGAAGCTCAAGAAGGATATTGCGGCGGCGCAGGCGGTGCTCGACGCCGATCACTATGCGCTCGACAAGGTCAAGGACCGGATCATCGAGTATCTGGCGGTGCAGGCGCGCACGAACAAGCTCAAGGGTCCGATCCTGTGCCTCGTTGGCCCGCCGGGCGTGGGCAAGACCTCGCTGGGCAAGTCGATCGCCAAGGCGACCGGGCGCCAGTTCGTGCGCCAATCGCTGGGCGGGGTGCGCGATGAAGCCGAAATCCGCGGCCATCGGCGCACCTATATCGGCTCGCTGCCGGGCAAAGTGGTGACCAATCTGCGCAAGTCGGGCACGTCCAACCCGCTGTTCCTGCTCGACGAGATCGACAAGCTGGGACAGGATTTCCGAGGCGATCCGGCCTCCGCGCTGCTCGAGGTGCTCGATCCGGAGCAGAACGCGAAGTTTCAGGACCATTATCTGGAGGTCGATTTCGATCTTTCGGATGTGATGTTCGTGTGCACCGCGAACAGCCTCAACCTGCCGCAGGCGTTGCTCGACCGGATGGAGATCATCCGGCTCGAAGGCTATACCGAGGACGAGAAGCTTGAGATCGCCGAGCAGCATCTGATCGCCAAGCAGATCGCGGCGCATGGCCTCAAGCCCGGCGAGTTCGTGCTGGAAAGCGACGCCTTGCGCGATCTCATCCGCTATTACACGCGCGAGGCCGGGGTGCGCACGCTGGAGCGCGAAATCGCGCGGCTGGCGCGCAAATCGCTGCGCCGTATTCTGGAAGGCAAGGATAAGGCGGTGACGATCACGCCCGAAAATTTGGGCGATTATGCGGGTGTGCGCAAATTCCGCCATGGGGTTTCGGACGAAGAGAATCAGGTCGGCGCGGTGACGGGTCTGGCCTGGACCGAGGTGGGCGGCGAGCTTTTGACCATCGAGGGCGTGACCGTGCCCGGCAAGGGCGCGGTGCGCACCACGGGCAAGCTGGGCGAAGTGATGAGCGAAAGCGTCCAGATGGCGTTCAGCTTCGTCAAGGCGCGCAGCCCGGCCTATGGCATCAAGCCCTCGATCTTCAACCGCAAGGACTTGCACATCCACTTGCCCGAGGGCGCAGTGCCCAAGGACGGGCCGAGCGCGGGCGTGGGCATGGTGACCGCGATGGTCTCCACCTTGACCGGCATTCCGGTGCGTGCCGATGTGGCGATGACCGGCGAGGTCACGCTGCGCGGGCGCGTGTTGGCGATCGGCGGATTGAAGGAGAAACTGCTCGCCGCATTGCGCGGCGGGATCAAGACTGTGCTCATCCCCGAAGAGAACCGCAAGGATCTGGGCGAGATTCCGGCCAACATTCTGGCGCACCTCGATATCGTGCCGGTGAGCCATGTCGACGAGGTGCTGGCGCGCGCGCTGGTCTCGGTGCCCGAGCCGATCGTGTGGACCGAGGCGGACGATCTGGCCAGCCAGCCAGCGCCGTCCGGCGCAGCGGGAAGCCCGGCACCGACCGCGCACTAAAACGGCAGCGACACAGAACTGGCACCCTCATCCCGGCGCCCTGAGCCCCCGAGCCTTTCAAAGGGCCAGGGGCGAAGGGTGAGCAGGATGGGGGCCATGCTTTGCAATTGATGCGCGCTGCCCGAGCGCGTCATGTTGCGCAAAAAGTGCCGTTGCGGATTCGACGCGGCTATTGAGTGCCGGAGCGCGCGGCCAAGTGTCGTGCAAACGCCTACAACACCCCTAATCCACTAGCTTTGGTGGATAAATCGCCCTTTTTCGACGGTTTTGCCTTTGACAGGGGAATCTTTCTCGGCTTTCTTCGCGGACGCTCAAAATTGATTCCAAATCGAAGTTTTCCAATAGAAAGTAGGGGGTTCATAATGAACAAGAACGATCTGATCAGCGCTGTTGCCGATGCTAGTGGCCTGTCGAAAAGCGATACGACCAAGGCGGTGGAAGCCGTTTTCGAGTCGGTATCGGGTGCTCTGGCAAAGGGTGACGAAGTGCGTCTGGTCGGTTTCGGCACGTTCTCGGTCGCCAAGCGCAAGGCTTCGACCGGCCGCAACCCGCGCACGGGCGAGCCGATGTCGATCAAGGCATCCTCGCAGCCGAAGTTCAAGGCCGGCAAGGGTCTGAAGGACGCGGTCAACTGAGCCTAATCGCCGAGCGGGCGGCCTGATCGGATCGGGCCGCCGCGAGGCAAGTACACACAAGACGAAGACACAAGAGCCGCGCCGGAGCTGATCCGGCGCGGTTTTTCGTTGGTGCATGACCCCTCCGTCATTCGCTGTGCGAATGACGCCGCCCCATTTTCCTGCAGGACAGATGGGGCGGCGGCTGTCCGCCTGGCTGATAGAGGGCTTCTGTTACTTCGCCAGCCGGACCAGCGCGGTGGGCGGTGCGCCAGTGGTGGGGCTCACTTTCCATTGCAACCGTTGGCCGCCGACGGCGGGATCGGCAAGCGGCCCCTCGTCGGTGTTGTTGGCGATGACCTCACCGTCCGTGCGCACGGTGAAACGGCCATCAAGTGCGGGCGGCGCCTTCTTGCCCTTGCTCGTCCCAGCGGGGGGCATCGCCGGAAAGCCGGGCATCTGCGGATTTGCGCCGCTCGGCGAAAAGCCCGGGGCGTCGATCCGCACGGTGCCATCATTGCGGCGGATCACGGTGACGAACGGGATCACGGCGGGCAGGCGCTCGATCACCGGGAAGGTGAAATCGCGGTCGAGCCGCCCGGCGATGCTGTAATCAACCTCGAATACGCCCGCGCCTTTGTTGACCACCGAAGTCCAGCCCTGCTGGCGGGCCAGCCGATTGGCAAACTCCTGTGCCGACTGCGGGTCTTCGGGATTGATCCCGCCCATCATCGCCTGCAACGCGGCGCGGCTCTGCTTGTCCTGCTCGGCCTTGGTCGCCTTGCTCTCATCCTGCTCGCCGGCCCATTCGCGCCGCTGGGCGGCGATTTCGGCGGCGGTGCAGGCGCGATCATCGCCGGTGGTTTCATTCTTGCATGGGGCGGGGGTGAACTTGTCGTCTTCGACCTTCAGGTCTGATTTTCCGCCCTGAGCTAATGCGGCGAGAATGATCTCGCCCTTGTAATGAAAGGTGAACGTGCCATCGCGGCGCACCGCCAGATCGCTGACAAAGCGGCCCGGCAGCAGCGTGCATCCGGCGAGCAGAACCAGCGCGGCGGCGGCCGCGCCCGCTGCAATCAATTTTCCTCTGGCAAGCATGTCCCCGGCTCCTGCGTTATGCGAAGTGGCGCAGCCTCAGTCGTCGCCCCCGCGCGTTGCCACGGCATATAGCGCAATTGCCGCTGCATTGGATACATTGAGGCTTTCCACCGCCGATGCAATCGGCAGCCGCGCGATCGAATCGCAATGCTGCGCAACATTGTGGCGCAGCCCTTCGCCTTCTGCGCCCAGCACGAGCGCGACCGCGCCCGCCGGGATCGCGCCGGGGAAGGCTGCTTCGCCCGCGCCATCAAGACCGATGCGCCAATAGCCGGCCTCGGCAATCGATTCGAGCGCGCGCGCCAGATTGACCACGCGGACCCACGGCACGACCTCCAGCGCGCCCGAGGCGGCCTTGGCAAGCGTGCCCGATTCGGGCGGGGCGTGGCGGTCCTGCGTGATCAGCGCGGCCACGCCGAAGGCGGCGCAAGAGCGGATGATCGCGCCGACATTGTGCGGATCGGTGACCTGGTCGAGCACGACCAGCGTGCGCCCGTCGGCCTCTTCCAGCGCATCATCGAGTGTGACATCGTCGAGCGCGAGACATTCGAGCACCAGCCCCTGATGCGGCGCATCGCGCGCGACGAGGCGGCCGAGATCGGCGGCCTGCGCATATTCGACCGCAAGCGTGGGGGGCAGTTCGGCGTCGTTATCATCGAGCATGGCCTGGATCGCCTCACGCGTGCCCCACAGCTGTTTGGCGCTGCGCATCGGGTTGGTCAGCGCGGCCTCGACCGCGTGGCGGCCCCACAGCCGCACGGTGCCCGTGCTGCCCCGGCCCGAGCCGCGCCCGCCCTGCATGCGCCCGGCGCGGCCACGCATCGCCTTGGGGCGTCTGCCGCCATCATGCCTGCCGCCATCATGAGCGCCACCGGGTTTGTGATCTTGCGGGGGCATCGGCTGTCTTTCAGATGGGGAGGGGTTGGCGGATTTGGGCGGGAATTGCGTTTGCCCTGTGCCAGCAGGGCCATTGACAGGCAAGGGATGCTTCGCCAAAGGGTGCGCCTCTCGGCCGGACGGTTCCCTTGTGGTGCCATTCAATCGGGGTTTACCCCGCACCGGCAGCACTGGTGTGGACAGGTGGCCGAGTGGTTAATGGCAGCAGACTGTAAATCTGCCCGCGAGAGCGTACGGTGGTTCGAATCCACCCCTGTCCACCACCCAGCCTTTCCGAGCGCATCCCCAAAACTGCCTAAAGGTCGAGTGATTCCGGGCGCATTGTAGTGTTCTTAGTCCACACAATGCCGCCCTGATTTGCATGCAGCCGAGGCCAAGTGTGGGGGAGAATAGGCTTTCCTCACACTTTTGGTTCTCCGGTGTTAGGCAAACGAACGTGGGGCAAAGACGCGGGCGATCTTACAGCATTCGTCGTCAAAGCAGCATGATCGAATCCCGAGGTTGATCAATTGCTGCGCATCACATGAAGCGTGCCAGGGCGCACATGGTTCTATTCTCTGACGAGGCTCTGGAAGTATTGCCCGTAGCCAATGCTTTGCGGCTGGAGGGAGCTGATCTGGTCTTTCCCGGTGTTGCTCGCAAACCCATGTCCGACGTGGCGCTGATTAGTGTAATCCGCGACATGAACGAGCTGTTCCATTTTTTCCGACCGGGCGGCGAGCAAAGGCGTTGCCGATGCCGCGGTGGAGGCTGACTACTGCGCAGTCATACCCGCATCGATCACATGCTCTGCGCCGGTGATGTAGCTGGTTTCATCGGAGGCCAAGAACAATACGAGGTTCGAGACTTCTTCAGGCTCGGCGATGCGGCGGAGGGGAATCTGCAGCAGCGCTTCGCCGCCGCCTTCATCGGTCGCCTAGAAGGCATGTCAGGGCGCTATGACAAGGCAAGCTTTGGCCCATTGGTCGAAGGTGCCAAGGCGATCTACAAGTCGGGAAGCCTGACGATCACCCCGGTCTCCATGATTGCTGAAGCGCCTCGTGATGGAGGGGCCGATCGGCTATTGCTTTAATCGCTACCTCATCCCGATCTGGCGCCGCTTTGGCATGATGGATGGTTTTGCCCGCGACTTCGGCGTCGATTCACTTGCCGTCGATCTCGAGTTCCTGACCGACAATGTTTTCGTGGTCGGCTCGCCCGACACGGTTGTCGATAAGCTGAGCCACCTGTTCGAGAAGACCGGCGGGTGGGGCACGCTTCAGGTCGAGGCGCACGACTATGTGACCGCGCGCTGCGCATCGCGCGAGTTCGTCCAGGTGCAGGCTGCCGTGGACTTGCCGATCGTCAAGGACAAGCTGGCGGTCCGCCTCGCGTTCGACGCGACCCGCGGCAATGGCTACCGGGCCGCGCTGCGAACAAGCAGGTCCGCCAGCGGCGAAACCTCGGACCACTCGCTGAATATCAAGACGAAACTCTCCCGCGTGATATATTGTTGCAGCCATGAATGAAGCGCGCCCATGGTTCTATCAACGGTAATGTTGATAGAACCATGGGCAAGCACGAACCCTGCTTACTGGCTATCGGTTGCTCTCCAATGGCATATCGATGAGAGCCTCCCTGCGGCGGACAAGCGCGAGTTCCCGACAACAGGGGGCAATGTAGTGCAACGTCCCCTTCAGTTCCGGGCTTTCGTTGCGGGTTTGGGGAACGTGGGAAAAGCGTGCGGTTCGGCAGGGCGGGTTTGGTGTGCTTGGTTAGGTGGCGGCGCAATCGCTGGAATCTGGGGCTTCTCGCACCTGTCACCGTAGCTCCCGCATATCCTCCAGGATAGGAAATCTCCATAACCGCAAGCCAAATAAAAAAATTGACTATACTCATATATTAACGAATTTTGTCACCTAAATCGTGGATTAGCCGTATCATTATCTGTTCATTCCGAAGTTCTCCTACTGATTAAGTGCCTAAAATCAAGGAGAGAGATATTTAAACGTAGATTATTATGTCAAAGAATATTAAAAATATTTAATATTACGGCTGGTCGCTTGACGGCTTTTCACCAACTTCTTAATTTAGATCGCCCCTGCAGCTTAAGCACGTTTGATGACGGCTGGGTGATATTGGCAAGGGTTCATCGGAGAGTGATATGTTAACAAAACTTAATAATACGGTTCTCACGGCAACAGCCGCGTTGGTCGGTGGCATTGCAGCCCTGACCGCATCCCCGGCGCACGCTGAATCAGGAATGCGTGTTTGTGGTTATGCGGCCTACGACCGCCATGGTAATGTAACTGCCTATCTGAAGAAACTGCAAATGTCTGACGCGAGCTACGGAAAAGATTGCAAGAGCGCGATTGAAAGAGCCAAGACATATGTGCTGGAGAATCCAAAAGTGCCTTGGGAAATGATTGGCAAGCAGAATTGTGAGGAAATTAATGAGAAAATATTCTTAAATAATGGCACTAAACCTGATATCTGCGCAATGTAGTATGTGTCGGCGTTGATATTAAATTTATAAATTAGCTTACTCAAGTTTGGAGTTTAGTCATGTCAAGAATGAAGACGATCAGCGTCGTGGCTGCTACAATTGCGCTTTTGGCTAACCCAGCCGCAGCCTTAGCTGAATCAAATTGTCACAATATACCTAACGGACAGAATTACTCTTTTAATGTCACCACCAATACCACGTACCAATTCAATGCGCCGGCATCTGGAATTAAGGACCCTGCCGTTACTTACGGCCCCTGCACGCCGGTAAATGGTTCGACGTCAATGCCGTATTGCCTCACGCTTGAAAGCAATAAGCCAACCGGGTCGGTGACGATGCGTGCTTATAATGCTGGTTGCGTTGTTACGTCCATGCAGGTGTCTCAAGCGGGGGGGAATGTAAATGGCGTGCCGACAGGCAAGATTTACACTCAAAATGGCGGCAAAAACTCATGGCCATGCGTAAGTAATAGCAATTCTTCACCCAGTGAGGGCATAAATCTTCCGAACACGCAAATTGATTCGGCAACAAGCCATACTTTGAACGGCTACATGATTCTTCAATCGAAAAGCAACGACTCAACTGCGTTTCCGCTTTACAACGTTTTGTTTGGCGGTTCACAATTTTCTGTTTCGATCTGGTTTGATAACAACTATTGGGTCAATAGCCAGAGGGTTAGCCGTGGAATTCAGGTGTGCCTAGGCTACAGCAGCTTACTTCCAGTGGCGTGATCACGGTAAGCTAGGTTCTGATCCTGATCTAGTTCGACGAAATTGTAGAGTTTGGTGCAGAAAATACTGCTCTGTCGAGATTTTCAGACAGAGCAGCATTTTCGACCAATCGCGTTCATCCCGAGATACGGGGCGATAGCCCGAGGAAGACCGAAGCTCCAGATGGCCGCTCGTAGCCCTCTCTTTGCCTTCCGACTGTGCGCCAATACTGCCGCGATCGCTGGCAGCGTCGCCTTGTTATCCTGCGCAGCGGGCGCCATCGTCCATCCAGCGCCCGGCGTTCACCGTACCTCCAAAGAGCGCGCATCAATATGCGGCTCGCGCCTTGGAGCAGTTGGAAGCGGGTGATGCTGACGCAGCGGTTCGGGGTCTGAGTGCCGCGGTCAAGCTGGATTCGACCAATGGCTACCTGCACTACCTGCTTGGCGTGGCTCACCATACCCGGTTCGAGCGCGGGCAGGCGAGCGCGGCCGATCTGGCCAAGGCCGGCTATGTCACGGCGCTGCGGTTCGAACCGAACCTGCTTCCCGCGCAAGTGCAACTCGCGCGCATCCTTGCCGAGACGGGGAACAACCCCGAAGTCCTCTACGGGATGGCGATGGTCGATCTTTTCCTCGGCGAAATGGAGGAAAGCCGCACGCTGATTGGGCAACTGGAACAGGTCGACGCGAAGTCGCCGCTGACCCTGCGGCTGAAATCGCTCTATCTCGCGGTCTCGGCGCATCCAGACGAAGCCCAGGCCGCGCTTGCCCAATATCGTCTGCACGGCGGGGACCTGAGCGACGTCGGTTACCTGTCAAACCGTCTCCAGCGATTCGCCAGATTTGGGGCTCCGCCGCAAACCGATGGACTGAGCGGCAAGGACGCGGTTCCTTCCGGCGCAACAGGCATGGCGAGCGGTGTGCCCGCCGGTAGCGGTCCGGCAAGCGCCGCAGACCAGACCTCAAGCGCAGGGCCGGAGCGCGCCGCCAAAGCCTATTCGCCGGTGGCCTGGTTCAATTGCAAAGGCATCGCTTCGTCATCTGGAGACGCACCCAGCAATCCGGCCAACTTCATCAAGAAGACCGATGGCGGCGACACGCCAGGAAGCAATCCCGAAGAAAAAGCCATCCTGCTCGCCTTGCCGGCG
>NZ_CAMBTS010000062.1 GCF_945870625.1 Novosphingobium sp. Chol11 | reverse complement strand
GCCCGCACCGGTCGCATCGGGCCTGCTCGCGGGGCGAACAAACCCGAAAGAGCGAAGGCAAGGCCGGCCAAGCCCGCTCCCGATCTGCGGGGCATTTAGCCTATATGGTTCGTTTTGTCAAGGAGTTTGTGTGTGGAGGCTGCCCACCCCTAACCCCTCCCGCAGGCGGGAGGGGCACTGGTTGTGCTTTCTGCTCCCCTCCCGCTCATCCTGAGCCTTTCGAAGGAGGGAGGGGGAGTGGTGCTGCTTTCCACAGGCCGGGTTGCGGTCGGGCGGCGGGGGTCGTAGCTTTGCAGGGAAATAACGGCCAGCACGCCGCGCGCGCCAGGCCGGAAGCGGGCAAGAGGATGATCCCACGTGCAGCTCTCCGATTTTGCGGGCTACCCGAATCTGGTCGCGATGTTCCTGGACCGGGCGCATGAACGGGGCGACGCGCCGTTTCTTTGGGCCAAGCAGGGCGGGCGGTGGCAATCGATCAGCTGGCGCGAGGCCGCGGATCAGATGTGCCTGCTGGCACAATCTTTGCGTGCGCTGGGGCTGAACCAAGGCGACCGCGTCGCGCTGGTTTCCGAAAACCGGCCCGAGTGGTGCATTGCCGATCTGGCGATCATGGCGGCGGGGCTGGTCACGGTGCCCACCTACACCACCAATACCGAGCGCGATCATTTGCATATCCTCGAAAACTCGGGCGCGCGCGCGGTGATCGTCTCGACCCCCAAGCTGGCGCAAGCGGTGATGGGCGCGGCGCTGCGCGCGCCCGAGCTTGCGCATGTGATCGGCATCGAGCCGCTGCGCCGGATGCAATCGGGCACGATCAGCTTTCACGATTGGCCCGCGCTGCTGAAAGGCGACATTGCATCCGCGCGGCTGGAAACCGAGGCGCGCGTGGCCGGCATCGGGCGGGCCGACCTTGCCTGCCTGATCTATACCAGCGGCACCGGCGGCACCCCGCGCGGGGTGCGCCAGCATCACGGCGCGATCCTGTGCAATGTCGATGGCGCAGGCACCATCCTGGCCGACGATCTGGGCTGGGGCGACGAGGTGTTCCTCTCGTTCCTGCCGCTCTCCCACGCTTATGAACACACCGGCGGGCAATATCTGCCGATCGGGATGGGCGCGCAGATCTACTATTCCGAAGGGCTCGAGAAGCTGGCGAGCAATATCGAGGAAACCCGCCCGACGATGATGGTGGTGGTGCCGCGCCTGTTTGAAGTGTTGCGCGCGCGGATCATCAAGCAGATCGAAAAGCAGGGCCGCCTGCCGAATTATCTGATGGGCCGCGCGCTGGCGATCGGGGCGCGGCAAGCGGCGGGACGTGGGCGGCTGATCGACAAGCCGATTGATCTGCTGCTCGAACGGCTGTTGCGGCCCAAGATCCGCGCGCGCTTTGGCGGGCGGGTGAAGGCGATGGTGGCAGGCGGCGCGCCACTCAATCCTGAGGTCGGGGTATTTTTCCAGGCAATGGGGATCACCGTGCTGCAAGGCTATGGCCAGACCGAGGCGGGGCCGGTGATTTCGTGCAACCGGCCCGCGGTGGGCCTTGCGATGGACACCGTCGGCCCGCCGATGAAGGGGGTGGAAGTCAAGATCGCGGAGGATGGCGAGATCCTCGTGCGCGGCGAGCTGGTGATGCACGGCTATTGGCGCAACGAGGCGGAGACCGCGCGCGCGCTGCAGAAGGGGTGGCTGCACACCGGCGACATAGGGCATCTGGACGCCAAAGGCCGGATCAAGATCACCGATCGCAAGAAGGACATGATCGTCAACGACAAGGGCGACAATGTCTCCCCGCAGAAGATCGAAGGGATGCTCACGCTCCAGCCCGAAATCGCGCAGGCGATGGTGACAGGCGACAAGCGGCCCTACATCGTCGCGCTGATCGTGCCCGATGCCGAATGGGCGCTGGAATGGGCGCGCCGCGAAGGCGAAAAGTTCGACATGCGCGCCTTGCAGGATCTGCCCGCGTTTCGGGGCGCGGTGCGCGCGGCGGTCGACCGGGTGAACCGCGATCTGTCCGTCACCGAAAAAGTGCGCCAGTTCGCCTTTGCCGATGAAGCCTTCACGATCGACAACGAAGAGATGACCCCCTCGATGAAAATCCGGCGGCACAAGATCAAGGAACGCTACGCCGCGCGGACCGATGCGCTGTACAAAGGGTGAGTGGAAACCGGATAATGGCCTCGCGCAAGATTGAGCGCGCCAAACCGGGCGGATTGGCCTAAGGGGAGCAGCCGCGCTGCGCGGCCCCCCCAGAATTCTGCGAGACCCATGCCCTTTTCCCAGCTTCCCCCTGTCATCGCCGCTGCTGTGGCCGAACGCGGCTATGCCGCCCCCACCCCGGTTCAGGCTGCCGTGCTCGAGGCCGAGGCGCGCGGGCGCGATCTGGTCGTTTCGGCGCAGACCGGATCGGGCAAGACGGTCGCCTTTGGCCTCGCCATGGCCGACCAACTGCTGAATGCCGAAGGCATGGCCCCCCCGGCGGGCGCGCCGCTGGCGCTGGTGATCGCGCCGACGCGCGAACTGGCGCTGCAAGTCAGCCGCGAGCTGGAATGGCTGTTTGCCAAATCGGGCGCGCGCATCGCCACGTGCGTGGGCGGCATGGACGCCTCGCGCGAACGGCGCGCGCTGGGCTATGGCACGCATATCGTGGTCGGCACGCCGGGCCGGTTGCGCGATCACCTCGAACGCGGCGCGCTCGACCTTTCAGGCCTCAAGGTCGCGGTGCTCGATGAAGCCGACGAAATGCTCGACATGGGTTTTCGCGAGGACCTTGAAGGCATTCTCGATGCGACCCCGGACGGGCGGCGCACGATGCTGTTCTCCGCAACCATGCCCTCGCCGATTGTCGCGCTGGCGCGGCGTTATCAGAAGAACGCGCTGCGCATCTCGACCGTGACCGAAGAGCGCGGCCATGGCGATATCGAGTATCAAGCCATCGCGGTGGCTCCCGCCGATATCGAAGGCGCGGTGGTCAATCTGCTGCGCTTTCACGAAGCCGAAACGGCGATGCTGTTTTGCGCGACGCGCGACAATGTCCGCCGCCTTCATGCCAGCCTCACCGATCGCGGCTTTGCGGTCGTCGCGCTTTCGGGCGAGCATAGCCAGAACGAGCGCAATTCGGCGCTGCAAGCCTTGCGCGATCGCCGCGCGCGGGTTTGCGTGGCAACCGACGTGGCGGCGCGCGGGATCGACCTGCCCTCGCTCAGCCTCGTCGTCCATGTCGAGATTCCGCGCGATGCCGAGACTTTGCAGCACCGCTCGGGCCGCACCGGGCGCGCGGGCAAGAAGGGCACCGCTGTCCTCATCGTGCCTTATCCGCGGCGCAAGCGGGTGGAAGGCATGCTGCGCGGGGCGCGCATTGCCGCGCAATGGGTGCCGCTGCCTTCGGCGGAAGATATCCGCCGCGCCGATAGCGAGCGCCTGCTCGCCGCGCTGCTCGCGCCCATCGACGTGACCGAGGAGGACCGCGTGCTGGCAGCCCGCCTGCTGACCGAGCGCAGCGCAGAAGATCTGGCGGCGGCGCTGGTGCAGATCCACCGTTCGCGGCTGCCGCAGCCAGAGGAACTGGTCAGCAGCGATGCTTCGCCGACCGAACCGCGCACCCCGCGCCCCGGCTTTGAGGGCAGCAGCTGGTTCCGCGTCAATATTGGCCGCAGCCAGAATGCCGATCCGCGCTGGATCCTGCCGCTGCTCTGCCGGCGCGGCCATGTTAGCCGCACCGAAATCGGCGCGATCCGCATCACCGGTGATGAAACGCTGTTCGAAGTGCAAGGGACCGTGGCCGCGCGCTTTCTCGATGCGGTGCGCCGCACCGCCGATGAAGGCGACGAGGTCGAGATCACACAAGTCGAGGGGGGGCCGCGCGAAGAAGCGCGCCATCGCCGCCGCGACAATGCTTCGGGAGCGCCAGTGCACCGGGCCAAGCCGGCGCATGCGCCCAAGCCTTATCGCCATCCGGCGCGGGGGAATGATCAGAGCAGGCCGGGCGGAACGGGCCCGGCCGGCAAGGGGCCCAAGAAGGGCACCTGGCGGAGCAAGCCCGACCGCGCCAAGTGATGGCCTGAACGCGCGCCGGAAGCGCGCTATCAGGCGGCGTTATCGAGCTCGACAAATTCGGGAAAGAACACCGGCTCGTTCATCGACCAGCCCGGCGCGGTCGCCGCAGCTTCGCTGATCGACTGAAGCAGGCCTTTGCGGTTTTCGGGGCGGATCTGCGGCAAGGCTGCGGCCCCGCAGAACGCCGATGGCAGCCATGGCCGCGCTTCGGCACCAAGCAGGCGCTCATAGAGAAAGCGATAGGCCGAAAAGCTGGCAAGCGATGCCTGGGCAAGATCGAAAGTAGTGACCCGCAGCAGCGGCCCCATAAAATCGTCGAGGCTTTCAACGCCGATCAGGTGCGCCGCGACATCGGCCGGCAGCTTGCCGCGCAGCAGCTTCAAATCCTGATAGACGACATATTGGGTGCGGATGGTGGCCGCGTCCTGCCGCCCGCGCGACCAACGCTCAAGCGCATTGTGGCGGGCCAGACCAATATCGAGACTGCGCCGGATGTAGCGCTGCTCACACGCTGAAAACCCTGCAAATTCGCGCATTTCGGCAATGATCGCGTTGGCAGTCTTGGTGTTCGACATGATCCGGTTCCTCGCCGGACGGAGCAACAACCCCGCGCGACGAGCATGGGATTACGCAGATTCTATTAGCGTCCCGTTAAATGGTTAATGGGTAGGCAACCCGAGGAAACCGGTAATGGTCAGTTTTTCACGAGGAGGGCAGGCTGGATCGGCGCGGATCACGCCCGCCGCCCGGTTATCCCGGCCTGCGCGCGTAGCGGAAATACCAGACCTCATGGCCGAGCGCGTGCGCCTTGGCCTCATAGCGCGTTTCGGACCAGCCGCCTGGCCGGACTTGAAAATCGCGGGGGGAATTGGCCGCCCAGGCGAACTGATCCGTGAACTGACGCATGATCATCAGCGCATGGCGCAAGTACACCGGATGATCCGTGCCGAAGCGAAACTCGCCGCCGGGTTTCAGCTTGCGCGCGATCAGCTCGACCGGCCCGGGGTTCATCATCCGCCGTTTGGCATGGCGCGCCTTGGGCCAGGGATCGGGATGAAGCAGATAGACAAACGAGAGCGCCCCATCGGGCACCCGCGCCAGCACTTCGAGCGCATCGCCATGATGGATGCGGACGTTGCAGATCGGGGCCGTGCGCCCGCCGTCGCCATCCAGGTGGACCAGCGCCTGCGCCACGCCATTGAGGAACGGCTCGGCCCCGATGAAGCCGTGATCGGGCAGGAGATCGGCGCGGAAGGCCAGATGCTCGCCGCCGCCGAAGCCGATCTCGAAATGGAGCGGACAATCCCGGCCGAACAGGGCAGCTGCGGTCACTTCGCCCGCCGCGGGCACGGCGATGGCGGGCAGCAAAGTGTCGATGAGGCCCTGCTGGCCGGTGCGCAAGGGCCTGCCTTTGGCGCGGCCATAAAGGCGGCTGAGGGTGAGCGGATCACCGGGTTTGTACGCTGTCAT
Organism: Novosphingobium sp. Chol11; assembly: GCF_945870625.1. Classification (GTDB taxonomy): domain Bacteria; phylum Pseudomonadota; class Alphaproteobacteria; order Sphingomonadales; family Sphingomonadaceae; genus Novosphingobium. The sequence goes on along the minus strand of NZ_CAMBTS010000062.1, from coordinate 11,192 downwards.
GTGCCGGGTCTGTGGCAGTCGGCCCGGTTAGGGTCAAGATCAGGCGAAAACGGCTATGCTGGATGCAGCCTCCCAAGAAAATTGGGATGGACGGCCTGTAAGCCTTGTGGTGATCACGAGATATGTCTGCGCATAACCAACCACATAGCGTGTTTACCGCATTAACAGACAAGGAGCTGGAAATCCTTCACCTGTTGACGGCGGGACACACGGTTAAATCAATTGCGGTTCGGCTTGGGCGATCAGAAGCCTCGATAAACGAGCGCTTGCGCGACGCGCGCCGCAAGACCGGGGTCGGCAGCAGCCGCGAACTGGCACGCCTGCTGGATGCACAGAAAATCTGGGACACAAAAATCGATCTATCGCAGCAACGTTCCGCGGCGAACGGAGTGGAGCAGCCCGCAAGCGCCGGGCTACTCCGAACGAATGGAACGAAGCTCATGCTGATCGCACTGCCAATCGCCGCCGGACTTATGGTCATTGCTGCGAGTTCGACGTATCAGGTTGCCCGCACGGCGCCTGCTCAGGCCTCATCCGCCCGGTCATTGCCGCTTGTCGGGCGGTGGTCGCTCGATGTCGAACGCATCTCGGTGGAAGAGCGCCCACGTCAAGTGACTGTAGCCTTCCAAGTCTCACCGGATCAGAAGTGGACGACAAAAGTGGAGATCGTTGGCCCCGACGGTGCCATCTTAAGCGCAGATTCGATCGCAGCGCTGGACGGCGTGCCCGTTCCGGTGACCGGCAATATGGATTTCATCGACACTGTCTCGCTCCGCCACCCTGCGCCAAACACTCTCGTGATGACGCTGGGCAAGAACGGCGCGCCCGTCTCCACGCGGGTATATACGGTCGCGAGAAACCGCCAATCCATGACAGAGACTATTGTCTTGGCTAACAGCAGCCTGCCCAAGCTGGAAACGACTTATTTCAAGCGGATCGGCTGATCACCGAAAGCCAAACAAAAAGCGGCCCGCCTTTGCAGGCGGGCCGTTTCACGTGGAACATGGGGAGAAAAAGGGGAGCGATCAGGCCGCTGCGGCATCCATCTTGTCATCAGGATCGCGCAGCACGTAGCCGCGGCCCCAGACGGTTTCGATGTAGTTGTCGCCGTCGCAGGCATGCGCCAGCTTCTTGCGCAGCTTGCAGATAAACACGTCGATGATCTTGAGTTCGGGTTCGTCCATGCCGCCATAGAGGTGGTTGAGGAACATTTCCTTGGTCAGCGTGGTGCCCTTGCGCAGCGAAAGCAACTCGAGCATCGCATATTCCTTGCCGGTAAGATGCACGCGCGCGCTATCGACTTCGACTGTTTTGGCATCGAGGTTGACCGCCAGCTTGCCGGTGCGGATCACCGATTGCGAATGCCCCTTCGAACGGCGCACCACGGCGTGGATGCGCGCGATCAATTCATCGCGGTGGAAGGGTTTGGTGACATAGTCATCCGCGCCGAAGCCGAAGCTGCGTACCTTGGAATCCATTTCCGCAATGCCCGAAAGGATCAGCACCGGGGTCTGCACTTTGGCGACGCGCAGCTTTTTCAGAACGTCGTACCCGTGCATGTCGGGCAGATTGAGGTCGAGCAGAATAATGTCGTAATCATAGAGCTTGCCGAGATCGAGACCTTCTTCGCCAAGATCGGTAGAGTAAACATTGAAGCCTTCGGTCGAAAGCATCAGCTCAATTGCTTTAGCCGTCGTTGGCTCGTCCTCGATCAGCAATACGCGCATGGATCAGCCCCTTTTTGCCATTCCCGATGGCATAACCCCCTGTTTCAAGGAGGCTTGCTCGTCATTAACCATATGACCAATGAATATTAAAGGTTAATTGTTCGTAAGGGCAGTTATCCGCATTCTGCTGCTGCAGCCCCTCAAAGTCCTGCCCGCAGGGTGGAGGTTTTCAGCCTTTTCAACAACTTGGTAACGTTGCGCAAGCCCCGAACACGAAACATTCATCGTGTACTTGCGCAAACTTTTTACGCCCGGGCCCGGTCAGGCACCGGCAACCCCGGCGCTTTTGGCAGCTTCGCGCAGCCGGTTCGCCGCGGTGCTATCGTGACGCAGCGCTCCAAGCCCGGCTTTGAACGCCTTGCCTGCCTTGTCCGGCTCTGCCAGCTGCATCCGACTGCGCACCAGCATGATCCAGCCCTCGGCGTTATCCGGATTGCGGCTCAGCTTTGCCTCAAGCCCGTCGACCATGCCGCGGATCATCACCTGCTGCTGTTCAGAAGAAAGGCTTTGCGCCGCGCGGATCTGCGCACCATCGGCGCCAGCCAGCTCGGAAGCGGCCATTTTCGCGCCCCCGGCTTTGGCGTTTTCCGGCGCAGGGCTCGCAGCGGCTGCTGCCAATTGCATCGCGGCCAGACGCTTTTCGACCTCGATCTTGCGCATCGCGCCGACATTGCGGATCACCGCGCGGATATCATCGGCATAGGGCGCATCGGCCGGCGTATCCTTGAGCAGCGCGAACCACGCGTTGATCGCCTTTCTATGGTGCCCGGCAATGTCCATCGACACCGCTTTGAAATAGCGCGCCCGCGCATCCTTGGGATCGAGCTTGTAAGCCCGTTCGAAGGCAGCCCGCGCATCGGCCGGAATCTTGCCTTCGACATTGCTGGCCAGCACCAGGCTTTCGCCCAGAAAGGAGAACGTCTCGGCATGCTCGGGATCGAGCCTGGTCGATTGCTTGAGCGCGGTGGCGGCTTCGGCATAGCGCTGGGTCTGGAAGTACGACCAGCCGAGCATGCGCCAGCCTTGCGCATCATCGGGCTTTTCCTTGAGCTTTGCTTCCAGTTTGGCGATCACGTCGTCCACCGAAGGGGCCTGGCTGGGCGCGGGCATGGGCGGGGCGACCAGCGCCGCTGTTGCAGGCGGCGTGTGCTGCTGAGCGCGATACGCCGCCACCCCGCCTGCCGCCGCAACCATCAGCGCCGCCGCACCGAGCAGCAGACGGCCCCCACGAACCGGCGCCGGAACTTTGGCAGACTTGGTAATGTCGCCAGACTCGGCAGCCTCAGCATTGCCGCTGATGGCAGGGGCGCGATTGGCTTCAGCCTCGTTCATGGCATGCTCCCTGGCGAGCCTGACGACCGCGCCTTGTATCCAAGCCATATCCTGCGTGACCGGCCCGTTGCAAGCGGCGCAGGAAGCGCGGAACCGATCAACGCACGCCGACGAGCGCCTTGCGCCGCCGCCGCTGGACCGAGCTGCCAAGGCCGATCGCCTCACGGTATTTGGCGACAGTGCGGCGCGCAAGATCGAAGCCGCGCGCTTTCAGGAGATCGACCAGCGTATCATCGGACAGCACCGCAGCGGGATCTTCCGCCTCGATCAGCTGGCGGATCGCCGCCTTGACCGCTTCGGCCGAGGCCACCCCATCGCCATCGGACGAGGCGACGCCCGAAGTGAAGAAATACTTCAGCTCGAAGGTGCCCAGCGCGCAATGGAGGTATTTGTTCGAGGTAACGCGGCTGACGGTGGATTCGTGCATCTCGATCGCTTCGGCCACCGCGCGCAAGGTAAGCGGCTTCAGCTGCGACACGCCGCCGCGAAAGAAGCCTTCCTGCTGGCGCACGATTTCCGCCGAGACCTTGAGGATGGTCTTCTGCCGCTGATCGAGCGCCTTGATCAGCCAGTTGGCATCGGCCAGCTTTTCGCCGAGCCAGGCCTTGGCATCCTTGGCAAGGCAGGCGTGGCGCATTTCGACATAGTATGAGCGATTGACCACGAGCCGGGGCAAGGTCGCAGGATTGAGCATGATGTCCCACCCCGCAGCGCCATCCTTTTGCGGCGCTTCGCGCACCAGCACATCGGGCACGACGATTTCCGCTGAGCCGCCCCCGAAGCGCAGGCCAGGCTTTGGATCATAACCGCGCAATTCGCCGAGCATGTCGGCAAAGTCTTCGTCATCGACCCGGCACAACCGCTTGAGCCGGGCAAATTCGCCGCGCGCGACCAGATCGAGGTTATCGATCAGCCGCGCCATCGCCGGATCATACCGATCCGCCTCTTTTGCCTGAAGCGCGATGCATTCGGCGAGGCTGCGCGCGCCAACGCCAGTGGGATCAAGCGCTTGCACCAGCGCCAGCGCGCTCGCGACCTGTGCTGTCGGCAGGCCCAGCGCTTCGGCAACCTCAGCCAGAGAAATCGCAAGATAGCCCGACTCGTCGAGCTGGTTGATCAGCCAGCGCGCCGCAAACAGCCGCTGGCCGTCCGAGCAGGTTGCACCGATTTGCGCATGAAGATGTTCGGCCAGGGTGAGGGCCGCGCCGGCGCGCTCATCGATATCCGGGCCTTCGCCGCCGGCTCCGCCGCCTTCACCCTCCCCGCCGCCGGCCTCCCGGCCGCTGGGGTCGGCCGTGCCCAGCGTCGCCGGGAGCATGGACCCGTCGCCGGTTTCGCGGTCGGCATCGAGCGCTGCTGTATCGATATCGAGCGGGCGGTCCTCGGCAGCGCGCCCCTCGCTGACCAGCTGATCGACCGGCGAGCTTTCAAGATGCGTGCGGCGCAGGTCTTCCGGAACCGGCTCGATCGCTTCAGACGGCGCGCCATCGCCCAGTTCGAGCAGCGGATTGGCATCGAGCGCTTCGCCGATAAAGGCTTCGACTTCGAGATTTGACAGCGCCAGCAATTTGATCGCTTGCTGAAGCTGCGGGGTCATCACCAGCGATTGGGATTGCCGCAAATCCAGCCGTGGCCCGATCGCCATCGCTAGGTTCCCTCGCCCTCAAGCGTGCAAGGCTGGATCGCAGCGAGGCGCATCACAGGGTGAAGCCCTCGCCAAGATAGAGGCGGCGGACATTGGGATCGGCCACCAGCGCTTCTGGGCTGCCGGCAAACAGCACCTGCCCGCCATAAATGATACAGGCACGATCGACGATATCGAGCGTTTCGCGGACATTGTGATCGGTGATGAGCACGCCGATCCCGCGGTTCTTAAGGTCGATCACCAAAGTGCGGATATCCGAGATCGACAGCGGATCGATGCCGGCAAAGGGCTCGTCCAGCAGGATGATCGAAGGATCGGCGGCCAGCGCGCGGGCGATTTCGCAGCGGCGGCGCTCACCGCCCGAAAGCGCCATGGCAGGCGCTTCGCGCAGGGCGGTCAGCCCGAATTCACCCAGCAGCCGGTCAAGCTCCGCCTTGCGGGTGGCCTTGTCCGGCTCGACCATTTCCAGCACGGCGGCGATGTTCTGCTCGACCGTCAGGCCGCGGAAAATCGAGGTTTCCTGTGGCAGATAGCCCAGCCCGAGAATGGCGCGGCGATACATCGGCAACTTGGTGATATCGACGCCGTCGAGCAGGATGCGCCCCGAATCCGGGCGAACCAGCCCCATGATCGAATAGAAGCACGTCGTCTTGCCCGCCCCGTTGGGCCCGAGCAGGCCGACTACCTCGCCTTTGCCGACGGTCAGCGAGATATCGGTAAGAATGGCGCGCCGATCATAGCTCTTGGCGATCGACACGACCTCAAGCCCGCCTTGCGGAATCGGCGGCGCGGCATCGGGCGTCGGTGCTGGTTTGGCGGCGACGCCGGGGGTGGGAGCGTTCATGATTTCGAGGATCGCTTTTTGGGTCGTACCGGGGGCCGTGTTTGGGATCGCCCTCCGCCATAGCCGGGTCTGATGGCCGCGAAAAGCCCGACCAGCATCCAACTGGCAGGATTTGTGCATGGTGCTTGTCTCGATCGCCGCCGCCATGGCCTTAGCCTATTGCAGCAAATGCCTGATAAATCCTTGAACCCAACATGAATGCATGATTAACTGCCCGAATCGGGAGAGAAAAACGGGAAAGACCCATGGCCAAAACACACCGAGATTATGCCGCTTCGCCCCAGCAGCAGATTGATTGGCGCAAATCGATGAGCGACACGGTCGCCTATGCGCTGCTGGTTTACACCGCCTTGCAGATTTTCGTGACGATGCGCGCGATGGAAGGGGACCGCAGCTCGATGCTGCCCATGCTGGCGCTGGTCGTGCTGGTTGCTGCGATCATCCCGATGTTTCGCCACATAGAACGCCGCTGGGATGGGCTAAGCCCCGCAGCAGCGGCTGATCCGGCCATGCGCGCCGCCTGCCGCCGCGATCAACTGGCGGTATGGGCGCTGGCGATCGGTCTGCCATTCCTGCTCACCGCATTGTTCAAGGGTGTCACTGCGCTCTTTTGAGCCCCCGCTTGCAGCGGTTTGGGCAGCGGTCTACGACACGCGCTTTCCTGCCTGATCCGGGCCTGCATCGCCCGGATCGGACCAGACCCTTGCGCGAAAGGCTTGGCCCATGCTTTCTCCCTCCGTCGCTTCCGAGCGGTGTCAGACGCTGATCGAACGCGCGATGCGCGGCGGGGCCAGCGCCTGCGATGCGGTCTATCTCGCCAACGCATCGCAATCGGTGCAGGTCCGGCTGGGCGCGCTCGAAGATGTCGAGCGGTCTGAATCCGAGCACATCGCGCTGCGCGTGTTCGTGGACGGCGCATCTGCGTCGGTCGGTTCAAGCGATCTGGGCGAGGCGGCGCTCGATGAGCTGGCCGCACGCGCCGTGCTGATGGCGCGGGCGGCCCCGGTTGATCGCTATGCCGGGCTTGCACCCGAAGAATGCCTGATGCGCGGCCCGGTTCCCGAACTTGATCTGATCGATGAACGCGAGCCGAGCCCGCAGGAATTGCGGCGCATGGCGGAAGAGGCCGAAGATGCGGCGCGCGCGATCCCCGGCGTTACCAATTCCGAGGGCGGCGGCGCGGGCGCGGGACGCGGCGTGGCCGCGCTGGCGACAAGCCATGGCTTTGCCGGAGTTTACGCGACGACCAACCATTCGATCTCGGCCAGCGTGGTCGCGGGTGAGGGCGGCGGGATGCAGAGCGATTATGCCTACCGCACCGCCCGCCACGCTTCTGATTTGCTCTCCCCCGAGGAAATCGGCCGCAAAGCAGGGACGCGCGCCACTGCCAAGCTAAACCCCGGCAGGGTGAAAAGCGGGACGTATTCGATCGTGTTCGATCCGCGTGTCGGCGGCAGTCTGGTCGGCCACCTGCTCGGCGCGATCTCGGGCGCTGCGATCGCCCGGCGCGCCAGCTTTCTGCTCGATCACGAGGGCGCGCAGATATTCGATTCCAGCATCACGATCACCGATGATCCGCTGCGGCGGCGGGGGCAGCGTTCGCGCCCGTTCGACGGCGAGGGCCTCGCCACCGGTCAGCGCGCGCTGGTGGAGCAAGGCCGCCTGACCGGCTGGCTGATGGATGCAGCGGCGGCGCGCCAGCTTGGTGCGGCGCCGACCGGGCATGCCGCGCGCGGCAGCTCCGGTCCGCCGCATGTGAGCGCGAGCAATGTCGTGCTCCAGCCCGGCGCGCAGACCCGCGCCGCGTTGATGGCCGATATCGCCGATGGCATCTATGTGACCGAACTCATCGGCATGGGGGTCAATGGAGTGACCGGAGACTATAGCCGAGGCGCGGCGGGTTTTCGCATTGTCGGCGGCGAGATTGCAGGGCCGATCGCGGAGTTTACCGTGGCTGGCAATCTGATCGAGATGTTTGCCCGGCTGATTGCCGCAGACGACCTCGACATCCACCGCGGGATCGATGTGCCGACTTTGCGAATCGACGCGCTGAGCGTGGCCGGGGACTGAGCCCCCGGCCTGCTGCAACAATCAGGCCGACTTGGACTGTGCCTGACGTTCGATCGCTTCGAGCGTGATCTGGCGTGCTTCTTCGGCGCCGCCCCAGGTGCCGACGCGGACCCACTTTTCCTTTTCCAGATCCTTGTAATGGGTAAAAAAGTGCTCGATCTGCTGCAGCAGGATTTCGGGCAGATCCTCACGCTCTTTCACATCTGCATAATATGGGAAGGTGGAGTTGACCGGCACGCAGATCAATTTTTCATCGCCGCCGTGCTCGTCTTCAAGGTTTAGAACAGCAATCGGCCGCGCGCGCACCACCGAGCCGGGAACGAATGGCGAGCGCGAAATCACCAGCGCATCGAGGGGATCGCCATCGGGCGAAAGCGTATGCGGCACGAAGCCATAGTTTGCCGGATAGCGCATCGGGGTGTGGAGAATGCGATCGACGAACAGCGCGCCCGAAGCCTTGTCAAATTCATACTTCACCGGTTCGCCGCCCATCGGCACCTCGATGACAACGTTGAGGCTTTCAGGAGGATTGTCGCCGGTAGGGATCATGTCGATGCGCATGGTGTGCCTTTGGTTAGGCCCGCCGGGCCAGTGGAATTGTCGCCCACGCCTCTAACGCGGCGACAAGCCCGCTGCAACCGGCCATGTAGCCCCCTCTCTGCGGCCGATGGCTTTGATCTTAACGCGATTATCCCGATGTTCGACACCAGCACGCCGGGGCGAACCGCGCACCCCGCAACTGCGGCATGCGCGGCACCCCGTTACTTGGCCGCAGCGCGGCGGGGGGCGAGCAGCAGATCGAGCCCGGCCACCGCCTTGCCGGTGACGGCCCGTTCCAGCCAAGGCCAGCGCAGCCCGTCGCGGTAGTCGATTTTGATGGTGGTGTAGGTGTCGTCGCGCTTGACCAGCAGCTCGATCGGCTTGGCATTGCCCTTCGCAGCAGTCACCGCAGCCTTGATCGTATCCTGATCATAAGCCGTGCCGTTAACCGCCACGATCTGCATGCCGCTGACCAGACCGGCGCGGAACGCCGGCCCGTCCCAGCGGCTCGCGGTGATCTTGCCGTCTCTGTCGATGGCAATGCCCAGCGAATGATTGAGCGAGATGAACTTGCCCTCCGCCATCCGCGCCTTGTCATAGATATTGGGCTCTGCCTTCCACACCAGCTTGTAGCCGCCGCGCTCGATGCCGCCGAGCGGCGCGGGCTGTCCTGGGGTTTGCAGCCGGGTTTTGAGGAAGCCCGCCCAGTCATAGGGATAGATCCCGTTCAGCGTTGCCGCGACATCTTCGAATTCATAGGGCACAGTGCCCCAATCGCCGTCACGCAGCCCGAAAAAGGCTTTGGCGAAATCGTCCATGCCCTTCTTGCCGCCAGTGCCTTCGCGGATGATCGCCTCGGCCTCCAGCCAGACCAGCGCGCCTTCGGTGTAGTAGTCCTCGTTGCGGGTGAGCGAGGAGAACGGCTTGGGCTTGCGATCCGCCATGATCGGATCGAGCGTGGTATCCTCGACCGAGCGCCAATCGCGCCCGGGAGTCTGCGTAAAGCCGCCAGCATCGCGCGCGATCATGGCAAGCACCATGTCCTTGCTCTGCACGCCCGAGCGCGCAGCGAGGATGTAACCCCAGAACTGCGTTTGCCCTTCATAGACCCACAGCAGATTATCCTGCATCGGCTGGCGATAATCCGGGGTCCACAGCTTGGCAGGGCGGCGGAACTTGCCATCCCACGAATGGACAAGCTCATGCGGAACGACGTTCCGGTCCCAATCGCCCGCCGCCCATTCGGACAGCGTCTTGGGCTCATACTGGTTTTCGCTCGAGCGGTGATGCTCAAGTCCGATCCCGCCCATCCGGTCGGTCAGCGCGAGCAGCAGGTCATAATGATCGAAATGCTTTGTCCCGAAATTGAGCACGGCTTCATCGACAAGGTTGCGATAGACCGCGATGTTTTCTGGCTTGGTCACAAGCAATTCGGGCTTGTCCGCCACGATATCGAGATAGACGTTCTGCCCCAGATCGTGCCGCTGCGCATAAATCCCGGCAAAGATCGGCGAATCGACCAGCGTTTCGTAGTCCGTCACGTCCCACGTGACCGTGTCGCCGCTCTGCGTCTTGCCATCGAGCGCGGTGAACACCTGCCAGCCTTTAGGGAAAGTCACGGCCGGCTTGATCTTGATCTGCCGCACATAATGCCCGGCGGGATAGAGGCTCATCTTTTCCCACTGCAGATTGAGCATTTCGCGTGTCATGGTGATGCGCCCTTCGCTCTCGCGCAGCGGCGAGGTGTGGATCAGCTTGGCCACAACCTCGGCAGTGCCCGCCGGTACATCGACATGAAAGGCAAACACTTCGACCGGGTCACGTTTCCATGTCAGCGGCTTGCCGCCTGCAAAGAAGCGCACTTCTGCGAGTTCGGCGATCAGGCCATCGGGCGAATGATTGCCCGGCAGCCATTCAGGAAGCATCAGCGTCAGCTTGGTTGTGCCGGGCGCGACCGGGATCGTCTCGGTCACGCGATAGGCGCCCGTCGTCACATCGCTGGCATCGATCTTGAGATCGATCGTGCCGGGATAGGGCACATCCTGCGCATCGGGCACCGTGGGCACGATCGGCACCGCCATCGGGCGCGTGTTGGTGGCAGGCTGAACTTGCGCATGAAGCGCAGCTGCGCTGAATGACGAGGTGAGCAGAAGAGCGGCGAGGAGCGACGGGCGCAGAGCGTTTATGAGCATTGCATCAACATGCAGCGAAGCCCGCCACTCTGCAACTAGGGGAATGCAAGTTTTGGGGCCATTTTCCGCGCACCTTTCCCCCGGCGCGCATTGGCGCTATCTGGCCGCGCACCATGAGCGACAAAACCCCCAAGCCATCGACCCCGCAGGCGATCCGCGGCACCCAGGACATTTTCGGACCCGAGGCCGGGGCATTTGGTCATGTCGTCGAAACCTTCGAGCGGGTGCGCAAGCTTTACCGCTTTCGCCGCGCCGAAATGCCGGTGTTTGAAAAGACCACCGTGTTCTCGCGCTCGCTGGGCGAGACGACCGATGTGGTTTCGAAGGAAATGTACAGCTTTGAGGATCGCGGCGGCGAATCGCTGACCCTGCGGCCCGAATTCACCGCCGGGATCGCGCGCGCTTATCTCACCAACGGCTGGCAGCAATATGCGCCGGTGAAGATCGCCACGCACGGCCCACTGTTTCGCTATGAGCGCCCGCAAAAGGGCCGCTACCGCCAGTTTCACCAGATCGACGCCGAGATCATCGGCGCGGGCGAACCGCAGGCAGACGTAGAGCTGCTGGTGATGGCCGATCAGATCATCCGCGAACTGGGCATTGCCGAGGGCGTGACCTTGCAGCTCAACACGCTGGGCGATGCGCCGAGCCGCGATGCCTGGCGCGCCGCGCTGATCGAATACTTCCGCGATGTCAGCGATGGGCTGAGCGAAGACTCGCAGGAACGGCTGGAGAAGAACCCGCTACGCATCCTCGATAGCAAGGATTCTCGGGATAAGGCGTTTGTGGCGGATGCGCCGATGATCGACGCCTTTCTTTCGGGCGAGGCTCAGGACTTCTTC
>NZ_CAMBTS010000061.1 GCF_945870625.1 Novosphingobium sp. Chol11 | reverse complement strand
CGGCGACGGTTTCGGGTCAATCGGTGGATGTGAGCGCGGCGGGAGTATCGCTCACGAGCGCGACCTCGACCGGCGGCGCGCTGTCGCTGGTGGCGAGCGCGGGTGATGTTCTGGTCGATACGGCTTCCGCGACGGGCGGCAATGCGACGGTGACGGCATCGCTCGGTGTGCGTGGGCGCACGGCGGGCACGCGCAGCGCGGTGAGCGCGGCGGGTGGTGCCAATACCGTTGCGGTGACGGCGACGGGTGGTCAGGCGTTTCTTGGCGCGGTGAGCGCGCCGGGTGCGGCGACGGTTTCGGGTCAGTCGGTTGATGTGAATTCGGCAGGTGTTTCGCTCACGAGCGCGACTTCGACCGGCGGCGCATTGTCGCTGGCGGCGACGGCGGGCGATGTGTTGGTGGATACAGCTTCGGCGACGGGCGGCAATGCGACGGTGACGGCATCGCTCGGTGTGCGCGGACGCACGGCGGGGACGCGCAGCGTGGTGACGGCGACGGGCGCGGGCACGAGCGCGGCGGTGACTGCGACGGGCGGACTGGCCTTCCTCAGCACGATTACCGCAGATGCGGCGGGCACCGCGCGGGTGAGCGGCAAGTCGATCGATGTGTTGGACGGGGCCATTTCGCTGACTTCGGCCAATGCGACCGATTCCGTCGTGATCGAAGCGACTGCGGGCGACGCATTGCTGAGCGATGCCACGGTAACGGCAGGGCCTTTGACCATCACGGCGGCGCAGACCGTGGCGGGACGCGGCGGCACGCTGGCGAACCTCTCGGCACTGGGCGGCACGGGCGTTCTGACGGTGAATGCCGCTGCGGGCGCGGCGCGGCTTGGCACGCTGGCTTCGGGCGCAGCGACCACGATCACGGCGGCGGGCGATATCGGCGTGACCAGCGGGGCCAGCGGCGGCAATTTTGCCGCCAATACCGACGGCGCCATCGGGCTGGGTACGATTGTTTCGGGTGGCACGCTCGCCTTGGCGGGGAAGACCGCGCCGGCCAGCGCGACCTCGATCACGTTGACCGATGGCACGAGCACTGGCGCGTTCAGCGCGGCAACTGGCGGCAAGGCCACGATCGGCAAGATCCAGTCAGGCGGGAATTTGGACATTACCGCCGGAGACGATATCGCGATCACCGAGGGCGTCAGCGGCGGCGATGTGACCGCAGTGACACCCAACACGTTCAAGCTGCTGGCGGGCGGCCTCAACGCGGCGGGCAAGACGGTGACCATTACGGCCTCCGACGCGGAAATCGGCAGCAGGGTGACGGGCGCGACCATCACCATGATCAACGCCAGCCCTGCGGCCAATCCGTTGAACATGGGCGATGGCGCGCCGGGCGGCGGGTTCGGGTTGAGCCAAGCTGAAATCAACTTCCTCAATGCGGCCACCGTGGTGCTCGATGCGGGGACGACCGGGACCTTGACCCGTCAGGATGTCGCGATTGGCGGCCTGGCGCTTGATCCTGCGGTGGGGACCTCGCGCATCGATGTGCTGGGTGTGCAGCGGATCGACGTGACCGGGGCCATCAGCGGCTCTGGCAACCGGACCTTGCGCCTTGGCGGCAACGCGGCAGTGAGCGAACTGGCCAGCGTCATCCGCGTGGCGGCCGAGGCCGCAGGCGGGGGCGGACGCATTCTCTTGACGGGAGGTTCGCTCGAACTCAACGGCAAGGCCATCGGCGTCGGCCAGGATGCAGGCTTCCTTGCCGATCTTGGTCTCAAGGCAGGGGGCACACCGCTGGCCAAGGAACTGGTGGCCAGCCAATATATCGGCAATGCGAACTCATCGCTTTACAGCTCGATTATCGGCGGTGCGCCATATGCCCCGCCGCCGCAAGTACTCGTTCAAGCCACCAAGCTCTCGGTGCGCTTCAATGATTACGCGTTGTTCCAGAATACTGGCACGGCAGGGACCACCTCTGGCGCGGTGATCGGCACGACGACGGCGGCGCCGACGTTGGCGGCGCTTTCGATCACTGGCGCAGTGCCGCCGGAAGGGCGCGGCTTTGCGATCTTCGGCACGATCAACGAGACGCCTTCTTCGGCAACATCGCTGCTGGGCGAGGCGATCATCGTGGTGAAGGACGTCGACCGGGCAAACTTGCGCATTAATGGCTGCCTTGTCAGCTCGGGCGGCGGCGGCTGCCTCGTCAGCACGATCGTCCAGCCGGCGCTGCAGGTGTTCGACACGAGCCGCGCCGACATCTTCAAGACCACGCCGGACTTTGAAATTCCGTTCGAACCGCTGGTCGCCACCAACAACGAGGCCTTGTTCGGCGATGTCGGCACGTTCGGCCTCGGCGATCTGCCGATGGGCCTGCCCCCCGCGGCTGGCCCTGAATGTACCGATCCGCAGACCTGCCCGAAGAAGGACATCAAGTGATGCGTCGCGCGTGGATTTCGACGATCGCGCTGGTTGCCGCAAGCACGGCCCCCATCGCCGGCCTGAACACGGCCTTTGCGCAAACAGCGGGCAAAGACCTGCCCGACCGGATCGAACTGGGCCGCGATGCGCGCGGCGAGCCATGCGCCGCGACGCGCAACTGGAACGACGCGGCACTGCCGGGGTACTTCTCCGAGAGCTACACGATCACCTGCCGCGGCGCGACCGCAGGGCGCTCGCTCGGCGTGGTCCGCGCGTTCAAGCCCGCGTTCATTGAATCGGTCGAGCGCACGCTGGATTGCGGCGCGGCGGGCAGCTTCCCCTTGTCCGGGCTCGGCCCGGTGCGCGCGCGGCGCTGCATCGACAAGACGATCGGCTTTGAGACCGTGGCGACGAGCTATACGCGCGGCAAAAAGAATTTTGTCGCCTCGGTCGTATCGACCGCGCAAGGGCCCGCCGAAGAAGCGCTGCGGGTGCTGGCCCGGGCGAGCAAACCCAATCCCGACCGCAACCGCAAAACGCTGGCGGCGATTGATCCTGCCATGCTGGCGCCGCCAGCAGGCAGCGCCACGGGCGATCCGCTGGGGATAGATTCGGCCGCCGCGCTCCAGCAAGGGGTGCGCTTCATCCGCCAGGGGCTCCATATGGAAGCCTCGCGCGTGCTCAATGATGCGCTGAGCCGTTTGCCCACCGATGCGCCGGCCGCGCAGCGGATCGATCTGCTGCTCGTGGCTGGCCTGGCCGATTCGAACTTGCGCTTTTTCGATTCGGCGAAGGAGAGTTTCGACCGCGCCGATGCCCTGCTGGCGGCCAATCCCGACGCCGCTGGCGCGGCGACGCTGGCCCGCAAGCGCGCCAACTATGCCACGCTCGATCTGCTCAATCGGCGCGAATTTGCCAATGCCATGCAATCGCTCGACCAGCTGACGATCAGCACGAGCGACGCCGCGCAGCCTTTGACCGATGTGACGATCGTGCGCTCGCTCAATCAGCAGAGCGACAGCGAGCGCGCCTCATCGCAATCGATCGCGGTGCCCGATGTCGCCACGCTCTCGCAGCTGGTGATCGATGCGCAGGCACAATGGGCCCGCAGTGTCTCGCTGCTGGCGCAAAACAAGCCTGAAGAAGCGAAGACTGCGCTGGCATTGGCCGATCGCAGCTTTTCGGTGCTGCGGCGCGAACGGGTCGATCAGCGGCAGGTGCTCTGGCTCGATGCGCGGATCGAGCGCCAGCGCGGCCGCATTCTGGCGCGACTTGGCGATTTGCCGGGCGCGCTGGCCGCGCTCGACCGCGCAATCGCGAGCCTCAATCGTGCGGGCAGCGAAGGCAGCGGGGTCGGCCCGACTTTGGCCGAAACCCAGATGGAACGCGCCGCGCTCGGTTCGGGAGACCGCACCGCCGATCTGGCGCAGTTCGAAGGCGCGATCAACGAGCTGATCGCATCGGGCGCAGCGGGCAGCGTGTTGCCGCCCTCGATCGAAAAGTATCTCGATCTGCTGGTCGCCGAAGCCGATGTGCAGCCCGCGAGCAATGCCGGTGAACGGTTTTTCCGCGCCATCCAGGCGGTGGGCGAGCCTGCGGTTTCGCGTCAGTTCACGCAGCTGCAATCGATCGTGACGGCGGACCAATCGCTCGCCGCGCGCGTGCAGGATCGCTCGGAGCTGGAGCGCGAGATCACCCAGCTGCGCTTTCAGATTGCCGAAGTGCCGACCGATCAGCCTGACGTTGCCAAGGCGCTGGATGCGCGGCGCACAGCGGCCGAGGCGCAACTGGTGACCATCGATGCAGAATTGCAGGCCAGCAACGCGTTCCGCGCGGTCGACGATCGTCCTGCGACGATTGCCGAAGTGCGCGAGGCCCTGCGGCCGGACGAGGCCTTTTTCAAGGTCACGCAGATCCGCAACTATGCCTTCGGCATCCTGATCGATGGCCAAGGCTACCGGATCTGGCGCGTAGCGCGCCCGCTGGTTGATGTCGCTCCGCTGGCCGCAGTGGTGCGCGCTTCGATCGATGGCGGCGGCGCGAAGCTGCCGGTGTTCAATGTCGCGGGGGCCTATGCGCTGTTTCAGCTGGCAGCCGGCCCGGTGGCCGAGCGTCTGCTGGCCGCCAAGGCAGTGGTGGTCGATCCATCGGGACCGTTTGAAAAGTTGCCGCTGGGTGTGCTGGTGACGGACCGTGCCAGCGTCACTGCGTTTGCCGCGAGCCGGGTCAAGCGCCCGGATGATTACAGCCAGGTCAGCTTCCTGGCGGCGCGCGTGGCGCTGTCTTCGGCGCTGTCGCCGCGCTCTTTCCTGGTGGCGCGCAAGCTGCCGGCCTCGACCGCGCCGCAGCCGTTCATCGGCTTTGCCCAGCACATGCCGATGCCGCTGAGCGGCGAATTCGGCGGCCAGATGATCAGTGTGGGCACCAATTGCGTGGTCGAACGGCGGGCCATCGCGGCCTTGTCGAACCAGTTGAAACCGATCAACGCCAGCGAGCTGGGCCGCGCGACGACCGCGCTGGGGCTGGCGAGCGCGCCTTCGATGATCGACGGCGCATTCAGCGATACAGCCATGCAAACGCGGACCGATCTCAATCAGTTTCAGGTGCTCCATTTTGCCACGCACGGGCTGACCGAAGGGCAATGGGGCTGCCGCCAATCGCCGCCGGCGCTGGTGACCAGCGTGGGCGATGACAAGTCGGACGGCATCCTGAGCTTTGCCGAGATCGCGCGGCTGCGGCTCGATGCCAATCTGGTCGTGCTCTCGGCGTGCGATACCGCCAGCGGCGTGAGCAGCGCCGAAGCGCGCGCGGCGGGGCAGGAGGAATCGGGGGCCACGCTCGAAGGGCTGGTGCGCGCGTTCCTGGCCGCCAATACCCGCGCGGTGCTGACGACATATTGGCCGATTTCGGACGAAGGCGAGAGCGAGGCGCTGATCGAGGGCTTCTACCGCGCTGGCCGCACCGCCGACGTGGCCACCGCGCTGCGCACCGCGCAGACCGGGCTGATCACCCAGCCGGCCTTTTCGCACCCGATTTTCTGGGGCGCGTTCTTTGTGGTGGGCGATGCGAGCAAGACGATGTTGTCGGGGACGGCGGTAGCCGTGGCTCCGGCGGACGGGAAGCCTGCGGGTTTGTGACCAAGGTTGCTGGCTTTTCAAACGGGGGCATCCGCAATAGAAGGACAGAGCGCCCGGTGATGCGCGCGGAAAACTGATCTAGGAGACGGCCATGGTAGGTTTTCCGGCTGCGCGTATGGGCGACATGCATGTCTGCCCGATGGTCACGGGGGTTGTGCCGCATGTTGGCGGGCCGGTCCTGCCGCCTTGCGCGGTTACAGTATGGACTGGCAAGAAGCCGCAGGCGCGCGTGGGGGATATGGCCACTTGCGTCGGGCCGCCCGATGTTCTGGTGAAGGGCTCAGGGACGGTGCTCGTCAACAACATGATGGCGGTGCGCATGATCATGGATCAGACGGCACACGGCGGGATGATCGTGCTGGGTGAGTTCACGGTGCTGATCGGTGGTTAAGCCATTGGCGGCATGGGCGGATCGGGGCCGGGTGCATAGGTCCACACGCCTGTGACGCGCGCAAGTTCTGGGCCGCCGCAGCTTGTCCGAGATGGTTTGTGCCTGGTCGCCGGGCTTGGCGTTGCTGCTGCTGCGATCATGCTGGCGCCGGAATGGATCGCGACGGTTCAGATCGAGTCGTCCATCCTGCTCAATGCCCTGTTTTATGGCGCAATTTTCGGGCCGATGGCGCTGGCTGCGCTGGCCGGTGGCTGGATCACCGGGGCCTTACCAACGGCCGGATCGCAGCCACTGCGCTGGGCGTCGCTCAGCTTTGCCAGCGGCGCGGCGGGATTGATCGTCGCCGCGTGCTATGCCTGGCTGGCCGGATCCGCAGTGGCAGGCACGGGCGCGACGCTGGCGACGGGCGCTTTTTTCGCGGGGGCCGCGATCATTGCGGGGCAGGTGGCCGCCGAGGAGCTGTTTTTCCGGGGCTGGATGCAGCCGCTGCTGGCGCGCCATGCCGGGCCGCTGGCGGCGATGATCGTGGCCGCGCTTGCCTTTGCCGGGTTTCACATGCTCGGCGGCGCGCGCGCGCCGCTGACTTTGCTCAATCTGCTGCTTGGCGGGATATGGTTCGGCATGCTTGGCTGGCGCAGCGGCGGCCTGATCGCGCCGGTGACGGCGCATTTCGGATGGAATGCGGCGGAGCAACTGGGGCTCGGGCTGGACCCCAATCCCGGCATCGGCGACTTTGGCGCGCTCGCCGATTGGGATATGACCGGCGCGGTGATGTGGGGCGGCAGCGGCGAAGGGCTCAATGCCAGCATCGCCATGACGTTTGTGCTGGCGGCGCTGATCGTGCCGCTGATGCTCAAAGGGCGGCAGGGCGATCACGCAAGCGGGACAGCGCCTGCGCCCGCCGGGACAACGACCGCGCCTATTTGACGTATTGCGCGCGGGCGATATCGACCCGGTCGCGCGCTTGCCGGAATGCGGCCAAAACGCTGCCTTCGAGCGCCTTGCGCCCGGAATCGGTCTTGATCTCGAGCGGATCGACCCGTTCCCCGTCGACGTGCACTTCATAATGCAGATGCGGGCCGGTCGAGCGGCCGGTGGTGCCGATTTCGCCGATTTTCTGCCCTTGTATCACCCGCGCGCCCGGGGCAATGTCGGGCATGAACATGTTCTGGTGCAGATAAAGCGTCTGCCAGCCATTGTCGTGGCGCAGCACGGTGAGATTGCCGTTGGGGCCCTTCATCGCGGCGAAATCGACCACTGCGTTGCCCGCCGCGAAGATCGGGGTGCCGATGGGCGCGGCAAAATCGGTCCCGCCGTGGAGCTTGTTGTAATGCAGCACGGGGTGGAAGCGCATGCCGAACTTCGAGGAAATGCGCGCGCCATCGACCGGGGTGCGCATGAACGAGCGCACGGTCGAGGCGCCATTGCCGTCGTACCAGCCAAATTCGCCTTCGGGGGATTTGAACCGGTAGAGCGTGCGGCTCTTTGCCGGGGTGGTGAGCGAAGCATAGACGAGCTGCGGCTCACCCACCGGATCGCCCGCGGCGTTGACCGTGGTTTCATAGGCGACTTCGAACGTATCGCCGGGCGAAACTTCGGAGGCGAGGTTGAAATCAAACGCGAAGGCGTTGATGAAATCGGGGATCAGGCTGTCGATCAGCCCCGCCGAGACCGCCGATGAATAGAAGCTGTCGGCATCGAGCTCGCCGCTCACCACCCGGATCTGCTTGCTCAATTCCGCCGCAACCGCGCTCGCGGTGATGACCCCGGCGGCATCGCGGGTGACCGCCGCGCCCGAGCCATCGAGCCGCGAAACCTCCATCCGATCTATATGGGTGCCGTCACCGCCGATGGCGAGCGTGAGGATCATGCGGATTTCGCCCGCAGCCGCGCCCAGCGCTTTGCCGGTTTCGCGAGTCGCGGTTTCGGCTTCGGCGGCGGGCACTCCAGCGGCGATCAGCGCATCGCGCAGATCGGCTGGCCCGGCGAGCACGAGGCGGCGCACCGACCTGGTTTCGCCGGGGGCCACCGGGCTGGCGGCGGCGGTTTCGGGCAGATCGCCTGCGGCAGGGATGGGCGGTGCGCGCATCAGCCAGGCGGCGGCCGCACCGGCACCCAGGATCGCCAGCGAAAGCGCCGGTCCGATCAGGCTGCGGGCCGCCGCGCTGCTTCCCGGTTTTTCGCCGGTCCGGGGCTGCTTTTGCGCTTTCTGCTCGCCCGCTTTCCGGGCCGGGGCGATGGCTTCGGTCGGATGCGGCGATGCGGGCTGGCCGCTCGGCGCGACAATCCCGCGAAACGCCTCGGGCAAGGCCTCGCTGCTGGAGCGGGGCGGTGTCGGCTCGGTTTTGCCCCATGATTTCGGGTCGAATGATGGCTCGTCGGTCACTTCGCCCCCCCGCAGCAGGAATTGTTGCTTATTACGCGCGCAAACTGATAACCATGCTTTCGTTCAAACGGAAGCTATGCTTCAAGGACGTTGTAACAAGCACGGCCGGGGGGATTTTATGGCGGGCGGCAGGCGGGTTGCGTGGCGGGAAGGACTTTTCCTGCGCCCGCAACATTTCCAGCAGATGGATCGTGCCGCCGATGCCGCGCTGCGCGCCCGCGCTGGGCTGCTTCGCCCTTATCCGTGGGGCCTGGTCGAACTGGTCATCAACGAAGATCTGGCGGTGCTGGGCAAGTTTGCGATCGTGCGCGCCAGCGGGACCTTGCCCGATGGCACCCCGTTTTCGATCCCCGACGAGCTGCCCCCGCCCGAACCCATCGATGTTCCCGATGATGCCCGCGATGTGATCGTCTCGCTGACCCTGCCGGCGGCGCAGATCGGCGCGGTGGAATTTGCCGAAGCCGATCGTATGCGCGGCGATGCGCGCTATCTGGTCGATGAAAACGAGGTTGTCGACGCGTTTTCGGATGAGCGCACCTCGGAGCCCATCGAACTGGCACGGCCCAACTTGCGCTTTGGCATCACCCGCGATCAGACCTATGGCCGGGTCTGCCTCGGGCTGGTCCGCATCCGCGAGGTGCAATCCAAGCGGGTCATGTTCGACGAACGCTATATTCCGCCGACGCAGGACATCGCCGCTGCGCGGCGGCTGAAGGGCGGGCTGGTCGATATTGCGGGCCGCGTCGAACAACGCGCCGAAGAGCTGGCGCTGCGCGCGGTCGAGGCGACCGACGGCGGCTCGGAAACCTTTGCCAGCTTCCTGTTGTTGCAGGCGCTGAACCGCTGGATGCAGGTGTTGCGGCATCTGGATTCGCTGCCCGGTGTGCATCCCGAGCGCTTGTTTGAAGCGCTGGCGGCGCTGGCCGGCGAAATCGCGACGCTGGTGAAGCCCGATCGCAAGGCCCCGCCGCTGGCGCCCTATGACCACGAGAATCCGCAGGTCTGCTTCGATCCGCTGTTCGATCTGCTGCAATCGATGCTCTCGGCGGTGTTCGACCGGTCGGCGGTGCAGCTCCCGCTCGAACAGGCAGGGCCCGGCGCGTGGGTTTCGACGATTGTCGATCGCAACCTTTATCAGCATGGCTATTTCTATCTGGCGGTCAATGCGGCGGCCTCCATCGAGGATATTCGCCGCGGGTTTCCTGCGATTGCCAAGCTGGGCGCGGTGGAAAAGATGCGCGCGATTGTCGATTCCGCTCTGCCCGGGGTGCCGCTGCGCCATGCGACGACGCCGCCGCCACAATTGCGCGTGTTGCCGGGATTTGTCTATTTCGAACTTGATCGCAGTGTGCCCGATTGGCGCGACTTTGCCACGGCCACCGCGCTGGGCCTGCATGTTGCGGGCGAATGGCCGCAGCTCAGGCTAGAGCTCTGGTGCGTGAAGAAGGCAGCACGATGACCGGCAACAACGATGGAAATGGCGGGGCAAATGGTGGCGGCAACCGCACGGTGTTCCGCCCCTCGCCGCTCTCTGGCCTGAAGCCCGGACAGGGCGCATCGCCCCCCGGCGCGGCACCGGGTGCGGGCATGGCGCAGCAGGCGGGTTGGGGCGCTCCCCCGCCCCCGCCGCCGCCTGCTGGTTTTGGCCAGCCGGATCAGCAGTTTGCCGCACAGCAAGCACCCGCGATGGCAGCGCCGCCGATGGGGGCCATGGCTCCGCAGCCGATCCTGAACGACGACGACATCCCTCTGCCCGCCACCCCGCGCGATATCCGCAGCATGCTGGTGACCGAGGCGGGCCCGGTGCTGGCGCTGGCGGCCAGCGTGCGTTCGGGCCGGGCGCGGATCGCGATGCCCGAGCTGCATGGCCGGGCGAGCGCGGCGATCACTGCGTTCGAGCGGGCCATTGCGCCCGCCTATCCGCAAGAAACGCAGATGCGCGCCAAGTATGCGCTCTGCTCGACGATCGACGACATTGCGCAGAATCTGCCCGGGGTCGGCCATGATGGCGCGGAATGGGCGCGGCGCAGCTTGGTCGTGCAGTTTTTCCGCGAGAATATCGGCGGCGACCGGTTCTGGCAGTTGACCGACGAAATGCTGATGCGCCCGTCCGAAAACGGCGATCTGATCGAACTGTTCCATGCTTGCCTCGCCGCCGGGTTTGAGGGCCGTTTCCGAGTGATGCCCGATGGCAAGGCGCGGCTGCAGGAGATCATGCAGCGGCTTTATGGCGCGCTGGAGCATCCGCGCTCGCTCTCGATGCTGGAGATTTCGCCGCAGTGGAAGGGCGTGCTCGCCCCCTTGCGCAAGATCGGCCTGCTCAGCCAGATTGCGCTGGCGGCGGCCCTGGCGGGGGCGCTGCTGCTGCTGTTCTTCATCTCGCTGCGCGTGCTGCTGATGTGGACCGGCGAGGATAGCTGGAAGGCGGTGAGCGCGATCACCCCGTCGCAGCCGCTGCGCCTGTCGCGGGTCGGCGCGCCGCCGCCGATTGCGGCGGAAAGCGGCCAGATCAGCCGCCTGAAGGCCTTCCTCGAGCCAGAAATCCGTCAGGGTCTGGTCGCGGTGGAGGAAGATGCGGCGACGGTGCGGGTGCGCACCAAGGTCGGCCAGCTGTTCCAATCGGGATCGGACCAGCTTGAGGCGGGCCGGGCCGAACTGTTCGAGCGGATCGGGCGCGCGATCGAAAGCGAAAAAGGCGCGGTCACGGTCGAGGGCCATGCCGACAGCGACAAAGTGGCCAGCCTCGCGTTTCCCGATAACAACGCGCTATCAGCAGCGCGGGCGCAGACCGTGGCGAACCTGATCGGCGCGGTGCTGAGCAACCCGGGGCGGATTACGGCGCAAGGCTATGGCGATAGCCAGCCGATCGCTTCGAACGACACCAATGAAGGCAAATCGCTCAACCGGCGCGTCGAAATCGTCGTGCCGAGGCAGCAGTGAGGGGAGCGCGCCGGTGAAGCGGTTTCTGACCAATTGGTGGGTCGTCTCGGGGCTCGTTGTCCTGTTCCTGTTGCTGATTTTCTGCGTCGGATTGCCGCTCATCGTCGGCTGGTTCCGCTCGTGGTGGGTGATTGCCGCGTTTGCGGTGCTGATTCTGGGCGGCTGGGGGCTGTTGGCGTTCTTGCGCGCGCGCCGCGCCAAGAAGGCGAACGATGCCATTCTGGCGCAGCTCGCCGCGCCCAGCGCAGGCGATC
Source organism: Novosphingobium sp. Chol11 (assembly GCF_945870625.1). Lineage (GTDB taxonomy): Bacteria > Pseudomonadota > Alphaproteobacteria > Sphingomonadales > Sphingomonadaceae > Novosphingobium. The sequence goes on along the minus strand of NZ_CAMBTS010000061.1, from coordinate 5,401 downwards.
AGGAGAGCGCGGCGCTGACCGCGCGCATGGCCGAGGCGCTGGGTTCGCTCAAATCGGCTACGGGCAACCGCCGTGATTACCTCTACAGCAGGCCGTGGTATGTGATCATCGGCCCGCCCGGCGCGGGCAAGACCACCGCGCTGCTCAATTCGGGCCTGCGCTTTCCCTTTGCCGACCAATCGCTGAAAGGCGTGGGCGGCACCCGCAATCTCGATTTCTGGTTCGCCGACGAGGCCGCGCTGGTCGATACGGCGGGCCGCTATACCACGCAGGATTCGGATTCGAGCGTCGACGCGCAAGGGTGGCGCAGCTTTCTCTCGTTGCTCAAGAAGCACCGCCCGCTGCAGCCGATCAATGGCATCCTGATCGCGATCGGGGTCGATGAACTTTTGAAGGGCAGCCGCGCCAATCTCGATACGCATGCCGCAGCCGTGCGGCGGCGTCTGGCCGAACTGCGCGCGACGCTCGAAGTCTCGGTGCCGGCCTATCTGATCCTGACCAAGGCCGATCTCCTTGCGGGCTTCTGCGAATTTTATGACGATCTCGATGTTGAGGGCCGGCGCGCCGTGCTCGGCGCGACGTTGCCGATCACGCAGGGCAAGCCCGACCCGGCGACGGTGGTGACCGCGTTCGACCGGCTGGTCGCCAGCCAGTCCGAACGGCAGGCCAAGCGCTTGTTTGAAGAAGTGGATGCCACCCGGCGCAGCCTGATCCTTGGCTTTCCGGCGCAACTGGGCGCGCTGCGCGCCCGCCTCGCGCGGTTTGTCGACGGCGCGTTCATCGCTGGCGATCAGGCGACGGCTTCGCTGCGCGGGTTTTACTTTACCAGTGGCGTTCAGGACGGCGCGCCGCTCGATCGCATCCTGTCGGGCGTGGCCGAGGTTTACGATACGCGCACCGCCGCGCGCGGGCAATCGGGACGCACCTATTTCCTCAACCGCCTGCTCTCCGACGTGGTCTTTGCCGAAGCCGGTCTGGTGCAGATGGACCCGGCCGCGCGCGCGCGGTTGCGCCGCCGCACCATCATCGGCGTATCGGCCATCGCCGCGTGCGCGCTGCTGGTCGCGGTGCTGTGGTCGGCCAGCTTCATGGGCAATCGCGGATTTCAGCAGCAATTGCTCGCCAGCACGCAGCAGGTGCAGACTTTAACGCGCGAGACCGGGGTCGATCTGGTCGAAGTGCGCGCCACCGATCCCGATCTCGAACAATCGCTCGCGATTCTGCGCAGCCTACGCAATTTGCCGCAGGGCTATGCCGACCGGGCCAAGGGCGAGCCCGGATTGTTCATGACTTTCGGCCTGTTTCAATCGGGCCACGCCAATCAGGCGATCGAGGCTTACCGCGACGGGCTGCGCCGCATTCTGCTGCCGCGCCTGTTGATGCGGCTTGAGCAGTATATGGGCGAAAATGCCGCCAATGCGCTGGAAGTTTACGAGCCGCTCAAGGTCTATCTCATGCTGGGCGGGCAGGGGCCGCTCGATGCCGGCGCGGTCAAGGCTTGGGTCGCGGCGGACTGGGCCGGGCAAGTACTGCCCGGGGCCGACCGCGACGTGGTGCGCAACGAGCTTGAGCAGCATCTGGCCGCGCTGCTCGAAGACCAGAATATGGCGGCGGCGTGGCCCGGCCGCAAAGCCCCGCTCGACGGCGCGGTGGTCGCCTCGGCGCGCGCCGCGCTCCAGACGCTCAGTCTTGCCGATCGCGCCTATGCGGTCTTGCGCCAGAAGGCGGCCTCTTCGGAAGGCATGCCGTGGCAGGCATCGGCTGCGGTTTCGGCGGGCGATGCGCAGGCCTTTGCCAACGGGCAGGAAGTGGTCACGCTGACAGTGCCATACTTCTATACCCGCACCGGATTTGAAAAGTCCTATCAGCTGGGCCTCGCGACGGTGCAGGAGGACCTGAAGCGCGATCTGTGGATCATGGGCGGCGATGCCTCGACCGAAGGGGTGCAGGCGCAGATGGGCAATATCCGCCCGGGTGTGGCGGCGCTCTATGCGCGCGACTATATCGAGCAATGGGACCGGGTGGTGGCTTCGCTCAAACCCGCCGCTTACTTCAGCGATCAGGCCGCGTTCGGGGCGTTCACCAAGACCCCCTCGCCGCTCAAGCTGCTTCTGCTCGAATTGCGCAAGAACACGACCTTCAAAGGCGGCAGCGGCGCGGCCAAGGGCATGCTGGCGGGCGCAATCACGCGGCGGCTGGGCAAGGCGGCGGCGCTCGCACCGCAAGCAGGCGCTGGCGTGGATGCGGGGGTCGAGATTACGTCGCACTTCCAGCCGGTCCACGACTATGTCGGCGACGGCAAGGCACCGGCGCCAGTCGATGAATTCGTCGCGGCGATCAAGCAGGCGGGCTCGGCGGCGATTTCGGCCAAGCTGGCCGGCGGCGGCATGGGCTCTGAAGCTGTGCAAAGCGCGCTGGCGATGGCGGTCGGTTCGGTCGGCGCGGCCTCGGCAGGGGCCCCGCCGCAGTTGCAGGGCTTTGTTGCCGCCGCCGCCAAGGGCGGATCGCAGGCGCAAGTGGGCGCCGCCCAAGGCGCGGTTTCCGAAGCTTATGCCAAAGTGGTGCTGCCCGATTGCCAGGTCGCGACGCAGGAAAAGTATCCGTTCGTCGGTACATCGGAAGCCGATGCTTCGATGATCGATGTGCAGCGCACGTTCGGATTGAACGGCACGCTTGAGGCGTTCCTGTCGCAGCGGCTGGTGCCGATGCTGGAAACGGCGGGGCCGATCTGGCGCTGGAAGGCCGAAGATCCGGTGGCCGCCACGCTCGACCCCGCCAGCCCCAACGAGTTTGCCAAGACGCAGCAACTGCGCGACTTGCTCGCGGCTGGCCTGAGCATCAAGGTTGAAGCGCAATCGTTTGGCGGCGGGGTTACGGCGGCGGAATTTTCGTCGGGCGGGACCAAGTACCGGTTTGATCCCGCGAGCATGGCGCCCAAGCCGCTGATCTGGTCGTCGCAAGGCTCGCTGCCCGAAGCAGCAGTGATCCTCTACAAGGGCGACACCGCCGTGGCCAAGATCGAGACGCAAGGGCCCTGGGCGCTGTTTCGGCTGATGGACAAGGCGCGGCGCGAGAATGCCGGACCAAGCACACTGCTCGCGACCTTTGGCCAGGGCGATGTCTCGGCGGTGTTTCGCATCAGCCTGCCCTCCGACCGCAACCCGTTTGGCCGGGGCGGTTTATGGAGCTTTCGATGTCCAGCCATCCTCTGACAACGGGGCCTTTAACCGCCTGGCTTTTCGGCAAGTTGCCGACGCACGGCGATTTCATCGCACGCGAGCTGAGCCCGGCGCGGCGGGATGAACTTGATCTGTGGCTATCAGACGAGATGGTGCAGGCCCGCGAGGTTTTGGGGGCCCGGTTCGAGGATGCTTATGATGCGGCAACACCCTGGCTGCTGCGCGCGCGCGATGATGCGGGCCATTGGCACGGCGCGGCGATCTGTCCTTCGGTCGATGCCGCTGGCCGCCGGTTCCCGATCATCGCGGGAGCAGGCGCGGACGATGCCATGATGGCGGCCGGGATGGCGCTCTGCGCCGAGCAGGCGATTTACCGCGCGTTTGAGCACGGTCTCTCGGCCGATGGGCTTCATCCGCTCTTGGCAAATGACCATGCCGCTGCAACACTCGCGCCTGACGTGCCGCTGGCTGAAGGATGGTGGCGCGACGGCAACGAACGGGTCGGGCCGGATCACCTCGCCGGTTTTGCGCCCACTGGATTGGTGACGCGGATGCTCAGGGATTTCATCGATGGCTAGCCCATTGCGCCTCGAAGATGCGCTCGAAACCAATACCGGCTGCGTGCGCAAGGCGAACGAGGACAGCGCGGTGGCCTTGACCGAAGCCGGCGTTTGGCTGGTGGCCGATGGCATGGGCGGCCATGCCAATGGCAAGCAGGCGAGCGAGGCGCTGGTGCGCGCGCTTGCTGCGGCGCGCATCCCCGAAAGCTTTGACGAAGCCTGCGCCGCGACCGCCGCCGCGATCCATGCGGCGAATGCCGAAATCTATGCGCAGGCGCAGGCGCTGGGCGTGCAAATGGGCTCGACCGCGGTCGCGCTGGTGGTACGCGAGCGGCAATTCGCCGCGATCTGGGCAGGCGACAGCCGCATCTATCTGTTTCGCGAGGGGGTATTTCATCAATTGACCGTCGATCACACGCAAGTGCAGGAAATGCTCGATCGCGGATGGCTTACCCCCGAAGAGGCCGAGGGCCATCCGATGGGCCATGTGCTGGCGCGCGCGATCGGTGTCCGTCCCGAGCTTGAACTCGATGCGGTGAGCGATGAGGTACAGCCCGGCGACATCTTTCTGCTGTGCAGCGACGGGTTGCATGGGGTGTTGACCCAAGCCGAGATTGTCGCGGCGCTTGGCGCATATGGCCAGACCGCTGCTGCGCCGCTGGTGGCGCAATGCCTTGAACGCGGCGCGCCCGACAATGTCACCGTGCTGCTGGTCGGCGCCAGCGAGCGCACCGCGCTCTCGTTCGCCGCCCCGGCGGACACGCTATGACCAACGACGAGACCCCGCCCGACAACAGCGACCGGACGATTTTCAATCCGCAAGTGGGCGCGCCGTCCCAGCCCCCGCTGACACCAGCTGCGCCTTCCGCCCCGTCAAATCCATTTCCGGAAGCGGCGGTCGCGCCTGCACCGCTGACATCGATGCCGATGGCATCCGCCACTTCGTTTGCGCCGGGCCAGCAGCCTCGCCAGATTCAGGTCGGCGATGTGCTCAATCACATCTTCGAAGTGAAGCGGTTCATCGCGCGTGGCGGGATGGGCGAGGTGTTCGAAGGGATCAACGTCAACAGCGACGAGCGCGTGGCGATCAAGGTCATCCTGCAAAACCTGGCCGCCGATCCCAATGTTCAGGCGATGTTTCGCAAGGAGGCGCGCACGCTGACGCGGCTCGGCCATCCGGCGCTGGTGCAATACCGCGTGCTGGCGCAGGAGCCGGTGCTCAATGTGTTCTATATCGTCACCGAATATATCGACGGGCGCAATCTTTCGGATGTGCTGCGCGATCTCGACCCGACCCCGGCCGAACTTGCCGCGCTGACCAAGCGGCTGGCCGAGGGCCTGAGCGCGGCGCATGCGCTGGGGGCGATCCACCGCGATATCTCGCCGGACAACGTGATGCTCGAAGGCGGGCGGCTCGAAGGGGCCAAAATCATCGATTTCGGCATTGCCAAGGATCTCGATCCGGGCTCTGCCACGATCATCGGCGACGGCTTTGCGGGCAAGCTCAACTATGTCGCGCCCGAGCAACTCGGCGATTTCGGGCGCGAGGTCGGGCCGTGGAGCGATGTCTATTCGCTCGGCCTTGTGATCCTCGCGATCGCGATGAAGCGCGATGTGGCGATGGGCGGCACGCTGGTCGATGCAGTTGACAAGCGCCGCGCC
>NZ_CAMBTS010000060.1 GCF_945870625.1 Novosphingobium sp. Chol11 | reverse complement strand
CGCGCCTGCGCTTCGGCGCCTGCGCCTTCGCTGGCCAGCGCGGCATAGCGCTGCGCCGCGCGCGCGGTGCGGTCGCGGTCGGCATCGGCGCGCACGGCGGCGGCGCGGAAGGGATTGGCCTCGATCATGGCCACGAGCGCGCCGCGTGGCAAACGGTCGCCAATATGGACTGGAAAAGCGGCGATCCGGCCGGGCACGCGAAAGGCCAATTGCGCTTCGCGGTCATAGCGCAGGGTTGCGGCAAACGCCGCCGCCGGATCTGCCGGGCCGCTGCTGCCAGACAGCGCGGCGACCCGCTCGGCCTGCACCGGGATCGGCGCGGCGGCGGCATCCGGCGCGGCGGCGTTTGACGCGGGAAGCAGCGCGCTGACCGCAAGCCCTGCCGCGCCGAGCGTTATCAAGGTGGCAACAACTAGGCGACGTTGGGAGACCATGGACTCGAACCTATCAATGATAGCCAATCAATGATAGGTTGACCCCGATCCGTCAAGAGCCCATGATCCATCAGGGAGAGAAACGATCGCGCAGACTTCGGCCACATCCGTGGCGGACGGTGCAATTCCGCCCGAAGCGGCAGATGCGCAGGGCCATCGCGCCCGGCCGGGCAACCGCCGCGACCAGATTCTGGACGCGGCGCTGCAATTGTTTGCGCAAAATGGCATGGCCAATGTCACCACCCGCCAGATTGCGGGGGCTGTCGGCATTTCGCAGCCATCGCTCTATGCCCACTTTCGCAGCGCTGACGAGATCGCCACCGAACTTTGCGTGCGCGCGTTCGATGCGCTGGCGGCGCAGATGAACCAGACCATCGACGGCCCGCAACCGCCGGCGCGGCGGCTGCGCCAGATGGCGCGCGCTTACATTCATTTCGGCATCGACAATCCCGATATGTACCGGGTGGCGTTCATGCTCGACGAAGTGAAGCTCAGCAACGGCTTGACCCCCGGCGCTGATTCGGATCTGGCCGATCCGGCCATGGCGGCGGGCATGCGCTGCTTCGAAGTCATGCAACGCGTGGTCTTCGAACTGATGGATGGCCCGTCAGCGTGCGCCGAGATGACCGCGCAGATGATCTGGGCGCATGTGCACGGACTGACCTCGCTGCTGATCGCCCGGCCCGATTTCCCGTGGGCGGACCGCGACGCGCTGATCGAGGCACATATCAGCTGGGCACCCGATGCCGGGGTTTTCGCCGGGCCATAGGGCCCTGTTACCAGCTGCCGATGTTCTCCATGCTGATCCATGGCTCCGCTGGCGGCAGGTGGCCGTCTTGCAGCAGTTCGATCGAGATGCCATCGGGGGATTTGACGAAGGCCATGTGGCCATCGCGCGGCGGGCGGTGCATCGTATGGCCCGCAGCTATCAACTGGACGCAAGTATCGTAGATATTCTCGACCCGGTATGCGAGGTGGCCAAAGTTGCGCCCGCTGGTATAAACTTCGGCAGAGCCATCCTCGGCCGGCCAGTTGTATGTCAGCTCAACCTCGGCAATCCCCTCGCCGCCCGGCGCGGCCAGAAAGATCAGCGTGAAACGGCCCTTTTCGCTATCAAATCGGCGGACTTCCTTCACCCCGATCAGTTCGAAGAAGGCGATGGTCGCTGCCGGGTCGGTCACGCGAATCATCGAATGCAGAAATTTCGTCACTTAGCGGCTCCTTACGCGTTCAAACTCGGTTCATCGATGAAAATGCACATTTCATCGCGGGATCAACGCCCTTCAGAAAGAACCAGCCATGCCGAATGACAATACGGAGTTCGCCGACGAAACCCAAGCGCTTAGCGGCCGGAGCGGGGACGAGCGGCTTCCCTTTCACCGCACCCATCGCGGCCAGATCACGATGATCAGTTCGGCCATCCTCGCGTTCGGGGTGGTTGTGGGCGGCTACTTGCTCGGCGACGGCCTGCGCCGCTCGCGCGAGGCGGACCGCGCGGTGACGGTGCGCGGTGTCGCCGAAAAGGAGGTGACCGCCGATCTCGCCACCTGGACCATCGCCTATTCCGCCACCGCCCCCGATCTCGCCAGCGCGCAAGCCAGCGTTGATCGCAACAGCCAGGATATCCGCGATTTCTTCGGCGGCCTGGGCTTTGCACCTGATGCGCTGCAGCCCACTGGCGTGAACGTGAGCACAAGCACCGACAACGGCCTCACCCGCTTTACCGTGCGCCAGCGGATGGCGCTGCGCACCACCGATATCAAGCGCGCGCAAGATGCGGTGCGCCGCCAGTTTGATCTGGTGCGGCGCGGGGTCCTGCTCGAGGAAGGCTCCGGCATGGCCTATACGTATACCCAGCTCAACAAGATCAAGCCGCCGATGATCGCCGAGGCGACCCGCGATGCGCGCCGCTCCGCTGAACAGTTCGCCAAGGACAGTGGCACCGGCGTGGGCGGGATCAAGAGCGCCACGCAAGGGTATTTCGAAGTGACCGCGCGCGATGGCGACTCGGGCGGCGGCTGGGGCGTTTCCGATACGCCGTTCAAGAAAGTCCGGGTGGTCACGACGATCGAGTTTTACTTGCGCTGAGCAGCCCCGAAACAGGGCGCAGCGGCGCTTTTGGGCCAATTCTCCTCCGATGGGCGGGTACACGCCACTCTTCATCCCTTTGGATTTGACGCGTGGCGGCCCATCATTTGAATCCAGCAGGCTGATCTCCCAGCAGGCTTATCTGATCGTCAAACTCTGGCTTTTACGTGTCTGCCCAGTGCTTTCGCCTACATGGGCAGACAAGAATATTTAACGAGCCTTGGCACAAATCTGGGCCATCGACCTTAAGTTCAGTTTCGGGACTGTCATTGGCTGACAGGTGTTTTGCCTGACTTGCAATCGCCCGATGCTTATCCATATAAGAAGGCTCAGGTAAAACAAATTGATGCTTAAAAAACTGCGTGCCCTTTTTGATCCACAGCCGGAGGTCGAGCTTAATGCCGCGATCCCTGCGGGCCAGCGGGTTTATGCGATCGGCGATATCCACGGGCGGCGCGATCTGCTCTGCCGCATGATCGCGCAGATCGATCTTGACGACCGTGCGCGCCAGCCTGCTGATACGACGATCATCCTGCTTGGCGATCTGGTGGATCGCGGGCCCGAGAGCCGCGGCGTAATTGCCACTACCCGCGAATGGGCGCAGCGCCGCAACGTCCGCCTGCTTGCTGGCAATCATGAAGAGATGTTTCTCGGCAGCTTTGAGCGTGACGACATCATGCGCGCTTTCCTGCGCCACGGCGGGCGCGAAACCCTGCTCAGCTATCCCATCGACGAGGCGACTTATGGCCGCGTCACGATCGAGGAACTGCGCGCCATCATGCGCGATGTTGTGCCCGAAGAGGATATCGCCTTCATGCGCGCGATGGAGGATCGCATCCAGATCGGGGATTATCTGTTCGTGCATGCCGGCATTCGTCCCGGTGTTCCAGTCGACGAACAGGCTCTGTCCGATCTGCGCTGGATCCGCACCGAGTTCATCAACGATGTTTCGCCGCGCGATTTCGTGGTCGTCCACGGGCACACCATCACCGACAAGCCGGAGATGTCGGCCACGCGCATCGGGCTTGATACCGGCGCGTTCGCATCCGGCAAACTGTCTGCCATCGGGCTGGAAGGAACGGCGCGCTGGCTGATTTCTGCGGTGGGTGAGCCTGATCGCAGCGTGTTCTAGCGATAAACGCAGGCGTCGTATCCGGTGCGCACGGTGTTCACTTGCGCTGCGATCGCATTGCCATGGCGGCGCACTTTGCCGGTCACCCCAGTGACGGCGCGCACTTTGGGCTGGGGGAAGGCGGCGGCAATGCGCGCCGCTTCCACGCGCGAAAGGCGGATCGCGCTCTTGTCGTAATAGCGCTGCGCTGCGGCCTCCGCGCCATATGTGCCAATGCCGGTTTCGGCGACGTTGAGATAGACTTCCAATATCCGCCGCTTGCCCCAGATCGTCTCGATCAGCACGGTAAACCACGCCTCCAATGCTTTGCGCAGATAGCCGCCGCCCTGCCAAAGAAACACGTTCTTGGCGGTTTGCTGGCTGATCGTCGATCCGCCGCGAATGCGTCCGCCGCGCTGGTTGCGCTCGAAGGCCTTCAGGATCGCCTCGTGGTCAAACCCGTTGTGCTCGCAAAACTTGCCGTCCTCGCCCGCAATCGCGGCATCGACCATGTTGCGATCAATCCGCGAAAGCGGCGTCCATTGCTTGGTAAAACCATTGGGATCAAAGATCATCGTCGCCGTCACCGGCACCGGCACGAACTTGTAGATCACCACCAGCGCAGTGCTTAAAAACAGAAAGGCGGCGACCGCGCGCGTGATCGTCCAGGCAATCCGGCTGAACAAGCCGGGGCCGCGCTCTGGTGCAGGGCGCTTGTTCTTCAATTCGTCGTAAAGCGAAGCCATCGCTGCAAACTATGGCGCGCTGCGCCGCATCATGCAATCCATCAGCGCTTGGGCAATGTCCGGCACAGGCCCAAGCCCCTCGCACCCCGGCGCCTCAGGTCATCAAAGCGCTCCGCTCCCCGCGCGCCCATTCAGGCAGGCATCAAGCGCCGGTCGCCCGCAATAGTGCGGATCGCCTTTTGCAGCTTTTCAAACGCGCGCACTTCGATCTGGCGCACCCGTTCACGGCTGACATTGTAGACTTGGCTCAATTCTTCCAGCGTCTTGGGCTCTTCTACCAGACGGCGGTCGGTCAGGATGTGGCGTTCGCGCTCGTTGAGGCTGTCCATCGCCTCGACCAGCAGTTCATGGCGCATGTGCGTCTCTTCGGCGTCGGCGACCATTTCGTCCTGCAATGGCTTGTCGTCGACCAGCCAGTCCTGCCACGAGCCTTCGCCATCCTCGCGCACCGACACGTTCAGGCTGGCATCGCCGCCCATCATCATGCGCCGGTTCATGTTGACCACTTCCTGCTCGGGCACGCCGAGGTCGGTGGCGATCTTGTGCACATCGTCGGGATGAAGATCGGAATCCTCGAACGCTTCGAGGTTCTTCTTCATCCGCCGCAGATTGAAGAACAGCTTCTTCTGCGCGGCGGTGGTGCCCATTTTGACCAGGCTCCACGAGCGCAGGATATATTCCTGGATCGAAGCCTTGATCCACCACATGGCATAAGTGGCCAGGCGAAAGCCGCGATCGGGCTCGAATTTCTTCACGCCCTGCATCAGGCCGATGTTGCCTTCGGAAATCAGCTCGGAGACGGGCAGGCCGTAGCCGCGATAGCCCATGGCGATCTTGGCCACGAGTCGCAAATGGCTCGTAACCAGCTGCGCCGCCGCCTCGCTGTCGCCATGCTCCTGATAGCGCTTGGCCAGCATGTATTCCTGTTCGGGTGCCAGAATCGGAAACTTGCGGATTTCCGAAAGATAGCGGTTGAGACCGGCTTCGCCGCCGAGCGCTGGCACAAGAGCTCTGGATTTCTGCTCACTCACCTGCACGGATCCCTTCATCGTATGGGCCTTCTTTGCATCGACCTTATCATCTTGGCGATCATAATCGGCATCGCCACATCAAGGCCAGATATGAAAACTATTCGGTTTCAAAGCGCAGCCCGTTACAGGTACCCGCGCTCATGTCGTGATCTTTCAGCGTTGACGCGCCAAGCTGGATTTAGGGGCCAAATCAATCGGCCGCCCGCCCAATTCGCGGATAAGCTGCTGTATATCCTCGGGAGGCGCGGCCTGACAGTGGACCCGCTCGCCCGAGATCGGATGGATGAAACCCAGCTCGGCGGCATGAAGCGCTTGCCGGCGAAATTCGAGCCGGGCCAGAATCGGGCGAAGGCGAGGGGGCGCGCGTCCATAAACAGGGTCCCCCAATAAGGCGTGACCAATTGACGCAAGGTGAACGCGCACCTGGTGGGTTCTCCCCGTTTCGAGCCGGCATTCGATCACCGCTGCGCCGTCCAGCGCTTCGATCGTGCGGTAATGCGTCACCGCATGCTTGCCCCGGCCATCTTCGACCAATGCCATTTTCTTGCGGTCATGCTGCGCCCGCGCAATCGCCCCGCGCACGGTGCCCGCCAGCGGGATCGGCACGCCGCCGGTGACGGCAATGTAAGCCCGCTCGATCGAATGATCGGCAAACTGCTTCGCCAGCCCTTCGTGCGCCGCATCGCTTTTGGCCACCACCAGCAGCCCCGAGGTATCCTTGTCGATGCGGTGAACGATCCCCGGGCGCGCCACGCCGCCAATCCCGGAAAGCTGCCCCCGGCAATGATGGAGCAGCGCATTGACCAGCGTGCCATCCAGATTGCCAGCGGCGGGATGCACCACAAGGCCCGCCGGCTTGTTCACCACGATCAGGTGCGCGTCTTCATAAGCCACCACCAGCGCGATATCCTGCGCCGCTGCTGCCGCAGGTGCGGCTTCGGGGACGCGGATGGCAAAGGCGGTGCCCTCGGCCGGCTTGAACGAAGCCTGCGCCGCGATCTTGCCGCCAAGCTCCACCCGTCCCTCGTCCATCAACCCCTTGATCCGCTCGCGCGAGAGGCCCGATGCATCGGCCAGCGCCCGGTCGAGCCGCAGGCCGCCAGTGGGAATTGTGCCCTCGATGATCGTGTCAGTTCCCCCCATGTGTTGGATATGGGCATGCAGGGTTTGGGCGGCAAGAGCCGCTTCTGCATCCTTCGACAAGCTCAGGATGAGCGGGGTTGGGCGCAAACAAGCGCGTAAACTCAGAAGAAAACAAAACCGCTCATGCTGAACTTGTCGAAGCAGCCTGCGCGACGCTAGACCGAAGCGCAATGACCTTCGCCGAAACCGCCTATGCCGCCATCATGGAGGCCGCCGCCCGCGCCGCGCCAAACGAAGCCTGCGGCATCCTCCTTGGCCATGGCACCCGCATCCTCACCGCGCTTCCCGCCGCCAATGTCCATCCCGAACCGCTGCGCCATTTCGAAATCGATCCTGCCATGCTGATCGCCGCGCACAAGGCGGCGCGCGCGGGCGGGCCTGCGGTTCTTGGCTATTTCCATTCGCACCCCAATGGCGTGGCCCGGCCCTCGGCCACCGACCGCGCCAGCGCCTCTGGCGACGGGCGCGTGTGGGCGATCGCGGCGGCGGGCGAGGTTTCCTTGTGGCGCGATGGCCCGTCAGGGTTCGAACCGCTTTCCTACGCGCTCGATGACGGGTAAGGCTGCGTATTGATGATGACACGTGCGCCTTTGAAATTCCGCTCGGCAAGCCGCATAAAGTCTCAAAATGGGACGCGGGAAGGGGGCACGAGTTTCGCCATCTGGACTGTGTCAACTATGTCAACTTCGCCCCAAACAGGGACTCCAGCCAGACCATGACCACCGCATCATGACCACCGCCTCGCTCGACCTTGCCAGCCTGCTGTGCTCGCGCTTGTGCCACGATCTGCTCAGCCCGGTCGGCGCGCTTTCCAACGGGCTTGAACTGCTCGCCGATGAAAAAGACCCGTCGATGCGGCAGAAGTGCTTCGAATTGCTGGAGCAGAGCGCCAAGATATCGACCGACAAGCTGCGCTTTTTCAGGCTGGCGTTCGGCGCGGCGGGCGGCTTTGGCGAAATGGTGCCGATCGAGGAGCCCAAGGGGCTGATCGATGCGCTGGTGGGCAACAATGGCCGGATTACTGCGAACTGGTCGCTGGGCGGCGATGCCCTGCCCAAGCCAGCGGTGAAAGTGCTGCTCAATCTGGCGCTGATCGGGATCGAGGCGCTGGTGCGCGGCGGCACGCTCGATATCGCGGCAGAGGCGAAGGGCGGGATCAGCGAGATCGTCGTGCGCGCCATCGGGGCGCGGGTGGTGTTCGATCCGGTAATCGGCCAGGCGCTGGATGGCACCCTGCCTCCTGCCGAACTTTCCAGCCGCACCGCGCCTGCGGTGATGATCCAGCAACTCGCCGCCAGCGCGGGCGGCGGTCTGCAGGTTCACAACGGGGCCGATGCGCTGGTCATGGGCGCGGTGCTGCCCACCACCTGAGGGGGCCGTGCCATGATCGACTGGCTGGTGAACCGCGAGGTTCCCTCTCCCAACTGGAACGAGCGGCTGTTGCCCGTCTCGATGGTGGTGATTCATTACACCGGCATGCAGACCGCCGCCGAGGCATTGGAGCGGATGTGCGATCCGGCCGCCGAAGTTTCGGCGCATTACATGATCGACGAGGATGGCACCGTCACCCGGCTGGTCAGCGAGGACAAGCGAGCGTGGCATGCGGGGCGCTCGTCGTGGCGCGGGATCACCGATATCAATTCGGCCAGCGTCGGCATCGAGCTGGTCAATCCGGGGCACGAATGGGGCTACCGCCCGTTTCCCGACGCGCAAATGGATGCGCTGCTGCCCTTGCTCGCCGATATCATCGATCGCCACGATATCCCGCGCGCCAATGTCGTGGGCCATTCGGATATTGCGCCAGCGCGCAAGCAGGATCCGGGCGAGCTGTTCGATTGGGACCGGCTGGCGCAATTGCGGCTGGCGCTGGCCAAGCCCAAGCTTGCCATCCGGCTGGTCTGGGATAACGACAGCGCGTTCTATCTGGCGCTCGAGCGGTTTGGTTACGACATCACCGATCGTGCGGCGGCGGTCCGGGCCTTTGAGCGTCGCTGGAGGCCCCACCGCATCACCGGCGAGCCGGATGGGCAGACCGGCGCGCTTTTGTTCGAGCTGCTGTTGGAACGCGACATGGGCCATGCTAGGTAGGCACCGCCAGGGGGCCGGGCAGCCGCGCTATCGCAAGATGTCGAGGAAAGTCCGGGCTCCACGAAACAAGGGTGGCGGGTAACGCCCGCCGAGGGCAACCTCAGGGAAAGTGCCACAGAGAGCAGACCGCTAACCCCGGTGAAAGCCGGGACAGCAAGGGTGAAAGGGTGCGGCAAGAGCGCACCGCGCGACTGGCAACAGAAGCGGCATGGCAAACCCCACCCGGAGCAAGACCGAATAGGGGCTGCGCGCTCTTCGGAGCAGGCTGGTTTTGGGCCAGCAGCCCGGGTTGGTTGCTTGAGCGCGCCCGGCAACGGGCCGCCTAGAGGAATGGCTGCCCTCACCGATACGGTCCCTTTCTCGGGAAACCGCCGGTGAGACAGAACCCGGCTTACAGGCCCCCTGGCATTTTCGCGGCACACCCGCGCAGCGGCGCAGCCCGGGGGCGCGCCGCTGCTTAAAGCGTTTTCCTACCAACGCCGTAGCGGCTACTGAGCGTGAATGTCGGGCACCCACCATCACCATCACGATCATCACCATCCCGCGCCGGCCACTTTCGGGCTGGCCTTCGCCATCGGCATTGCGCTGAACGGGGGCTTTGTGCTGCTCGAGGGCGGTTACGGCATCCTCTCCGGCTCGATGGCGCTGGTGGCAGACGCGGGGCACAATCTCTCCGATGTGCTCGGCCTGGTCATCGCTTATGGTGCCAGCGTGCTGGCAGCGCGCGCGCCCACGGCGCGGTTCACGTATGGTTTCAAGGCGAGCTCGATCCTTGCCGCGCTGATCAACGCCAGCCTTCTGCTCGTGGCGCTTGGCGCGATCCTGGTCGAGACTTTGCGCCGCCTGTTCGATCCCGCGCCGGTCATGGGCGGGCCGATCATGGCCATCGCCGCGATCGGCATCGTGATCAACACGGTCACCGCGCTGATGTTCATGCGCGGCCGCCACCATGACATCAACATTCGCGGCGCCTATCTTCATATGGCCGCCGATGCGGCGGTTTCGGCGGGTGTGGTGGTCGCCGGCTTGCTGATCATGCTCACCGGTTGGCACTGGATCGATCCGCTCACCAGCCTGCTGATCGTCGGGGTGATTGGCTATGGCACGTGGGATCTGCTGAGCAGCGCGCTCAAGATGGGGCTGCAAGCTGTGCCCGCCGCGATCGATGAGCGGGCGGTGCAGGAATTTCTCTGCGCCCGCCCGGGGGTCCGCGCGGTGCATGATCTGCACATCTGGCCGATGAGCACGACCGAAACCGCGCTGACCGCGCACCTCGTCATCCCGGCGGGGCACCCCGGCGATGCCTTCCTCCATGCTTTGGCGCACGAACTGGAACATGATTTCGGCGTGCATCACACCACCTTCCAGATCGAGACCGAAGGCCATGATTGCCATGGCTGCGAGATGCGGCTGATCAAGGCCGCCTGACCCCCAGATCGGGCGGGCCGCGGTGACATGGCCCTAAGGGCACGGAACCGGACGCACCGAGTATGGTTAATGGCACCGGGGATTGGGGGCTGATTCGCCAAACTCTGGAGATTGATCATGGTTCGTAAAAATATTGCCGTCCTCGCTTTCGCTGCCGTGCTGCTCGCTGGTTCATCGCCGGTCCTTGCCGAGCCGATGGCTGCCAGCCAGACCATCGTTGGAGCAGCGATCGCTTCCAAGGATCACACGACGCTGGTCGCTGCGGTCAAAGCCGCTGATCTGGTCGATACGCTGAACAGCGCGGGGCCGTTCACGGTGTTCGCGCCGACCAATGCCGCCTTTGCCAAGCTGCCTGCCGGCACGGTGGAAACGCTGCTGAAGCCGGAAAACAAGGCCACGCTTGCCAAGATCCTGACCTATCATGTGGTTGCGGGCAAAGTGTCTGCGGCGCAGCTGGTCGGCATGATCAACGCAGGAGGCGGTAAAGCCGTGTTGACGACCGTGGCAGGCGGCAAGCTCACTGCTTCGATCATGGGCTCGTCGGTGATGCTCGCCGATGAAAAGGGCGGCATGGCCACGGTGATCGCGGCGGATCTGATGGAAAGCAACGGCGTCATCCACGTCACCGACGCGGTCTCGCTGCCCAACTAAGCCGCGCAAGCGACGCGACGAAGGGACGGGCAGGCCATGCGGTCTGCCCGTCCTGTTTTGCATAAAGCCAGACTGGACAGCGCGCCAATCCCTGCGATGATCGCGCCAGAAATCTCAGGAGCCTTCCCATGCAGATGAACCGCAGAACAGCGCTCACCGCAGCTGCAACGCTCACCGCAGCCACCGCTTTGCCGTCGCCGGGCCGCGCGCAGACCGCGCCCTTTGCGCCAACCCCGGTGGCATTCGATGCCTCGCTTGTGCCCGGCCTCTCGGCCAAGATGCTGAACAGCCACCACGACAACAATTATGTCGGCGCGGTGAAGCGGCTGGGCGCGATCAAGGCCGATTTTGCCAAGCTCGATCCCGCCACCGCGCCGGGCTTTGTGATCAACGGGCTGAAGCGCGAAGAATTGCTCGCGTGGAATTCGATGATCCTCCACGAAATCTATTTCTCCAGCCTCGGCCAACCGATCGCGCCCGGCAAAGCGCTGGCACAAGCGATCGAGCGCGATTTCGGCAGCCAGACCAAATGGGCCGCAGAGTTTACCGCGATGGGCCGCGCATTGGGCGGCGGTTCTGGCTGGGTGCTACTGCAATGGTCACCGCACGATGGCCGTCTTACCAACCAGTGGGCCAACGATCACACGATGACCTTGGCAGGCGGCACGCCGATCCTCGCCATGGACATGTACGAACACGCCTATCAGATGGACTTCGGCGCGAAGGCGGCGGCGTATGTCGATGCCTACATGGCGGCGACCAACTGGGCGGCGGCGGATGCGCGGTTTGCCAAGGTTTTAGCCTAGGCGGCCTCTCAATCCTCCCCCTTCCGGCGGAAGGGGGAGGATCAGAAAACTCAGGCCGCCTGTTCCTTGCTCTCGTGCACTTGCACGGGTTCCTTGCGGCCGTCGACCACGTCCTTGTCGACCACGACCTCGGAAACGCCTTCGAGCGTGGGCAAGTCGAACATCGTATCGAGCAGCAAACCCTCGACGATCGAGCGCAGCCCGCGTGCGCCGGTCTTGCGCTCGATGGCGCGCTTGGCGATTGCTTCCAGCGCGTCGTCGGTGAAGGTGAGGGCGACGTCTTCCAGCTCGAACAGGCGCTGGTATTGCTTTATCAGCGCGTTCTTGGGTTCCTTCAGGATCTTCACCAGCGCTTCGATATCCAGATCGTTGAGCGTGGCGATCACCGGCAAGCGACCGACGAATTCGGGGATCAGGCCGAACTTGAGCAGATCCTCAGGCTCGGCCTTTTGCAGCAGCTCGCCCACTTTGCGCTTGTCGGGATCGGCGACATGCGCGCCAAAGCCGATCGAGCGCTTTTGCAGGCGGTCGGAGATGATCTTGTCGAGCCCGGCGAACGCGCCGCCGCAGATGAACAGGATGTTGGTGGTGTCCACCTGCAGGAATTCCTGCTGCGGATGCTTGCGCCCGCCCTGCGGCGGAACGCTAGCGGTGGTGCCTTCCATCAGCTTGAGCAGCGCCTGCTGCACGCCTTCGCCCGAGACATCGCGCGTGATCGAGGGGTTCTCCGCCTTGCGGCTGATCTTGTCGATCTCGTCGATATAAACGATGCCGTGCTGCGCCTTTTCGACGTTGTAGTCCGACGACTGGAGCAGCTTTAGGATGATGTTCTCGACATCCTCGCCGACATAGCCGGCCTCGGTCAAGGTGGTGGCATCGGCCATCGTGAAGGGCACGTCGAACGTGCGCGCGAGCGTCTGCGCCAGCAGCGTCTTGCCCGAACCGGTCGGGCCGACGAGCAGGATGTTCGACTTCGAAAGCTCGACCTCGCCGCCCTTGCCGCTGTGCTTCAGGCGCTTGTAGTGGTTGTGCACCGCCACCGAGAGCACACGCTTGGCGCGGTCCTGCCCGATCACATAATCGTTGAGCGTGGCATAGATATCGCGCGGCGTGGGCACCCCGCCGTCTTTCTTGCCCGCCAGACCAGCCTTGGTTTCTTCGCGGATGATGTCGTTGCACAGCTCGACGCATTCATCGCAGATGAACACGGTTGGCCCTGCGATGAGCTTGCGCACCTCGTGCTGCGATTTGCCGCAGAAGCTGCAATAGAGCGTGCTCTTGGTATCAGATCCGGAAAGCTTGGTCATTCTTCGATCCTTGGCGCCGCTTTGCCAGCGGCGATCCCGGTTATCCTACTACCCCAAGGGCATTAATCAACCGGGCACGATAACGGCAAATAAATCCCTAGATTGCCGAGCGTTTGCTGGCGCAAACTCCCGGCAATCAGGCAGAAATCAGGGCGTTGGCGCGCCGCCCGATCCTTCTTCGATCCCGGTCTGGTCCGAAGGCGGACGCGATTCGAACACGCGGTCGACGATCCCGAAGGCTTTGGCTTCTTCGGCTTCGAGGAAGGTGTCGCGGTCCATCGCCTTTTCGATCTCGTCGAGCGGCTTGCCGGTGAACTTGGCGTAGAGGTCGTTCATCCGCCTGCGGATGCGCAGGATTTCGCGGGCTTGAATCTCGATGTCGGAGGCCATGCCGCGCGTCCCGCCCGACGGCTGGTGCACCATGATCCGCGCATTGGGCAGCGCGATGCGCATGCCCGGCTCGCCCGCCGCGAGCAGGAAGCTGCCCATAGAAGCGGCCTGGCCGATGCAGACCGTCGATACCTTCGGCCGGATATACTGCATGGTATCGTAAATCGCCATGCCCGCAGTGATCACCCCGCCCGGCGAGTTGATATACATCGAGATATCCTTGGCCGGATTTTCCGACTCGAGGAACAAAAGCTGCGCCACGATAAGCGAGGCCATGTTGTCCTCTACTTCGCCGGTGACGAAAACGATTCGCTCGCGCAGCAGGCGCGAGAAGATATCGAAGCTGCGTTCACCGCGGCTGGTCTGCTCGACCACCACCGGCACCAGCGCCCCGGTCACCGGGTCGCCAGTCGCCGGATTAAACGTGCGCGATCCATAAACAGATGCGCCCGAAGCGCCAAACAGGTCCTGCATATATCCCTCTTGATTTTGATGGGCCTATGTTGCGTGCCACAGCCCGATGTTCAAGGGCGTTAACCCATTGTGGGGGGGATTGCGTGGCCACATTTCTGTTTGCCACGTGCAAATGATGCAATCGCGCCAGATGGCGGCCAACCTTTTTGAGGATAGGCCGCGCCTGTGCGCCAAGGTTGCGGCGAACTTTGCTGCAGGCGACGCCTGATCGCGCACTTGCCCGATAGGCGTATGGCGTCCGCCGCTTTTCCCTGACCTTAGAAGGGCCTTGTCTTGCGGCGCACTGCGGCGCAGCTTTGGCGCACGTCATTCTTGGGGGGCAATCGCATGCGCATTCTTTTGGGCACTTTGCTGGCCGCTGCCACATGGGCCGGGCCTGCCTGCGCGCAGGAAAGCGTCTCTACTTATCTTGCGCGCATCGCCGCGATTGATGACGCGGGGCCGAAACTCAACGCGGTGATCGTGACCAATCCCGCTGCGCTGGCCGCTGAAAAAGCGGCGCGCGGCGTCGCAGGGCCGCTGGCGGGCAAGGCGATTCTGGTCAAAGACAATATCGAGACCAAGGACGCGATGGCGACCACGGCGGGCAGCCTCGCGCTCAAGGACAACGTGACCGGGCGCGATGCCCCGTTCATCGCGGCGTTGCGCGCGGCGGGCGTGGTCATCCTGGGCAAGACCAATCTTTCCGAATGGGCCAACATCCGCTCTGGCGCGTCATCGAGCGGGTGGAGCGGCGTTGGCGGGCAGACCAAGAACCCACACGCGCTCGATCGCTCGCCGTGCGGATCGTCCTCGGGCAGCGGCGCGGCGATTGCCGCCGGGCTGGCCTGGGCGGCAATCGGCAGCGAGACCGACGGCTCGATCACCTGCCCCGCCTCGGTCAATGGCATTGTCGGGTTCAAGCCCACAGTCGGCCTCGTCAGTCGCACCCATGTCGCGCCGATCAGCCACAGCCAGGATACCGTTGGCCCGATGACCACCAGTGTGCGCGATGCCGCGCTGATGCTCACCGTGATGGCGGGCAGCGATGCGGCCGATCCCGCCACCGCCGAGGCCGATGCCCGCAAGGGCGATTATGCCGCAGGGCTTGCCGCCGCCAGCCTCAAGGGGGTGCGCATCGGCGTGCTGCGCAAGCAGGCAGGCACGCATCCGGGGCTCATCGCGCTGTTCGATGCCGCGCTGGCCGATCTCAAGCGGGCGGGCGCGCAGCTGGTCGAAATATCGGTCGATTTTCCGCCCGAAATGGGCCGCGATGAATATGCCGTCCTGCTCTATGAGCTGCGCAGCGATCTCGGCGCCTATCTGCGCGCGCTGCCCGGCAAGCCGCCGATCCGCAGCCTGGCCGATGCCATCGCCTTCAACAAGGCGAACCCGGCCGAACTGCGCTGGTTCGGGCAGGATACTTTCGAAGAAGCGGAGGCCATGACCGACGAGGCGGTTTACCAGAAAGCGCGCGAGAATTCGCTGCGACTCGCGGGGCGCGAGGGGATCGACAAGTTGCTGGCCGAGCACCGCGTCTCGTTCCTCGTCGCGCCGATCGGCGCGCCGGCATGGCCGATCGATCTGGTCACCGGCGATCACAGCATCGATGCGGGCGCGGGCAATCTGGCGGCGATTGCGGGCTATCCGCATCTCAGCGTGCCGATGGGCGCAGTCGAAGGCCTGCCCGTCGGGCTGTCGATCATGGGTGCCAAATGGGACGATGCCCGCGTGCTGAATGCGGGCGCGGCTTATGAACGCGCACGCACCGCAGTGCTGGCCAAACCTAGCCTCAAGCGCTGGGGCGAATAACCCCTCAGCGTTGTTGCTGGCGCAGCGCTTCGAGCGCTTCGAGCTGGCTTTGCATCGCCGCTTTGCGCAGATCGGAGGCATAGAGCTGCGCGTATTGTTCGCGCATCTTGTGTCGCCGCGCCGACCAGCGCGCGAGCCGCCGACCCGAGTCGCGCAAGAGAAAGGCGATCATGTCGACAAGGCCTTGCCGCCGCGCCGGAACCAGGGACCGCGATCGCGGCAGGGGGACATCTGCCGCGAGGGGAGGAGGTGCGGTCACGAGGGGTTCGGGCGCGGACGGCAAGAGGAAGGCGGGCGCGGACTGCGGAGCAGGCTCAGGGGCGAGTTCGGGCTCCAGTTCGGGCAAACGAGCGGCAACTGGCATGGGCGCGGGCGCAGCGCTGATGCCGCCGCAGTTTTCAAGAGCCGCGACCACGCACGGGACCGGCTGCGTCGCCTCGCCCGCGGGCTGGGGGGCGGGTGAAGGTATAGGAGCGAGGGGCAGGGCGGCTGGCAGAATGGCTGGCAGAGCGGCAGGCTGGGGGGAGGCTTCGGCCGATGCTAGGATCGGCGGCTGCGCCTTGGGCGAGGCTGCCTTGCGCGCCTGCTCCGCTGCCGCCAGGCGCAGCGCGGCCTTGCGGGCCTTCTTGCCCTTGGCACGGCGGGCACTTTGGGCATCGCCGGGGCGCGCCGGGCCCAGCGCGGCGGCAGGCGTTGCTTGCGGATCGTCGGCGGGGCTTGCTGGTTCGGACGGGAAAGGCGGCGCGTTGATCGCGTGCTGCGGTCCGGGCAGGATTAGGTCGCGGGGGAAGGCGGGCGGCGTTCCAGCGCTACGCAGCATGAACTCCTGCTCCTGCCGGGCCGACCGGCCGGCCGGCGGGGGCTGATGCGTTTTGGAGACGTGCTGACGCGAAGCTCTGCGATTGCGTGCGACGTGCATTGGGGTTCCCTCCAGGGTTCCTTGCTGCCCGATTCTCTCACAGCGCGATTCGCCAAGGCAATCCGTTTGCCCGCTTAGCAATGCTACGAGGAGCGCATCAGAAAGGTGCGCCCCTTGCGAGACGCACCTTTCTGAATTCGCTCAAGAAATTCCGCGCGGTGCGGACAAAACGATCAGGCTTCTTCCACCTTCTTCTTGGCAGCGGCCTTCTTCTTTGGCGCAGGGCTGGCCTCGGCCCCATCCGCAGCGGACTCTGCCGCAGGGGCAACCTCTTTCTTTTTGGCGGGCGACTTCTTGGCCGGCTTGGCGCTTTCCGCATCCGCTTCGGTCGGCGCGGTTTCTACAGCCGCTTCCGGCTCGGCATCGGCCTTGGCCTTCTTGGCCGCCTTCTTCTTCGACTCGGGCGCGGATTTCACTTCGGCGGGCACGCCGTTTTCATCCGCTTCGATCGCAGCCTGCAATTCCTCGCGGGTCACTTCGCGGGTGGATACTTCGGCCTTGTCGAACAGGAAGTCGACGACCTTATCCTCATAAAGCGGCGCGCGCAGCTGCGCGGCGGCCAGCGGGTCCGAACGGATATACTCGGCAAAGCGCTGGCGATCTTCCTCGCGGTATTGCTGCGCGGCCTGCCGTGTCAGCATGTCCATTTCCTGCGCGGTAACCGCCACGCCGTTGGCCTGGCCGATTTCCGACAGGAGCAGGCCGAGGCGCACGCGGCGCTCGGCGATCTTCCGATAATCGTCCTGTTCGGCCTCGATCTCCTTCAGCGCCTCCTCAGCGTTCGCTTCGCTCTCGGCCTCGCGCTTCAGCTG
>NZ_CAMBTS010000059.1 GCF_945870625.1 Novosphingobium sp. Chol11 | reverse complement strand
ACCGCAAAGTCCTCGCCGCCCGCCTCTCCGACGCGCGCTTCTTCTGGGATCAGGACCGCAAGACTGCGCTGGCCGATCAGGCCAAGAAGCTTGAACGCATCACCTTCCACGAAAAGCTCGGCACCTTGGCCGACAAAGTCGAACGCGTCGCCAAACTCGCCCGCTGGCTGGTGGAGGAAGGCATCGTTGCCGCATCTCCCCTCCCCATTGGGGAGGGGTCGGGAGAGGGGGCTCCCACCTCGCAGGTTGAGAGCACCCCCACCCAACCCTCCCCCGAACGGGGGAGGGCTTCGCTCGCCGATCAAGCCGAACTCGCCGCCCGCCTCTGCAAGGTCGATCTCGTCACCGAAATGGTCGGCGAATTCCCCGAACTCCAAGGCCTGATGGGCGGCTACTACGCCCGCGCCGAAGGCCTGCCCGAAGCCGTCGCCGACGCCATCCGCGATCACTACAAACCAGTCGGACAGGTCGACGACGTGCCCACCGCGCCGGTGGCCGTGGCCGTGGCGCTGGCGGATAAGCTGGATACGATTTTCTGCTTCTTTGCAGTCAACGAGGTTCCGACTGGCTCAAAGGATCCCTTTGCTCTTCGACGCGCAGCTCTCGGCGTCATCGCCATAATCTGCTCATCAAATTTAAGATTTGAGCTCTTGGCGGCGCTAGAGTTTATGGCGGTAAATCGCGGACCGTTGCACTGGAAAATGGCAGCTCAAGCTCTGCTCGAAACCAAAGGGCAGCCGAGACTATTTGAACCTGAGTCGATGTCCGAGATAGCGGATATCTATCAACGAACTCGCGAAACGCTCGTGAATTTCTTCGCCGACCGCCTCAAAGTCCAGCAGCGCGAGGCAGGCGTCCGCCACGACCTGATCGACGCGGTGTTCGCGCTCGGCGGCGAGGACGATCTCGTCCGCCTGCTCGCCCGCGTCCATGCGTTGCAGGCCTTCGTCACCACCGAGGACGGCACCAACCTGCTCGCGGGCTACAAGCGTGCGGCGAATATCCTCAAGAAAGAGGGCTACACTTCTGCCCCCCTCCCCGTTGGGGAGGGGTCGGGGGAGGGGTATCCCACGTCTGCAAGTGCAGCGCACCCCCACCCAACCCTCCCCCGAACGGGGGAGGGCTATCAGGCTGAGCCCGCCGAAGCCGCGCTCATCGCCGCGCTTGCCGCCGCCGAACCGCAAGTCGAAACCGCCATCGCCGCCGAGGACTTCACCGCCGCGATGGCCGCGCTTGCCTCGTTGCGCGCGCCAATTGACGCTTTTTTTGAGCATGTTACGGTCAACGATGCCGACCCGGTCAAGCGGGCCGCGCGGCTTGGTCTGCTCGATCAGTTTCGTGCTGCGGTGCACAAAGTAGCAGACTTTTCACGAATCGAAGGCTAATCGGCGACGCAGCGCCATTTGCAATATCGGTGGCAGACCCGGATCACAGGAGCATCGCTTCCCAATGAGCGCATACCTATTCCACTTCGGCGGCGGTGCAGTCTCCAGCGATCCGCGTTCGCGCGACAAGACGATCACCGGCGGCAAGGGTGCCAATCTGGCGGAAATGGCCGGGATCGGCCTGCCGGTGCCTCCTGGCTTCTCGATCAGCACCGAGGTCTGCACCGCCTATAATGCCGCGGGCAAGAGCTTCGACGACGAGATTCGTGCAGGCGTTGCCGATGGCATCGCGCATATCGAAAAAGCCACAGGCCGTGTGTTCGGCGATCCTGTCAATCCATTGCTCGTCTCGGTCCGCTCGGGAGCGCGCGTTTCGATGCCGGGCATGATGGACACCGTGCTCAATCTCGGCCTCAACGACGATACCGTCGCGGGCCTTGCCGCAGGATCGGGCGATCCGCGCTTTGCCTGGGACAGCTACCGCCGCTTCGTGCAGATGTATTCGGATGTGGTGCTTGGTCTCGATCATCACCGGTTCGAGGATGCGCTTGAAATCGTCAAGGAAGACAACGGGTTTTACGCCGATGTTGAACTGAGCGCGGAGCATTGGCAGGCGCTGGTGGCGCAGTACAAGGCGATCGTGCTCGAGGAACTGGGCCGCCCATTCCCGCAGGATGTGCACGAGCAACTGTGGGGCGCGATCGGCGCGGTGTTCGATTCGTGGGAAAGCGACCGCGCGCGCGTCTATCGCCGCCTGAACGACATTCCTGCCACCTGGGGCACTGCGGTCAATGTGCAGGCGATGGTCTTTGGCAACATGGGCGATACTTCGGCCACTGGCGTAGCCTTCACCCGCGATCCCGCCACCGGCGAGCGCGCCTATTACGGCGAATGGCTGGTCAATGCGCAAGGCGAGGATGTCGTCGCTGGCATCCGCACCCCGCAATACCTGACCAAGGCCGCGCGCGAACGCGCAGGGGCAAAGCCGCTCTCGATGGAAGAGGTGATGCCGGATGCTTATGCCGAGCTCGCCGCCGTTTTCGACCTGCTGGAACGTCATTACAAAGACATGCAGGATATTGAATTCACAGTCGAACAGGGCAAACTGTGGATGCTGCAGACCCGTTCGGGCAAGCGCACCGCCAAGGCCGCGCTCAAGATGGCGGTGGACATGGTCCACGAAGGCCTGATCGACGAGGCGACCGCCATACGCCGCATCGATCCGATGGCGCTCGATCAGCTGCTCCACCCTACGCTCGATCCCGCCGCGGTGCGCGAAGTGTTGACGCGCGGTTTGCCAGCTTCGCCCGGCGCGGCGTCGGGCGTTGTGGTGTTCGATGCCGATTCGGCCGAGCGGCGCGCGCAACTGGGCGAGAGCGTGATCCTTGTGCGGGTTGAGACCTCACCTGAGGATATTCACGGAATGCACGCGGCCAAGGGCATTCTGACTGCGCGCGGCGGCATGACCAGCCATGCTGCCGTGGTGGCGCGCGGCATGGGCCGTCCTTGCGTTTCGGGCGCATCGGGCCTGTCGATCGACATGCATTCGCGCACCGCCAAGATCGGTGGGCGCAGCGTGAGCGAAGGCGAAGTGATCACGCTCGATGGATCGAACGGCGAAGTGATGGCGGGGCTCGTGCCCACCGTCGAACCCGAGCTGGTCGGCGATTTTGGCACGCTGATGGTTTGGGCCGACAAGCACCGCCGCATGAAAGTGCGGGCGAACGCGGAAACGCCGCTCGATTGCCAGGTCGCGCTGCAATTCGGCGCAGAAGGCATCGGGCTGTGCCGCACCGAACACATGTTTTTCGAAGCGGGTCGTATCTCGCTGGTTCGGCAGATGATTCTGGCGGAAGACGAGGCCACCCGCCGCCGCGCGCTGGAGGGGCTGCTGCCCGAACAGCGCGCAGATTTCACCGGGATTTTCGAAGTCATGGCGGGTCTTCCGGTGACGATCCGGCTGCTCGATCCGCCGCTGCACGAGTTTCTGCCGCACGGCGACGGCGAATTTGCCGAGCTTTCGGAGGCCACGGGTCTGGGCGTCGACCACCTCAAGCGCCGCGCCGAGGAATTGCACGAGTTCAACCCGATGCTCGGCCATCGCGGCTGCCGCCTTGGCATCACGTTCCCCGAGATTTACGAGATGCAGGCACGCGCGATTTTCGAGGCGGCGTGCGATGTCGCGGAAAAATCGGGCGAAGCGGTCGTGCCCGAAGTGATGATCCCGCTGGTCGCCACGCGGCGCGAGCTCGAAATCCTGCGCGCGCTGGTCGACCGGCAGGCGCAAGCCGTGTTTGCGGAAAAGAAGCGCACGCTCGAATACCTCGTCGGCACGATGATCGAGCTGCCGCGCGCCGCGCTGATGGCGGGCGAGATTGCCGAGGAAGCGATGTTCTTCTCGTTCGGAACCAATGACTTGACCCAGACAACGCTAGGCGTTTCGAGGGACGATGCGGCGCGGTTCCTCGGGCCTTATGTCGAACAGGGGATCTATCCGCGCGATCCGTTCGTCAGCCTCGATATCGAGGGTGTGGGCCAGCTGGTCGAACTGGCGGCGGAGCGCGGGCGCAAGACCCGGCCTGAAATCAAACTGGGCATCTGCGGCGAGCATGGTGGCGATCCGGCTTCGATCGCGTTCTGCGAAAAGATCGGCCTCGATTATGTCTCGGCCAGCCCTTACCGCGTGCCCATCGCGCGGCTTGCAGCAGCGCAGGCGGCATTGGGCTGAGCGGTCAGAATTTGGGAGGGCGAATCGCGCGCGCCCAACCGCTAAGCGTCAATATCTCGAAGCGTTCTGTAACTCGGCCATCGGCGTCGGCTGCTTCGGCAAAGGCTTGCGCCGCCCGGCGGTAGCCCGCCTTGCCCAGAGGCGGTGCAGGGCTGGCAAGGCAATTGCCGAGGCCTTGCTCGCGCAAGTCGCCCACCAGTCGCTCCAGCGAGCCGAAGCGCACGTCCAACGTGCGGCTATCCACCACCGGATCGGCAAAGCCGGTTCGTTGCAGCAATTGCCCGCCCGCGCGCACATCGACCTGCGGATGGATGCGTGCGGCGGGCTGGTCGCCGTCGGCGGCGAACATGATGGCGCGCAGCTTGGGCAGGCTGCCCGCGCCGATCATGCTGATCATGGCAAGGCCGCCCGGGGCGAGCATCGCGCGCAGATGCACCAGCGCGCCCGGCAGATCGTTGACCGTGGCCAGCGTGCCGACGTTGACGCAAAGGTCGAAGGCGCCGGGAAATGGACGGGGCAGCGCTTCATCGATGGCAATTTCGCCGCCAATTTCGCGGGGCGCAGGCTGCGGATCGGCGCGCACCACGGCGCAGCCGCGCGCGGCCAGCGCGGAGGAAATGGCGCCGGTTATGTCGCCTTCGACCAGCGCGCGCGCGGGCTCGTGGCGCAAGAAGGCCAGCCGTTCGAGCACGTCTTCGGCCATGTCATCGGCGATGTAGCGCGCGGCTCCCTCCTGCTGCTGCAAGCGGCGCATGCGGCGGCGCGCCTGGGCCCGGCGCGGGGCCGAAAAGATCGTGGGGGGAAGCGATGTCATCGCCGCTGCCCTGCCGCGTTGCAGGCGGCTTGCCAAGAGCTTCGCGGCGCATGACAACGACAGCAATGGCCGAAGCTCTCTCCCTCACGCCGCTGATCGATCTGGTGTTTCCGCCGCGCTGCCCGCTTTGCGGCGAAGCGCTGGCGAGCCAGGGGGGGCTGTGCGCCGCATGCTGGAGCAAGCTGGCGATCCCGGGAGACCCGGCCTGCGCGCGGTGCCAGCGCCCGCTGCCCGATTCGGCCGAGGCAGCGGGCGCGGATGGCGCGGCGGGGGAAGGATCCGTTTGCGCACCGTGCATGGCCAATCCGCCGCGCCATCAGGGGATTGCGGCGGCAACGCTCTATAACGAGGCGTCGCGCAATCTGGTGCTGGCGTTCAAGCGCGGGCGGCGCATTGCGCTGGCAGGGTTGCTGGTGCGGCTGATGCTCCAGCGCATCCCTGCGCTTGAGGGGGAATGGCTGGTGGTGCCGGTGCCGCTGCACCGCTGGCGGCTATGGGCGCGGGGGTTCAACCAGTCCGCCTTGCTGGCGGGGCGCATCGCGGCGGCGCTTTCTCAACCGCTACTGGTTGATGGCTTGGTCCGCACCCGCCGCACCCGGACGCTGGGCGGGCTGGGGCTGCGCGCGCGCGCGGCGGAGGTTGCCGGCGCGATTGCGCCCCATCGGCGGCATCTGGCGCGGCTGCGCGGGGCCAATGTGCTGCTTGTCGATGATGTCCTGACCACTGGCGCGACCAGCGATGCCTGCATCAAGGCGCTGCGCAAGGCGGGCGCGGGGCAGGTGCGGATTGCCTGTTTTGCCAGAGTGCTGGACACGGCGCTTGATCAAGCCCAGCGCGGGAGCGATTTTCCGCCCGCCTAACACGAAGCGCCCGAAGCGCGGTGGCTCCGGGCGTTCCGGTGACGATTATCGCAGGCGTCTCGCGCTTATCGCGCAAAGGGTAATCCCCGTATTACCAACGCCGTAACTGTTGTATGCCGTAAGCTCATCCCGCCATGCCGTTACCAGCCTGACAAGTAGCCAACCAACCCCTCGTTGTTCCCCGAACTTCGGCTTTTTTCGCGCTGCCTTGCGGCAGTGCAAATGCAGTTCCCTCAAACCGCACTGCCCTTATCAGGCATAGTTTCGGTCGGGGAAAGGCGATTGTTAGGCAGGCGTGGATTTTTAGTGCATGTTGTGGTTATCCTGCAACAAAGTACCAGTTGGTAGCGCATTTTGCGGAGAGGGTTTCGTCATTTCAGATTCGAATCGCGAAGCCTTGCTGCGCGAGCAAGGCACCGTCTTCATGCCGAAGTACGATTCGGCAGGGCTCCTCACTGCGGTGGTGGTCGATCATGCCAGCGGGCGCTTGCTGATGGTGGCGCACATGAATGCCGAGGCGATCGCGCTGACCCGCGAGACCGGTTTGGCGCACTTTCACTCGCGTTCGCGCGGCCGGTTGTGGATGAAGGGCGAAACATCGGGACATGTCCTGCGGGTCGCCGAAATCCGGGTCGATTGCGATCAGGACGCGCTCGAAGTGCGCGTCGATGCGGCGGGTCCTGCCTGCCATACCTTGGCACCGAGCTGCTTTTACCGGCGGTTGGAGCCGGAGGGCACGCTCGCGGCGCTTGCTGGTTGACGCTTACGTAAAGGTTAGTTAGGGAAAAGGGCATGTCATCGCTGCCCGCCGAACCGAATCGCGACCATACCGGCCACCTGCATCAACCCGATTCGCTGCTCCGCGACAGCTTCACCATTTCCGACCTGTCGGCGGAATTCGGCGTAACGGCGCGGGCTTTGCGGTTTTACGAAGACGAAGGCCTGATCGCGCCGACCCGGCATGGTTTGACACGGATTTACAGCGCACGCGACCGGGCGCGGCTGGCCTGGATTATGCGCGCGAAGAATGTCGGTTTCAGCCTGTCTGAAATCCGTGACATGATCGATCTATACGATCTGGGTGATGGCCGCGCGAAGCAGCGCCGGGTGACGATCGCCAAATGCCGCGAGCGGATCGAAAACCTGCAAACGCAGCAGACCGATATCGCCGCCACGATAGCCGAACTGACCAGCTTCGTTGCCTTGCTGGTCGAACGCGAAAAGGCCGAAGGGCGAGCGCCCGACGCCATCAAGGAGCAGGATCAATGACGGTATTCAAAGCCCCGACGCGCGACACCCGGTTTGTCGTCAATGAACTGTTGCAGCTGGAAAGTTATGGCAATCTGCCCGGTTTCGCCGCCGCCACCCGGGATTTGACCGACACCGTGATCGAAGAGGCCGGGCGCTTCGTGGGTGAGGTGCTCGCCCCGCTCAACCAGATCGGTGACCGCGAGGGCTGCACCCGGCATGCCGATGGCTCGGTCACCACGCCAACAGGTTTCAAGGAAGCCTATGCCAAATATGTCGAGTCCGGCTGGGGCACGCTTGCTGCTCCCGAAGTCTGGGGCGGGCAGGCGCTGCCCCATGTGATGAGCTTCATGATGGAGGAATATCTGTGCAGCGCCAATCAGGCGTTCGCGATGTACCCCGGCCTTGCCAATGGCGCGATCGCGGCGATCGTTGCAAAGGGTTCGCCGGAGCAGCAGGCGACCTATCTGCCCAATATGGTCAGCGGCCACTGGCTGGGCACGATGAACCTGACCGAGCCGCATTGCGGCACCGATCTCGGCCTCATCCGCACCCGTGCCGAGCCGCAGTCCGATGGTTCTTATGCGATCACGGGAACCAAGATCTTCATTTCGGCGGGCGACCATGACCTGTCGGAAAACATCATCCATCTGGTGCTGGCCAAGACCCCCGGCGCGCCCGAATCGAGCAAGGGGATCTCGCTGTTCATCGTGCCGAAGTTCCTCGTCGAAGACGATGGTTCGCTCGGTCTCAGAAACAGCGTGTCGGTGGGCTCGATCGAACACAAGATGGGCATCAATGGCAACGCCACCTGCGTGATGAACTATGACGAGGCCAAGGGCTGGCTGGTCGGCGAGGAGAACAAGGGACTGGCTGCAATGTTCATCATGATGAACGCGGCGCGGCTGGGCGTGGGCATTCAGGGGCTGGGGCAGGCCGAGGCCGCTTACCAGAATGCGGTGGTCTATGCGCTGGAGCGCCGCCAGGGCCGCGCGTTGACCGGCCCGGCGGAGCCGCAGCAGAAGGCCGACCAGATCATCGTCCATCCCGATGTGCGGCGCATGCTGATGGATGCACGCACTTTCATCGAGGGCATGCGCGCGCTTTGCATGTGGGGGGCGCTGCAAGTCGATCTCACGCACAAGGCGGCGAGCGAGGAGCAGCGGCAGGAAGCCGACGACCTGATCAGCCTGCTCACCCCGGTGATCAAGGGGTATGGCACGGACATGGGCTACAAGACCACGACCGACATGCAGCAGGTCTGGGGCGGGCACGGCTATATCGCGGATAACGGAATGGACCAGTTCGTGCGCGATGTGCGCATCGCGATGATCTATGAAGGCGCGAACGGCGTGCAGGCGATGGATCTGGCCGGGCGCAAGCTGGCGCAGAACGGCGGACGCGCGGTGCAGCGCTTGTTCAAACTGATCGACGAGGAATGCGCCGAGGCTTCGGATCATGCCGCAGTGCGCCTGACGGCCGAGCGCCTGAGCGAGGTCAATGCCGAGCTTAAAGCCGCGACGATGTGGTTCATGCACAATGCCATGGCCAATCCCGACAATCTGGGCGCGGGCGCATATGCCTATATGACGCTGACGGGGATTGCCTCGCTCGGGCTGATGTGGCTGCGCATGGCCAAGGTTTCCGCAGCCGCGCTGGCTGGCGGCAGCGATGAGCCGCAGTTCTACGAATCCAAGCTCACTTGCGCAAAGCACTGGTCGCTGCGCTTTGCGCCGCAGGCACAGGCGCTGCGCCGCGAGATCGAGGCCGGGGCCGAGACCGTCATGGCGCTTCCCGCCGAGGCGTTTGCCGCGGCCTGAGCGTGCTTGGGCGGCGGGAGGTTCCCGCCGCCTGCGTTCATTCGGGCAGGAAGTCCGGCACCGAAAGGTAACGCTCGCCGGTATCGTAGTTGAAACCCAGCACCCGGCTGCCGGCGGGCAGATCGGGCAGCTTCTGGGCGATCGCGGCCAGGGTCGCACCCGAGCTGATGCCCACCAGCACGCCTTCCTCGCGCGCGCTACGCCGCGCCCACTCCTTGGCGTGCGCCGGATCGACCTGAATCGCGCCTTCGATGCATCGCGTGTGGAGGTTGGCCGGAATGAACCCCGCGCCGATCCCCTGGATCGGGTGCGGCGCGGGTTGCCCGCCGGAAATCACTGGCGAGAGCGTCGGTTCGACCGCCCAGGCCTGCATCGCCGGCCAGTGCTTCTTGAGCTCTTCCGCGCAGCCGGTCAGATGTCCGCCGGTGCCGACCCCGGTGATCATTGCATCGATCGGGGTATCGGCAAAATCTGCGAGAATTTCCTGTGCCGTTGTCGCCACATGCACCGCGATGTTGGCAGGGTTGTCGAACTGGCTGGGCATCCATGAACCGGGCGTTTCAGCAATGATTTCGAGCGCGCGAGCGATGGCACCCTTCATGCCCTTTTCGCGAGGCGTGAGATCGAAAGTCGCGCCGTATGCCAGCATCAGCCGCCGCCGCTCAAGCGACATCGACTCGGGCATCACCAGCACCAGCCGGTAGCCCTTGACCGCCGCCACCATGGCAAGGCCGATGCCGGTATTGCCCGAAGTCGGCTCGACGATCGTGCCGCCTGGCTTCAAGCTGCCATCCGCCTCCGCCGTCTCGATCATGGCGAGCGCGATGCGGTCCTTGATCGAGCCGCCGGGATTGGCGCGCTCACTCTTGATCCATATTTCGTGATCGGGAAACAGCCGCGCCATGCGGATATGCGGGGTATTGCCGATGCTCGCCAGAATCGAATCCGCTTTCATGACATTTGTTCCTTGGCCTTCATGGTTGGCGATAGGCTGCTGCGAAAGTGCGCGCGCGGCGCAGCTCGGGAAACCAGATCGCCCAAACTCCCGTCACAACTATGGCACCAACACCGCCAAACACAACCGCGCCGGTTGCGCCGAGCAGCGCGGCGGCGAGGCCCGACTGCATTTCGCCAAGCTCGTTTGAGGCAGAGATGGCAAGGCCCGAGATCGAAGAGACGCGCCCGCGCATGGCATCGGGCGTATGCAGCTGGACCAGAGTGTTGCGGATGAACACAGAGATCATGTCCGCCCCGTCGAGCAAGGCCAGCATCAGCAGCGACAGGGCAAAATTGCGCGACAGCCCGAAGCCGATGGTGGCCGCGCCGAAAAGGACAACGGCGAGCAGCATTTTGGTGCCTACCTCGCGCTCAATCGGGCGGCGCGAGAGCAGAAAAGCCACCAGCGCCGCACCCGCGCCGGGCGCGGCGCGCATGATCCCGAGGCCATTGGCCCCCACCGGCTGGCCATTCACCATAAGGATGTCGCGCGCATAGACCGGAAGGAGCGCGGTCGCACCGCCCAGCAGCACTGCGAACAAATCAAGACTGATGCAGCCCAGCAGAAACCGGTCGCGCGAGACGAAGCTGAACCCGCCGATGATCTGTTGCAGAGGGGCCATCTTGCGGTTTTCGGCCGGCGGCGGAAGGCGGCGGACCGACAGGATCGCAAGCGCGGAACAGGCCAGCAGCACGCCCGATGTGATATAGGGAGCGGCCGGAAGCACCGCGAACAGCAATCCGGCGATGGCGGGGCCGGCCACGGAGCCCATCTGCCAGGCGATCGAACTGATCGCGATGGCCCGGGGCATCAGCGGCGCAGGCACGATATTGGGCGCTATCGCGCTGAGCGCAGGGCCCATGAACACCCGCGCCGTGCCGTGGCAGGCAGCCAATACAAACAGCAGCGGCAGGCTGAGCAAACCGAAGTACGTCGTGAAGGCCAGCGTCAGCGCGACCCCCATATCCAGCCCCATGGCGAGGGCTCCCACTCTGCGGCGATCAAACCGGTCGGCCGCAAGCCCCGCCAGCGGGGTGAGCAGGAACAGCGGCAGGAACTGCGCGAGGCCAAACAGTCCAAGCTGGAACGCCGCCGCGCCGATGCTCATGCCATATGGACCGCGCGCGATATCGTAAAGCTGGTAGCCCAGCACCACCACCATCCCGGTCGTCGCGAACACCGAGAGGAACCGGGCCATCCAATAGCGCCGGTAATCTGGAATGGCCCACGGCGAGCGGGGATCATCTAAAGTGCTTGATGCAGGCGTCTCATCAACTGCGTTGGCAGGGCGGCGGGGTTTTGCCAAGCAAGCAAAACCCCGCTGCCTGTTAGATTTTCAGCGTGACCGTCATGCGGATATTGCGCCCCGCGATGGGCACGAAATCCCGCGTCTCGGAAGTGGCCAGGCGGCCCACTTCATCGAGCAGGTTTTCGCCCGAAAGAATGAACGCGAAGGCACCGTTCTTGCCGCGCGGCCGCCAGGTCAGGCTGGCATTGACGAGTGTGAACGCGCCGACCGGGATTTCATTGGTGGCAACCCGGTTTTGCCGCGTATTGTGGACCGCCTCGGCATTGGCCCCGAAGCGGTCAGCCTCGAAGGTGATCCCGCCGCGAACCCGCAGCGGCGGAATGCGCGGGGCCGGGCCAACGCCAGTCAGCCGCGCATGGATATAGTCGACCGCGCCCTCGAGCGAGAGCGCGCTGCCATCTTCCCAGCGGATCGCCTTCCATGCGCCTTCCGCTTCGAATCCGCGGAACCGCGCATTGGTCTGAATGAATTGAAAGGCCGGGACGTCCTCGATGATCGTGCCAGTCGGAACCGGGGCGATGAAGTTGGTGAAATCGGTGGCATAGGCGGTCACCGCTCCGGCAAAGCGGTCGTCGTGATAGCGCAGGCCGATCTCGATCGTATTGCTGCGCTCGGTCGCGAACGCCGGATTGCCGCGTTCATAGGATTGGGTGGCCTCGTGGACGCCGTCGATAAACAGCTCTTCCGGACTCGGCGCGCGTTCGCCATGCGTAGCCGAGAGGCTGAGCGCCACGCTCTCGACGGGATGCCAGGCGATGCCGAGGCCGCCTGCGATCAGGCCAAAGCTGCGGCGAGGCGCATCGGTTGGCCGGATATCGACATGTTCAAGCCGCCCGCTGGCTTCGAGATCGACGGCGCCGAGGCTCAATTGCTGCCGGGTGAAGCCTGCGATGCGGTGGGTCAGCGAATTGGGCACCAGCGGCTCGCCGTCGATGCTGAAATCGCGCAATCCGAATTGAATGCCGCTTTCGCCGCGCCAGCCGCCTTGCCGCGCCTGGACAAGAACCAGCCGCGATTCGATCGCCGAATTGAAAAAGCGGGCTTCCTCCTCGCCATCGACCAGTTCGGCATGGGTGTAATCGCCGTAGGCCGCCCGAAAATCGAGCCGTTCGAAAAACCCGCCGAGGTTCAACTGCGTGCGCAGATCATAGCGGGTCTGGCGCAGCGCGATCGAGACCGGCCCTTCCGATTCGGCAGAGGGGCGCGGCGGGATACCATAATCACTGGTCAAACGCTGGACGGAGACGCCGATTGATCCGCCCGCATCGATGAAGGCAAGGCCAGCGCCGAGCGTGGTGCCGCGCGCCCATGAATTGGCGAGGCGTCCGCGGGCGTCCGCCTGGGTGCGCAGGCTGTCGGCCCCGGCAAGATCGCCTTCGCCCGCCAGTTCAGCGGCTTGCGCAAGCGTTCTGGCGCGCAGCTGCCCGGACAGAACATTGCCGCCAATGCGCAGATCGCCTGCCCGGTTGTAAGACGCGTCAAAATGGGCCGCAAGGCGCGGCGCAAGCCGCACATCGAGTGTGCCGGCCAGATTGACCGCGTCGGCTGCGGTTCCGTAGCCCGCCACGGCGTTGGCGCTGATCGCCTGATCGGGCACGCGCCGGGGAATGCGCCGTTCAAGCGCATTGACCGCGCCGGCCGCCGGATCGGCCGCATAGAGCAGCACTGCGGGGCCATGCAGCACATCGATCTGTTCGACATTGAGCGTATCGATTGCCACGCCATGATCGACCGAAACAGCCGAGGCATCGAGCGAGCCGAGCCCGTCGGTGAGCACCTGCACGCGCGGGCCGTCAAACCCGCGCAGCACCGGGCGCGAGGCACCGGGGGCAAATCCAGTCGCCGAGACGCCGGGCAGATGGGCCAGAACCGTGCCGATCTGCCCGGCCATGCGGCGCGCGAGTTCTTCGCCCGATATCACGACCGGCGCGACAATCGCATCCCGGTCGCCAGAAATCAGCCGCCCGGTGACGATGATGGGAGGATGGCCAGCTTCGTCCTGCTGCAATGCGGTGATCACATCGGCGGAAGTCGGCGGGGTAGGGGTGCTTTGCGCCCATGCAGTTTGCACTGGATAGAGCACAAGCCCGCTGAGCGCGGCGGCGTAAAGTGTTGGCTTCATGTCGGAATCATCGCACCTGGGGGGTTGAACCTGAGGTGTCTTTAGTGGTTATGATATAATATCACAAGAGCTTTCGAGCCGATTGTCAATTGGACCGGGCAGTGCCGCCCGTTAGTCTTTGATTTAGCTCGCGCGCTGGAGCTTGGGGTTGGGTTGCATGGCCTTGATCATGCGCATGAAGTCATCGAGGCGAATGATCCGCTCGAACTGGAAGCCGGCGCGTTCGCCTTCGATCCAGACCACAAATGCTTCGATTCGGCCGATCTGGCTGAGCCGCACGGTGATTCGCTCGCCGCGGCCCAGCGCGATCTCGCCGCGCACCATGAACCCGGTGGTCGAGATATTGATCACATTGAGGGCAATGTCGCCGAGGCGGCGATGCTCGCCGATCATCGGCAAGTCCACCGGATGGCGAGTCGAACTACGCTGGTCGGTTACTGAAAGCTGCGCGCCGCCGGACATTGTTGCTCCTCGCCTTGGCAATGGGTGAGCGCGTTATGGCCATCGAGTGGCTTACATTTGGTAAAGGCAAGACAATTCCTTGCCGGACGCGGCAAGGTGTTGCCGTCAAGCTTTGCGCAAGATGCCGTGCTTCTTCTTGCCCGAAGAAATGCGCACTTCGACATCGGTGATGGCGATGACGTGCGCCTCGTCCAGCACCACCACGCCATCGACTCGGGCACCGCCGCCCGCCACGAGCCGCTTGGCCTCGCCCCGGCTGGCCGCAAAGCCAAGCCCCATCAGCGCATCGATGAGCGAGATCGCGGCATCTGCGCAGGCATGCGTGGGCAAATCCTGCCCCATGCCGCCGCCCGCAAAAGTGGCCGCAGCGGTCGCTTCGGCGGCGCGCGCGGCGTCCTCGCCGCGCACCAGCCGGGTCACTTCGTTCGCCAGCACGACTTTTGCTGCATTGATCCCGCTGCCGTCCGCCGCTTCCAACTCGGCAATTCGCTCCAGCGGCAGATCGGTGAACAAGCGCAGAAAACGCCCGACATCGCGATCATCGGTGTTGCGCCAGAATTGCCAGAAATCATAAGCGGGCAGCGCGTCTTCGTTGAGCCAGACCGCCCCCGCCGCCGTCTTGCCCATCTTTGCGCCGTCGGCCGTGGTGAGCAGCGGGGTGGTGAGGCCAAACACCTCGGTGGCTTCCATCCGCCGCGTCAGCTCGATCCCGTTGACGATATTGCCCCACTGGTCCGACCCGCCCATCTGCAGGCGGCAGCCGCGTGTCATCGCCAGTTCGCGAAAATCGTAGGCTTGCAGGATCATGTAGTTGAATTCGAGAAAGGTCAGCGGCTGTTCGCGCTCGAGCCGCAGCTTGACCGAATCGAAGGTCAGCATGCGGTTGATCGTGAAATGCGGGCCGACGGTGCGCAGCAGCTCGACATAGCCGAGCGCCGAGAGCCAATCGTCGTTATCGACCATTACCGCGTCGGTCGGACCATCGCCGAACGCCAGCAGCCGCTCGAACACCGTGCGGATCGAGGCGATATTGGCCTTGATGTCCTCGCCGGTCAGCATGCGCCGGCTTTCGTCCTTGCCCGAAGGATCGCCAACTTTGGTGGTGCCGCCGCCCATCAGTACGATCGGTTTGTGCCCGGCTTGCTGCAGGCGGCGCAGCATCATGATCTGCACCAGGCTGCCGACATGGAGCGATGGCGCGGTTGCATCGAAGCCGATATAGCCCGGCACCACGCCAGCGCTGGCCAGCGTGTCGAGACCTTCGCCATCGGTCAGCTGATGGATATAGCCGCGCTCATCGAGAAGGCGCAGGAGGGTGGAGCGATACTGGGTCATGGTGCAGGCGCGCCTAGCATGGAGTTTTGCGCTTGGAAACGTATCAGCTGCTCCCGCATCCGCAGCATATGCCGGTTCAGGTGTCGGCTATCGAGGCGCGGATCGTGAGGTTCGATCCGAACTGGCTTTCGCTGCGCTGGAAGGTCGAAGGTGCAGGGGCGCTGGTGCTGCCGCCGTTCGCCGGGCGGGGGCGGGCAGATGGCTTGTGGCGGACGACGTGTTTTGAGCTGTTCGTCCGCAGCGGCCGGGACGAGGGCTACGCCGAGTTCAACCTGTCGCCTTCCGAACGCTGGGCCGCGTATGATTTTGATAGGGTCCGCGACGGCATGGCGGAGCGCGCATGCCCGCACGATCCCGTCTGCACGCCGCGCGGCGGGCGGACGACGTTGATTTTTGATGCTGCCATCCCTGCTGCGGCGCTGCCGCCGCTACCGTGGCATTATGGCCTGAGCGCAGTGATCGAGGAGGCGGGCGGGCACATCTCGTTCTGGGCCATTGCGCACCCGCCGGGGCCACCTGATTTCCACAACCCGGCTTGTTTTGCCGCGCAGCTTGCCGCACCGGAGGGCCCATGAAGTTCGGAATTGATCGCCTGCTCGCTGACCCCGCCTTGCGCGCGCCGCTGGAGGGCAAACGCGTGTCGCTTGTCGCGCACCCGGCCTCGGTGACCGAAAATCTGGTCCATTCGCTCGATGCATTGGCTCAAATGGTTAACCTAAAGTTAACTTCAACATTTGGTCCGCAGCATGGTCTGCGGGGCGACAAGCAGGATAACATGATGGAAACGGACGATTTTATTGATCCGGCCCACGGCATCCCGGTGTTCAGCCTCTATGGCGAGGTGCGTCGTCCCACGCCTGCGATGATGGACAGCGCCGAGGTGTTCCTGTTCGATCTGCAAGATCTTGGCTGCCGGATCTATACCTTCGTGACGACGCTGCTCTACCTGCTGGAGGCTGTTAGCGGCACGGGCAAGGCGGTCTGGGTGCTCGATCGGCCCAATCCGGCCGGGCGCCCGGTGGAGGGCACCCTGCTGCTCCCCGGCTGGGAGAGCTTTGTCGGGGCAGGGCCCATGCCGATGCGTCACGGGATGACGTTGGGCGAGATGGGCCACTGGTTCGTCGATCATTACAAGCTCGATGTCGATTACCGCGTCATCACGATGGAAGGGTGGGAGCCGGAAGGCCCTGGCTTCGGCTGGCCGCAGGACCGCCTCTGGATCAATCCCAGCCCTAACGCCGCCAGCCTCAATATGGCGCGCGCCTATGCGGGCACGGTGATGATCGAGGGCGCGACCCTGTCCGAAGGGCGCGGCACCACCCGCCCGCTCGAAGTGCTGTTCGGCGCTCCCGATCTGGAGGCGGGAGCGGTGCTGGCCGAGATGAACCGCTTTGCGCCGCAGTGGCTGGCGGGCTGCGCGGTCCGGGAGTGCTGGTTCGAGCCGACGTTTCACAAGCACGCCGGCCAGCAATGCAGCGCGCTGATGATCCATGCCGAGGGCAGGTTCTATGATCACGCCGCGTTTCGCCCGTGGCGCTTGCAGGCGCTGGCGTTCAAGGCGATCCGGCGGCTCCATCCTGATTACCCGCTGTGGCGCGATTTTCCGTATGAGTATGTCACCGACAAGTTGGCGATCGACGTGATCAACGGCGGGCCGGGGCTGCGCGCGTGGGTTGACGATGCGGCGAGCAAGCCAGCCGATCTGGACGCGCTGGCGGGGCCGGACGAAGCGGCATGGGCCGAGCAGCGGCGCAAGTTCCTGCTTTATTGACGGGTGAGTAAGTAAAATTTTAGGGCAACTTCCCTAAACGCAGTCACGAAACGCACCTCCACTGACGGGATTTCGTGATGAGCTTTTCAATGGCGCCGAGCCAGACCGATGCCGGGTTTTTCGAACGTATCCATCTGGTCGACCGGCTTGTCGCCGCCGCCAACTTTGCCCTGGATTACTGGTGGATCTGGCCGGTGGCAGCGTTGGTGCTGTGGGCGGCGCTGCGGCTGCGCAGCCAGCATGCACTTGCCGGGAAGCTTGATGTGTTGATTGCCACTGAGAAGTGACCCGGGAGAGGCCGTAATTTCCACTGAGATTTGACCCATGTTCTGATCGTTCCCTTGGCTGGCAGTCGGGGGATCATGGAGTGATCGACATGGCGTTATTGAGTGTGATCCGCCGCTGGCATTTC
>NZ_CAMBTS010000058.1 GCF_945870625.1 Novosphingobium sp. Chol11 | reverse complement strand
CGCCGCTGACTTCAAAAAGCAAGAGGCTGCTTCGCTCCGCATAGCCGGAGGCTACGCTACGCAGCCCCTTGCTTCACCCGCGCTCTCGCGCAACAACGATCCCGAGGCTCTAGTCGCAACTGGATGACGGTTGGGGGTCACGTCACTGACTACCTTAATCTAGCCCAATCGGCAAATCCAGCCCACACAGCGTCCACGCCACTCGCAAGCTTCAAAGATAGCTCAGCCCAACGTCTCCACGCTGTAGCCACGGCCAAAACCCTGATTTTCAGCCAACGGCAAACAGTCGTGCAAAACGACCATTCGCAACCGGCAAAAACACCTTCCCACACCGCGTCCGCGCAGGCCAACACCGTGCGATAAACCGTGCAAATGGATTTAGCCCCTCAAGCGAGGGCTAACCAACTACGATCATTGTGGAAAATGGTAGGGAGGAGGGACTCGAATTATAATACTGAAATAATTGATTTTATTTTTGAATTTCGGCCCTGCCGTCCACCGAGGCCCCCAAAAAAGCCCTGAAAAAACTGGCCTGAAAAATGACTCGAACCGACGCCTTTTGACGTTCGCCGATGTGTTTTGACGTCCAATTTCACGTCTGCCATGATCCGGCACAGGGGTCAAATGGTGGGGGTCGGACTTGCGGGGCGACCGGAGGGAGCAGCCCGCGTATCAGGGCGGTGGGCGGGACAATTGAAGTGGCCGCCCCTTCCGGGGCGGCCTCAATCATTGGCGGGCTATGCCGCCTCTTTAATTGCTTCGGGAGTCGCCAGTTGATGCAGGAAGGCAACAGCGCGTTCGGCATGGGCTGCGGCATGAACGATGGCGCGGGAGTCGTTTTGCAGCACCTTGATCCAACTGGCGATGTAGCTGGCATGATCGGGGCGCGGCTCAATCGCTAATCCAAGGTCGGCGGCAAGGAAAGCTGCCCCCAATTCGGCAACCAATTCCTCGCGGGCGTATCCTTCATCGCCCCATTTCTCGCGGCCAAGGCTGCGGCCAAGGCGGCTCTCGTGGCGAGTCCAATGCACGGTTTCATGGCCCCTCGTGGCGTAATACCCGTGTGCATCGTGGAAAGCCGCGAAGGGCGGAAGCTGGATGCGGTCGGCTGACGGCATATAGTAGGCCTTGTCTCCCCCATGGTTCACGGTCGCGGGGATGGCGGCAAAGAACGCTTCGGCGGCTGCGATGCGCTCCGCCTCCGGCGCGGGTTCCGGGATGTCGTGGTAACGCTCGGGCAAGTCGTCGATCTGCGCCACGTTGAATACGCTGTAGGTTTTCAGGAACCGGAAACCCTGCTCCCTATCCTCGCCGCTGGCGTCGTCATGCACGGTTTTGCTGCTGTCGCCATAATAGACAATGGTTGCACCGCTCTCGCCCTTGCGCACCTGCGCGCCCATTGCTTGGGCCTGCCGGTAGGTCATCCATGACGGGCTGTCAAAGCCGGACGCCTGCGCCTCAATCCACAATAAAAGAACATTGATCCCGCGATAGGGCTGGCCGGTGGCGCGCAATGGTCGGACTTGCCCCGATGCGGCCATGTCGCCGCCGCTCCACGGCTTTGCCCAAGGGCGGGTGCCCTGTTCAAGCTCGGCAAGAATGCGGTCGGTGATGCGGTTATGGGGGTCTTGCTTGGTGGTCTGTTTCGTCATGGTGTTTGCTCCCTTCCAATCCGCGCAGCGGGTCATGCCGCGCATGACCCCTGCCGACCCGGCGAGGGGCGGAGAGAGTGGGGGCAAGGTCCGGTGCCGGGGGTGGTGCGGGCGCAGCGCAGCGAGCCACGGCCCCAAAGCGGCACCTTGCTGGGAGAGAGAGGCAGCGCCTCTTTCTCCCGTCAAGTAGGGAAATGTCGCGCCGCTAGCGGCGCTCGTTATAGGAAGGGCGGCCTACCCTACTGCACAGCTACAGCGTCGGGCACGTCGTATATGGCCTCTGAGAACGCGGAGGACAGCCTGTGGTCCAAGAGTGCGGTCATAATATCGGCGCATGTCTCTGGCGTGGGCACAATTTTTCCGTTTGCATCGAAAATGATATTCAAACGGAGTTGCAGGAAGCGTTGCCGCAGCCGCAGCATAAAATCATTATCGCGGTAGTGGCCTTTCAGTTCGATTGCGCACGCTCTACGAAGCTGGATTTTGTTCGTGCCTATGTGGGCTATAAGCGGTGCCATATCGGTAAAAATGGCGTTGAAAGCTGGCTCGGCCTGTAGCGCGATGAACTGATTTGCATGCGCCTGTCGATAGCTGAGAACGGATTCAAAATGCCCTTTGTCCAGCATGTAGATCGCGCCATCGAAGATGAAAAAATCAACATATGTCGATAATGAAAATGCAGGTGCAGGCTCAAGCGTCAACGTTTCATCACGAAAGAGAGCATCAATTGCTTTCGCTCTCTTTTTGGTGTGCCATGATGAATCCGCTTTTCGAACAGCATAGAGCGTGACCCCAGCACTAACCAATTTAATTACATAGAAGTCTGTGTTTTGAATATGACGAAGAGTAGTTGCTCGCCGCTGCGGCAAGGGATCGGCTGTGGCGGCAAATATCCTATCAGCGTAGGTCTCATTCGCACCAATTGATAGCGCGCTCGCCTCGTTGTTTTGAGCCAACAGGCCGTAGGGATTGACCTCTTCGATTGCGGCGCGTCGTTGCTGCACCGCCACTTTGACAGCCGCTTCCAAAGCGGGGTCCGTGGCAACCCAGTGCCCCGAAAAGGTTGGTGTGGCTCCTCCCGCCCCACCGGACTTTTTGAACGCCCACACGGTCATCGCCGCGCCTGCAATATCGAATGCTGCAAAGTCGGCGGGTATGGGCATTTAGTTCCTCACGGCTTAATGATCTGAATGGCTTGCACCAAAGACTGCTTAAATGGACCAGTGGTCAAATGTCCATGTGCAAGAGCTTTACCGGAATGCTTGGCATCGCTTCCGGGGAATTTGTATTCAACCTCATACATCCTCCACGACAGCGCGATGAGAACGGGATTGAGGATAATTTGCCCGGAACGATGACTGATCCAAAAAATCCAAAGCAAAAACACCACAAACCCTACAAATTTCCCGGTATCTGAGTATTCTATGCTCATAAAGGAAACAATGTAAGGAAGGGTGTATTTCATAAAATCAGTCGGTATATATTTAGCGGAAACCACTTCAATGTCTTGCGCTGGACGTATGATTGTTAATGAAAAAATCGTAACAATTAGGCAGAAAAGCGTCAAGGCAACCATACTAATGGAAAATATTGGCGCGCCCAGAGGGATTTCGCACTCTCCCTGTAGCAATGGCCAGCATAGTTGCCGACCGAGCATGGGATACTGAAAATTTTGCGCGAATAGGATAAGGCTCAAAGGGAAATATGATCCCAAAAATACTATCGCAGCCGTGCCTATCCTGAACTCCATAGCAACCTCCCTCAGCCTTCTTTCGCTACGACCGTATCGTAAAGGCCGTAAAGGGTAAGCCCCTTGTGGCTTTCGATGCCGGTATAGCGCAGCGAGGCGTCTTCGTAGCGGCGGAAGGCGAAAACGGCTTGGTTCATCCGCTCGGTGTTGAACAGCTTCAAGCGCACGAGCAGGTGAAAATCAGCCACA
Source organism: Novosphingobium sp. Chol11 (assembly GCF_945870625.1). Lineage (GTDB taxonomy): Bacteria > Pseudomonadota > Alphaproteobacteria > Sphingomonadales > Sphingomonadaceae > Novosphingobium. The sequence continues at coordinate 14,218 of NZ_CAMBTS010000058.1, read as the reverse complement.
GTCAAACCGGTTACAGTCAGGAACAGGTCGGGTTCCAGCTTGGTGATTACGTCCTGTAGAGTATTTTCCCTGAAGTCGGTCAGATACATGAACGCCGGAATGCGAGTTGCAAACTTGATCAGCTTTTCCTGAACCTGCTTCCGCTTGGACTTGTATTCCTTCTCCTCCTCAGTAAGCTCCTTTTTCTCTTTCTCGGTGAGCTTTCCGTCTTTCGCCTTCGCCTTTAGGGCTTTGACCTTCTCGTTCTTGTTGATGATGGTTTCGATGATGTTGTCGCCAAGCGCGCGCCATCCTTCGATGCGCTCCACCGCCGCCATGGCTTCGGGGTTGTCGAGCACGCGGCGCAAGGTGTCGTTGTCCACGTTGACCAGCAGCGCGGATTCCCATTTGCGAGCCAGCAACGTGCCAGACGTGCCAGCCATCGCGATGTCGAGAATGCCACCCGCGTCGATCTGCGTCATGTTCGCGCCGTCGTAGGCCAGCACAGGCAGGAACGAGACAAGCTCCCGCACGGCATTTTCAGGGTTCGCCTCACCGGGCGAAAGCCCGATGCCGTAGTCGGACAACTGCCGCAGTGCCCGCGTCGGCGCAAAGTCGAACACGAAACAAACCGGCTTCAGAATTTCTTCTTCGTTCGGGTTGTCGCCGTTGGGATTCTTGATCGACCATGGCGATTGCACCCGGAAAGCGGCCTGAAAATAGGTTTCCGGCGATTTCAGGTTCCGCAGCATCAGGATGGACGACCACTGCGGAATGGTCACGCCCGTGGTCAGCTTGCCGCAAGACAGCGTGATGGTCTTCGTCTCAAATCCGTTGCCGATGGCGCGCCGCACTGGCGGCACGGCTTCAAGCCCGATGCCTGCCGCTGCGCCCGCTGCCAGAATGGTCGTATAGCCATGCCAGAATGTGTTGTGCTTTTCGGCCAGCAGGTTCGCCATGGCGTGGCAGGCCGCGACATTGGGCAGGAACCAGAATGAATGCTGGAGATAGGGCAGCAGGCGAGCGTCCGAATAAGGGAACGGCGGGCGGCTTCCTGATTTCAGGCTATCCACTGCCTGCGGGGCATAGGAACCCCGGATAATCTCAAGCCATTTCTGCACATCAGTCTTGTGCTTGAATGTGGCCAGAATGCCGGTGCCGTTGGCCGCGAAAAATTCGTTCAGGTCAAATTCGTCAAACTCCCCGGCGCTGGCGATAGCCAGCAGCTCGTCGGGCATCTGATATGTCAGCAGGCGCATTTGCGGCAACGCGCCATAGGGATTGCGCTGGCCGGGGTCGGCGGCGGCAAATTCGGCCTTGGCGCGCTGCTCGTCGGTGTAGGTCCAATTGAAGATTTGCTCTTCGATAAATTCGCCGGTCGCCAAGGCTTTAAATGGGGTGCCCGACAGATAGAGGTAGGCCCGCGTGGTGATCGGCAGGAAAATGGCTTCGTTGGCAGAAATATCGCCAAGGTCGGAATTTACCCCGTCCAGCCCGGCGTCATATTCCAACTTGGTTTCGCGGGTTGCGTCGTCCTCGCCCTCGAACAGTTCCTTGGCTGTGTCGCGCCAAGCGCCGAAATGGTATTCGTCGAAAACCACAAGATCCCAGTTGATGGTGTGCAGCCATTCGTTGCGGGCCTTGATCGCGCCCGTGGCCTTGTCACGCCCGAGCAAATCCTGAAACGATCCGAAAAAGACCACCGGCTTGTCGGCTTCGATCTGGCTGGGGTCACGTTCCGATTTGCGGGAGAGATATTGCCAGCCATCGAAATCGACGTGGCTTTCAAGGTCGGTTTGCCAGGCATCTTCCACAGCGGGCTTGAACGTAACGACAAGCACGCGCTTGGCCGCCAGTTTCTTGGCAAGCTGGTAGCTGGTGAAGGTTTTGCCGAACCGCATCTTGGCATTCCACAGGAAGCGCGGGACGGCACTGGCATCCTCATTCCAGATGGACCGGAAATAGGCGGCGGTCTTGTCCACGGCATCCGCCTGTTCCGGGCGGGGCGGGAACGACTGGTCGCGCGTGCCGGAAATCTGCTGGCCGGTGCGCAGTTCGGTCAGCACGGTGCGCACGTCCGCCACCGTGCATTGCACCCATTCCAGCATCGGGTTGGCAAAACCCTTTTTAACGAGTGCCGCGCGAACGGCATGATCAGTGATCGTGCCGCCGTCGTCCCGCGCGCCGGATTCGTCCAGTTCGATGCGGACGGGGATGGCTGCGGTTTTTACCTGCTCGGCAATCCGCTGCTTCACGTCGCGCGTCGTCTGGCCGACTTTGAGCAATCCCTCATGGGTCTTGGAGTCAATCGAATAGGCGTAGATGCGCGGGTTCGCTTCGGGCTTGGGTGCGAGGATTTCCTCGATGCTGGGCTTATTCACCGTCAGCTTCCAGTGGGCGAACGACCTTTTCGATAAAAGCTATCTCGTCGTCGGTGAGGGCATACTTCTCGTAGAGTTCGGCATCGGTCCAGCGCTTCGTCCACTGTTGCGTGGGCACAAAGGTATAGACCTTGCGCGTTGTGTCCTGCGAAGGTTTGTGAAGCAAGATCAGGAGCCGCGTTAGACGGCATGACAGGTATGAAAAGGCGCTTTCGGCTTCGGCTTTGGTGTCGAAGGGGCCAATGCAGAGGTAGGTTTCCGATGAAATGGAGTCCGGTTCGCCAAGAAACGGGGTGCTAATGATGCGGTGCGGGTAGGTGTCCCGGTTCCCGGTTCCCGGCGCAGCACGGCCCGTAAATATCTTCCACTTGTCGACATATTGCCTGCCAGCCGTGAAGGAATCACGACCGACATATCCGGTTCCGCCGTTTTGATAAATCAGCAAGTCGTCAGCGGCGGCCTTAGTTGGCTTGCCCTTGAAGGTAGTCTCCAGCCCGAACGGCTTTCTCGAACTGACCAGCCGATCAAAGCGCTGATTGTCGGGCAACATGAGGGATTGTGTTTGGCCGGTTTCGACCGCTACCACCTTCTTGAGAATCGACAGTCCCTGATTGAAACGGATGAACACGTCCACACCGCCTTCAAGTAGCTCGCGACTAGCTGTGGAAGGCTCTTCACCATTGAAGTGGGTGGTCACAGAGCATAGCCCGCGATTGTCGCGGTCCCATAAGAATACGCAGATTCCGCCTTTCAGGCCGACGCCCGGAAACACGTCCGATGCACTGAGATAATCGTCAATCGACCTCAAGCGATCATCAGTCAGCATCGACTCGCGAAAATCGTCCAGACCTTTTCCGCCCGCGAACCATCGGGCGGGAATGACCATCGACAGGAAGCGCGGCTCCAATGCTTTCGCCTGCGTAACGAAATGCTGGTAAATTGGGGGCGGCGCTCGTTCCGAAGCCGTCATCCGCAAGCTGATACGGCGGATTGCCGATGATAACGTCAAATTGCATGTCGGCTCCGAATAGCTCGCTCATGCGAGCCTTGATGTCGTTGGTGTGGATGAACGCATAGGCATGGGTTTCCAGCCCTTCGCCGCGATCAAATGCCTGTTGGGCGGCTCCGCAATATTTGCATCGGCCATCCTTCCATGTGTGGTCGATCCGCTCGAACCAGATATTCCCGCTGTCGGTGGCGAAGCTATGTGCCACGGAATGTTCGCCGTCGGCGTGTTTCGAGCAGTAAAGGCTCCGCCGGGCGAGTAGGCTGGTCAAGGTAGTGATCCCAATCCCGAAAACTTGCCGGGTTAGGATGTGGTCAACACGCATTTGCAGGTCGGAAATCTCAGTCTCAAGCCCCGCGATCAGTCGCGTGGTTATCTCGCGCAGAAACACGCCGGACTTAGTGAACGGGTCAAGGAAGCTGACCGTGCTATCCGCCCAGATATTCGCGCCGCCGTTGCTCGTCGCCCATGCCTCGGCGAGCCTGTCCAACATCCGGTTGGCAAATTCGGGCGGGGTGAAAACCTCGTCGTTCGACAGATTGGCAATGCAGGTCAGCACATCAGGATTGCGCCCGCGCAGGGCAAAGCTGGCCTGTTCGATCATGCTGCTGCCCCCAAGTCATCAAATGCCGCCGCCAGATCGGATACGCTCATCGGTGGATAGCTTTTCGCCGGGGTGAAAATCTCATGCTTGCCAAGCCCTGCGAACAGCGAACCTTCCGCGCTAAAACTGGCCATGCCGGTCAGCACATCAAGCCGGAAATCGCGACGCTGGAACTTGCCCTTGCCCAGATAGCCCCACTCCACAACGGTGATCGGATTGCCGTCAACGCCGCGCATCGTCATCGCGTCCCCGTGCACAAGGTTGAGCGAAAGCACGTGGCTAGCCGCGCGATAAAGGTCATCGCCTTCATCAAGCCCGAGATAATCCGCGAAAATGTCCAGCATGTTGGCCCGGCACTCCGCGATATTATCCTCCAGCAGTTCCACCCCGTAGGCGCACATCAAGCCATAGAGCGCATAATGCCGTTTCTCGAAGTCAGATTTGCCGAATTTCAATTCCACTGCGGCCAATTTGCGTTGCAGGATCGGCACAAGGAAATTGCCGCTGCCGCAAGCCGGTTCAAGAAAGCGCGCATCAATCCGCTCCGCTTCCCCTTTTACAAGGTCAAGCATCTGCTCGACCAACCAAGGCGGCGTGAACACTTCCCCATGATCGGCAACGCGCTTTTTTGATTTGATAAGGTTCATATTCGATCAGGCCGCTGCCTGCGGTTCAATTGGTTTGCCCTTGAACGGCATGACCTTGATTTCATTTTCGCGCTTGCGGGCCTGCGCGATGTCGTAGCTGTTCTGCATCCGCATGAGCGTGTCCATCGCCACGCCGAATGCCTTTTCGACACGCAAGGCCATTTCGGGGGACAGGCTCTGGCGCTCATTGAGCAAGGTCGAGAGCGTGGCGCGCGTTACGCCCAGCACGTCCGCCGCTGCCGTGACCGACAAGCCAAGCGGCTCGATGATGTCATACTTGATGAAGCTGCCGGGATGGGCCGGGTTCCTCAAGCGGATGCCTGCAATCGCACTCATGGCCACCTCCTAGTGGTAATCCTCATAGTCGAGGTCGATGATTTCGATCTCGTCGCGGTCGATCCGAAACGTCATCCGCCAGTTTTTCGTGACGAACAGACTCCACGTCCCCTTGCGGTCGCCGGTCAGCAAATGGGCCTTCCAGCTCGGCACGGTGCGCAATTCGTCTTCGCGCTCCATATCTTGGAGAAACGATACTATGCGCCGGACCTTGGCGACAACGGCTGGTTGAAGGCCGCTTTCATCGTCAATTTCAATGAATCGCCGCAATCCCTTGTGGATCACGTTTCTGATCTTCATGGTGAATACTACCCCGAAAGTTCGTGTGGCGTCAAGTTACGCCATACGATTTATCCCAACCCTGCCGATATGGCTTTCCCTGCGGCTGGTGTCGGCATGGCAGCGTGCGCGATGGCGGTTTGCACCTGCCCGGCCCGTTCGCTGATAGCGGATACCAGCTTCGCCCGGTCATTGGTGAATACGGTCACCGATTCCTTCGCGCGGGAAATCCCAACATAGAATGACTTCTGATCGACAAGGTTGGTAGCTTTGCTGTCGGCATGGATCATCACATGATCTGCGGTGCGGCCTTGGGCGGCAAAGGCTGTTTCGACATAGGCATGGGCAATGTGCTGGTCGCGGGTTGCATCAAGGTTCAATGTCTGGGTCTGGCCGCGCGGGTTACGAACCTCCGCCGTGCGGGCCTGCGCATCAATCGCGGTCACTTCGCCGCGCGCGCCGTTGATCCGCCCCGCCTCACGGTCGTTGCGGGTGAACCGGATGTTGTCGCCGGTTTTGAGTTCGAGTGTTTGCGGCGCGAACGTCTGGCTGTTGCCAGCGCCCCATTGCCTGAGCCGCCAATCCACTTCGCGCCCGTCCTCCGATTTGAGCGCAACGGCTGCTTTGGCAGGGTCTACGCTTTCCACGCGGTAGGCTTCCCCGCGCACAACGCCCTTGTCGGCATAATCGCGGGTGAAGCGGACAACATCGCCCCTGTCGTAACTCATCGGATCGCGCGCTTCGGCGCGGGTCAGCCCCTTGTTGGCAAGGCTCTGCATGGTGACGGCGGGACCGGTCAGTGCGCCGGATTTGGCAAGCGCAGCCCGAATGTCAGCGGTCAGCGCGTCACGTCCTTCGCGTGACGGCTCAATAACAAGGGTGCGGGCGCGGCTGGCTTTGTCCAGCTTGGCATACTGCTCGGCGATAGCCGCGAACCGCTCAGCGCGGTCGGCATTCTCGACAATTCTGCCGCCGCCACGATCGAGTGCGGCGAGCGCCTTTCGGGCATCGCCTTCGATGGATGCCAACACAGCGTCCTTGGTTGCCGTGTTGGTCTGCCGCACGATCTCGCCCAGCTTGGCGGTTTCCATGCCCGCGCCCTGTAACTGCGCGAAGGCCGCGCCAGCCTCGACCGATCCAAGTTGCTTCACGTCGCCCACGAGGATGACGCGGGCGTTCTGCTTCTCGGCCAGGTCGAACAGTCTAGCCGTATCGCGCGCCGATAACAGCGATGCCTCGTCCACGATCCACGCGGCGGGCTGGCCCTGACTTGGCCGCTCCGGCGATAGCAAGTGCCGGGCAACGGTATCGCTGCGCGCGCCCAAGGCTTCGCCCAGCACCATCGCCGCCGATGCCGTGGGCGCAAGCGCAACTACGCGCACGCCACGCGCCTCCGCCTCGCGGGCAAAGGTCGCCAGAACGGTGGTGGTCTTGGCGGTGCCAGCATAGCCTTGCAACGCGGTGATGCGGTTGCGGCTGGTCAATTGCTGCTCGGTGGCGGCGCGCTGGTCGGCATTCCACCCAAAGCCCGCGCGCGCTCCCTGCGCCGATGCGCAGGCGACGGCCTTGGCGGCGGCAAGCGGTGTGGTGATAGGGGACAAGGTGCCACGTCCCTCCGCCTCGATCCGCAGCATCTTGGCTTCGGCTTCAACATTCTGACGGGTGGTGAACCCGGCAAACTCAGCGCCGCGCCGGTCGATATGGGTGCGGTCGATCAATTCGCCCTGCTTGGTAGCCGCCGCGATGGCCTTCCCGATTTGCGCATAGCTGACCTTGCCCAGCCCGACGCGCCCGGCTTCCTCGTGTAGCGCCGCAGCGGAAAATACCGATTGCCGCTCGCCCAGCTTGTCGGCGGCATGGACGACGGCGCGGCTTGCCGCGCTATCGCCCTGCAATTCGATGGTGGCGCGGTGGTCGTTGCTGGCCGCTACGCCCTCAGCCTCCCGGACCATTGCCAGCCTCGCCTCTGGCCCGAACCCGGCTGCGGTGGCGGTATCGCGCCACTCCGCCACAAGCGCCGCAGGATCGGCGGCAACCTTGGCCTGCCGGGTATCGAGCGCAGCAACCTGCTTTTCGGCGGCACTGGCATCGTCGCGTGATGTGCCGCGCTCGCCAAGTGCAGCCTCGATCTCGGCGCTGCGGGTGCTGAATGCCGACAACACCTCGGGCGAAACGCCCTTGATCTCGAACATGGAGCCTTTGCCCACCTCGATCTCATAGCCCAGCTCGCGCACCTTCAACGCCAGTTCCTGACGGTAGATCGCACCAATCTGCTTTTGCAATTGGTAGATCGCGCGCGGTTCAAGGCTGCACCATGTGCCGTCCTCGCCCTTGGTCGCGTTCAGGATGACATTGTGGGTGTGAAGCTGCGGGTCGTGCGCCCGGCTGGTCCCGTGCTGAAAACTGGCGACGACAAGATTGCCGGTGGCTGTGCGGTTGACCGCGCCGCCGTCCCGCAAGCGGGTTGCGGCCATATGCTCCTCGACATGGGCAAGGGCCGTTTTCACGGCTGCCCCATGCGCTGCGATCAAGCGCCGGTCGCCCGCCACCTCGGCCATGATCGATACGGACTTTGGCGCGCTCAAGGTCACGTCCCAGCCGGGGCGGTGTTCCAGCTTGCCGTCGCGCGTGGTTCCTAACTGCTGGTCGGCAACTTTGCCATTCAGCAGCTCGCGGAACTGGTCGCGATCAACATCGCCGGACAGGCCCAGCGCCTCCGCGCCCTTGCCCTGCCATTCGGATGGAGACTGGCCGCCATCGGCATAATATTCGCCAGCGGACTCATAATAGCTGGCGGCCTGAACCGAACTGGTCAGCGCGGAAACCGAAGCAACCATCAGACTGGTCCCTTGCTGGAGGGCGCTGGCTTTGGCTGCGGCACAGCCTTTGGCGCGGTCGCCTCTGGCTGCTTCCAGTGGGTGGCCTTAACATCGCCGGGGACATAGCCGGGCTGGCGGGCACCCCCGCGCCGCGCGACGTGATTGGCGGTCAGCCTTATCCGCGCCACCGGCAAGCCGTCCGGGAACAGCAAGTAGCCTTCGAATTTGGGCAAGCGCAGTTCGCTTTCCAGAATGGCCGGGCGCATCTTGCGGATTTTGCCCAGCGTGGTTCGGGGCTTCTCGTCGCCGTCTGCCAGCGCGTCGGTCATGGTCTGAATCTCGACCTCGCATTCGCCGATGGTCTGGCTGGCCCAGACACGGGTTTCGCTATCGATGGTTTGCAGGAACAGCTTGGTGTTGCAGCAGCCCAGCATAGCTTCGGCGATTTTCGGGCCGTAGCGATGCTGCATCTGGCCCAGCGCCTGAAAGGTCAGCACCACGGCGGCACCGAACTTGCGCCCTTCGGGCAGGAGCCGCGCCAGATTATCGACGCGGGGTAAGTCGGCCAGTTCGTCCAGCACGAACCAGATACGCCGATCTGGCGACGGGGGAAGGCCAAGCACGGCGCTGGCCGCGCATTCCAGCCAGCAAGCGAGCAAGGGCTTCGACGCCTCGAAATAGTCCTCTTTCCGGGGCACGAATATCCACGGTTTCGCGCCCTTGAGCTTGTCCAGCCCATGGATGAAATCCCGAAATGCGAAGGGCGTGCCGCCGCTGCCGTCAACCCGCAAAAACTGGATCAGGTCAGCGGCCTTGGCGAGCATGAACAGCACGCTGCCGGTCGCCCGGTCGGCATCATCGGCAAAGGTCCGCGCCGATGAACTACCTGCCAGCCACGTTTTCAGGTCATCCTTGGTCCGGTCCTGCAAGGCGTGCAGCAAAGCGGGCAAGGTCGCGTTGCCTTCGCGCCAAAGCGCCCGGATCATGTTGGCGACAAGGATGCGGCTGGTGTCGAGCCACACGTCGCTGTCATGTTGCCCCGTCTCGGTAATGAGCTGGCGGGCAATGCGGTCGGCGTCGGCGGGGTGAGCTATTTCGGCGAAGGGCGACCAATAAGCGCAGCGGGCATCGAACGGGTTCAAGATCACGTCGCCGCGTTCGGGCCGGTAGTAATGCGCGACGAACTCGCCGCTGGTGTCATAGACCAAGGCGGCTTCGCCCCGCGCTTCGATCCCGTCGAGCATCTGGCGCAAGGCGGTGGTCTTGCCGCTGCCGGTCGTGCCGATCATCGCCATGTGCCGGGTTTCCAGCCTGCCGGGAATAGGAACGGTGCCAACACGCAAGGCATTGGGCTGCGCCTCGGTGCTGGTCAACTTCGCCAGTCCTGCCTCGCTCGTCACCAGCGTTCCGGCGATAACGCGGTCACGCAACGCGCGTTCACGCCGCCGGGCGATGGCTCCGCGCAACAGGATCAGGCTCGCCAGCCATCCGCCAAAGCCCAGCGAGCATCCCCAAATCCCATAGGCAAAGACGGCGTGCGCCGCATTGCCATAATAGGGATGCGCGGCAACTGCGCGGGCCGGAACGGCATAGGTTTGTCCGTCCTGGCTGATCGTTATGGCCGGATCGACCACCGTGCCTTCGGCGAACCACAGTTTTACCTTGGCGGCGGCGTATGTGCCCGCTGCCTGCATCGCCTGCTGGTCCAACGCCACATAGGGCGTTGCGACTGCGCCCATAGCGATGGATGCCAGCATGATACCGGCCTGCCGCCGGAAGCGCGCGGCCTGATTGTTGCGGTTGTGGCGGCGCAAGGCGTCAGCATGGGCGCGCCGGTCATGGGACTGGTTCATTCCCGGCCCTCCTGCGCGCGCCGCCGCTGGCGGTCATAGGCCGCGTTGATCTCGGCGGTGACGGCCTCATCGGTCGTGCGAGCGTCCAGCGCCGCATGGCGGGCGTAACAATAGGCAGCGCAAGCGGTAAACAATGCGCGGTCCAGCATCCGCTCAACATCGACCATGCGGGTGCTGACCGACGCCAGTTCGGTGACGATCTCGCGGTTGTCGGTGTCGCGCATGGGCGGGTTTGCCTGCGCCGCGATCCCCGCTTTGACGCTGCGCTGGAGCATCGCATAGACGCTGATGCCCTGCCGTTCGGCCAGTGCGTTTAGCACTTTGTCGAGCGCAACGGGCAGGCGGACGGTGTGCTGAACGGGCTTCATGCCACCGCCTCCCCGAGAGTGCGCAGCGCACTCTCGAAAAACGGCGCAATCGCGTGCCTTTTTGCGGCGGCAATGTTCGCGCACTCTCGGCGCACTCGCATAAACTGGCGGAAAAGCGCCATGCACCCGTGCGTGAGGTGTGTATCTGAATTGCTGGCTCGATGCGTAGCATCGCAGCCCCACAACATTGCCTTTTGACGGTTCGGTTCAAGCATGACCCAGCCCCTTCCGGCATACGGCGCAAAGCGCGGGAACGGGTTCGCCAGATGCAGTTTTGACCGTGGCAACGGGCAGATTTGTCGAAGCATCTGCCGGCCGGTCGCCGCCAGCCAAAGCCGCGATCAGGGCCTTGGCTTTCCGGTCAGCCCTGCACCTGTCGAAATGCTCCGGGACCGGTGGCAGTGCGGTTAGATCGTGATCTTCGACCCACGTTCGAATGACGGCCTCAATCGCCTGCTGCATCTTTTCGTGCAGTGCCTGCGCCTCGAACGGATCAAGATGGGCAGTAACGCCGGGTGACAAGATCAGGCCGCCAAGCGGAACCCAGTCCCGCCCAGCTTCCTGCCAAGGCCCGTCGATCCTGCACCGGGATGTGTCACCCTGATAGGATGCAAGCGGTGGCCGCTCGGCCCCGTGCCACGGGACAAGCGCAGTGCGGTATGTGTCACCGTCCTCGCCCTCGGCGAGCAGCTTGTTGATGAGCGGCGCGGCGTAGCAGGCGGTCCGATATTCAGCGGTGAAGCGCAGATTGACCTTGCGGCCAATCCAGATGAAATCGGCGAGCCGATCCAAGGCGCGGTGGACAATGGACATGGTGCATCCTTTCGTGAAATCACGATTTTGGTGGTTGTGATGGTGAGGAAATCACAGGCGCTGGCTGGCCCAACTGCCTATCAGGCTGGGGATGTGGTGCGCCTGTGGTTCAGATGTCGGCTCGGGATTGTGCCAAGCGTTTAATGGATTCGGTCGTCAGCAGGGTTCGCCTGCCGATCTTGATCGCATCAAGCCTGCCGGATTTGAGCAAGCTGTAAACCGACGAACGCCCGACGCCGAGCGCCTTGGCAGTGTCATTGATCGAGATTGCCAGTAGTTCCATGTGCGTCTCCTTGGATGCCGAATCGCGGCGAGAGACATGCCAAGTTGCACAGGGGTGCCGGTGCGTCGTCCAGCAATGGAGAAGCCGCAGAAATCTGCCCTTGATTGCTGGAAACAGAAATACGCTGCGCGTTTCAAAAATGCCGGGATGGGTCCGAAAAACGAAAGTGCCTGTCAGCCGCCTTGGACGGGTGGCAAGTTTTTCAGGTGATCGACAATTTTCTCTGCATATGGTGACAATTGATCCCCGCGCGGCACGTCGCCAGATGCATCGGCGTTGACCTCAAACCATTCGGCAAGCCGTTCTTTGATCGTGCGCACTGATGCCACCCGGTCGTTCAAGTCCAGCGCACCTAATCTTGGGTCGCCGATCAGGGCGATAATCGCCTCGGCATAACGGTATTTGCTGTTTCTGCCCGGCCCGCCTTTGCGCTTCGGTTTGGCCGTAGAGAGCATCTTCTCCACGTCGTCGCGGTGCAGGATAATATCACCGGGCAGCGAGTGGCCTGTGCGAAAGCGCATGACCAAGGCCCGGTCGGCGCTGTGTTCGGAGAACAGGAAATAACGCAGCCTGCCGAAAAACTGCCTGCGGTTCAGAAACATCCGCCGCTTGCCAAAGCGGGATATATAGTAGGCTTGAGGACCGGACGCCTTCTGGAGATAACCCAAAAACTCATCAAATTGCCCGTCCGGTGAATATGGCAAAGGCAACGGTGCATCCGGGGTCTTCAAGCCATATTGATAGAGCTGCCGCCAGAGGTGCGGTGCCGCCGTTGCGGCAAGGGTGGCCAAAGTCAGAAAAGCAAAAAGGTCTGCCGATTTGGACGGCGCTGAAAGCAACATGGCGAACAGAAATATGACAAACAGGAAACCGAAGGCCATGCTTATGATGAACGCCGCATTGTAGTATCGCGCGAATATCGGTTTTGCCTGATTGATGATCGCGGCATTGGACTTCAAGCCCTCGTCCAGATCATCCGACGTGAACTGCGCCAAAGCCTTCCAAAGCGGCACATTCTCTGAAACATCCCCGTCTGCAAAGACTTTCCATCCTCCTCCGGGGTTGCTCGTCATCTGTTTCCACCTTCTCGCAATTCGTCCAGATAATCACTCCACCATTGCGCCATTGCAACACGTTCCGCCCAATAGGCCGACTGATTATAGATACGCCGAATTTCGCCGGAAACCATATGGGCCAATGCGCGCTCAATGGCGTCCGGATTCCATTTGCCGGATTCGTTCAGCAGCGACGATGCGGACGTGCGGAAACCGTGCGCGGTCATCTGTTCCTTGGTATAGCCCATCCGACGCAAGGCGGCTGTGACCGTGTTTTCAGACATGGGCCGTGTGCACGTCCTGACTGACGGGAACACGTATTTTCCTTTCCCCGTCAGCCCCTGCATGGTTTGCAGGATTGCCAGCGCCTGCCGCGACAACGGAACTGCATGAGGCTGACGCATTTTCATTTTGGCAGGCGGCAACGTCCAAACCGCCTTATCAAAATTGATTTCGGCCCATTCCATATGCCGCAACTCGCCGGGGCGCTGGAACACATGGGGCGTCAATTTGAGCGCGTGCATAACCGCCGGGTCGCCGGAATAGTCCTCTATGGCCCGCAAGAGCGCGCCGAACTCCGTTGGCTGGGTGATGGCGGCAAAGTGCTTCACCTTCGGCTGGATCAGCGCACCCAAGAGCATCTGGGCAGGATCGCGCTCCGCTCTTGCCGTGGCCGCGCCATAGCGAAATACCCGGCTGGCAAATGAGCGCATCCGCTTCGCCGTCTCAAACTTCCCCCGTCGTTCCTGATGCTTCAATTCATGCAACAGCTCGGCGGGGTTGATTTCCGCCACGGGCCTGCGCACGAACTCGGCGCTGAACAATTTCAGCACCCATTGATACTTCTCAAGCGTTCGCGGCGACACGCCCTCGGTTTGGCGCTTTTCGATCAGCTCTCCCGCGACTTTGGCAAAGCTGTTCTCCGCGCGAAGGCTGGCTTCGATGCGCGCCTGCCGCTTGGCATAGTTGGGATCGATGGCATGGGCGACCTGCCTGCGCGCGGCGTCGCGCGCTGCGCGCGCTTCGGAGAGCGTGAATTGCGGGTATGGCCCTATCGCCAGTTTCCGCTCTACGCCGTTCATGCGGTATTTCAGCCGCCACAGCTTGCTGCCCTTCGGATTGACCAGAAGATACAGCCCAAGCGAATCCGAGACTTTATAGGCCTTTGCCTTGGGTTTGGCGTTACGAACTGCGGTGTCTGTCAGCACGATGGGGGCCTCCGTTTTGTGGGGGCCTTGCAAGGCCCCCAGATTCGGCCCCATCGACTGCAATTATGGGCAATCAGAGGCAGTCGCCGACAACCAGCGAATGCCCTTAAACTAGCGGAAATCAGGGGTTTTTCAACCGTTCGCGGGTGTCGGCAAACAGGAAATTGGTAGCGGAGGAGGGACTCGAACCCCCGACACGCGGATTATGATTCCGCTGCTCTAACCAGCTGAGCTACTCCGCCCCAAGGGGGCAATGCCCCGCGACGAAATCTGTGAGGCAGAGGGCCCATTAGGCGGCGGGTGCGGCGCGGTCAAGCCTCAGCGGCGGCTCTTTGTATTGCCCCTGAAGCTCCAGCGCCCGGCTGGTTCCCATGGGCCGCCGAGATAGCGGTGCAACGCAAGCCCGGCGAAGCAGAAGTTTTCGGGCCGGAAACCAAGTGCAAGTTCGGCCTGAAGCGCATGGGCTTCGGCACGCTCCACCTTGTTTTGCACAGTGACATGGAGGCGCAGGCGCGGCGTGTCCTGCTGGGTGAGCATGCCGTGAAAATGCTCGGCAATCCGGTCGCGCAGATCCAGCAGTTCGGCGC
>NZ_CAMBTS010000057.1 GCF_945870625.1 Novosphingobium sp. Chol11 | reverse complement strand
CCTGGCCTGTGCGCAGCAGCTGGCGCGTGCGGGGCATTCGGTGACTGTGTTCGAAAAGTCGGACCGGATCGGCGGATTGCTGCGCTATGGCATCCCCGATTTCAAGATGGAAAAGCATCTGATCAACCGGCGCGTGATGCAGATGGAAGCCGAAGGCGTGCAGTTTCGCGTGAACACCGAAATCGGCGTGACCGTGTCGTTTGCCTCGCTGCAGGAAAACTATGACGCGGTGGTCTTGTCCGGCGGCGCGGAAAATCCGCGGGGGCTGGCTATTCCGGGTGCGGAGCTGCCCGGCGTGCGCATGGCGATGGAATTCCTGTCCCAGCAAAACAAGCGGGTCGCGGGCGATGACGAAGTGCGCGCTGCGCCGCGCGGTTCGCTCACGGCCACGGGCAAGCATGTGCTGGTGATCGGCGGCGGCGATACCGGCTCCGACTGCGTCGGCACCTCGAACCGGCAGGGCGCGCTTTCGGTCACCCAGCTGGAGATCATGCCGCGCCCGCCGGAGAAAGAGAACAAGGCGCTGAGCTGGCCGAACTGGCCGCTCAAGCTGCGCACCTCGACCAGCCACGAAGAAGGCGTAAGCCGCGAATTTGCCGTGCTGACCAAGCGTGTCATCGGCGAGAACGATGTGACCGGGCTCGAATGCGTGCACGTGGAGTGGACCGGCGGGCGGATGCAGGAGATTGCGGGCAGCGCCTTCATCATTCAGGCCGACCTGATCCTGCTGGCGATGGGGTTTGTCGGGCCGAACCCGCAAGGGCTGCTCGAGCAGGCCGGGGTCGAGCTGGATGCGCGCGGCAATGTGAAGGGCACCGAGATCGACTACAAGACCAGCGTCGAGAGCGTGTTCGCCTGCGGCGACATGCGGCGCGGCCAGAGCCTGGTGGTGTGGGCGATCCGCGAAGGCCGCCAGTGCGCGCGCGCGGTGGACGAGGCGCTGATGGGGGTTAGCGAATTGCCGCGCTGAACAGATCGCGGAGGGGCAGATCGGGGAGGGGCGGAAGCGACCAGTCGATGGTGCCCCGCCCATTGGCGTTCAGGAAATGATTCGTCTGGCTGAAGTGCCGGCAGCCGAAGAACCCGGTGCGCGCGGATAGCGGGCTGGGATGCGGCGCGCGCAGCACCAGATGGGGGCCCGTCTCCATGCCGGGCACGCGCGCGGCAGCGCTTTGCGCATGGGCGCCCCAGAGCAGAAAGACGACGGGCGATTGCAGCGCGGCGACCGCCGCGATCGCGGCATCGGTCAGCGCTTCCCAGCCGCGCTTCTGGTGCGATCCGGCGCGGCCGGCCTCGACCGTGAGCACGGTGTTCAGCAAAAGCACGCCCTGATCCGCCCAGCTTTCGAGATTGCCGTGCGCAGGCAGGGGCAGGCCGAGATCGACCGCGATTTCCTTGGCGATATTGCGCAGGCTGGGCGGCACGCGCACGCCCGGCGCCACCGAAAAGGCAAGCCCGTGCGCCTGATCGGGGCCATGATAGGGGTCCTGGCCGAGGATCACCACTTTGACGCGCGAAAGCGGCGTTCGGGCGAAGGCGGCAAACCGCAATTCGGGCGCGGGATAGATCGTTTTGCCTGCTGCCGCTTCGGCGGTCAGCGCGCGATCTAGCGCGCGCAGCGCGGGCGTTTCCAGCACGGGCCCGAGCGCAGCATGCCAACTTTTTGAAATCGCAGGTTTTGTCATCTGGCGCTCGGCATCCCGAATTGGGACCTAGCCCCGAACCGGTTTTGAGGGAATATTGTTTGCATCGCACCTGCAGCATTTGCTATCGCGCCCATGCCGCTTCGTCTCCTGAGGCATCAAGGATTAAGGCATGAAAATCGCGATGGTGGGTTCGGGCTACGTAGGGCTCGTCTCGGGTGCTTGCTTTGCCGATTTCGGGCATGAGGTGGTGTGCATCGACAAGGATGCCGCCAAGATCGAGCGTCTGCGTGAAGGCATCATGCCGATTTTCGAGCCTGGTCTCGCGGAACTGGTCGCGACCAACGTGCGCGGCGGGCGCCTCTCTTTCTCGACCACACTGGCAGAATCGATCGATGGGGCGCAGGCCATCTTCATCGCAGTGGGTACACCGTCGCGGCGCGGCGATGGCCACGCGGATTTGAGCTATGTCTATGCCGTGGCGCAGGAAATCGCCGATGCCCTGACCGCGCCGGCCGTTGTGGTCACCAAATCGACCGTACCGGTGGGCACGGGCGACGAGGTGGAACGGATCATCCGCGACAGCGGAACTGGAATCCAGTTCGCGGTGGTTTCGAACCCCGAGTTCCTGCGCGAAGGCGCGGCGATCCCCGACTTCAAGCGGCCCGACCGGATCGTGATCGGGGCCGAAGACGAGTGGGCGCGCAGCGTGATGACCGAAGTCTATCGTCCGCTGTTCCTGAACAAGGCACCGCTGCTGTTCACCAGCCGCCGCAGCTCCGAGCTGATCAAGTATGCGGCCAATGCATTCCTCGCGACCAAGATCACCTTCATCAACGAGATGGCCGATCTGTGCGAGAAAGTCGGCAGCGATGTGCAGGACGTGGCGCGCGGGATTGGCCTCGATAACCGGATCGGCAGCAAGTTCCTGCATGCCGGCCCGGGCTATGGCGGCAGCTGTTTCCCCAAGGACACGCTCGCGCTGCTCAAGACCGCCGAGGACTATGGCAGCCCGGTGCGGCTGGTCGAAGCGGTGGTGCGCGTGAACGAGAGCCGCAAGCGCGCGATGGGCCGCAAGGTGATCGAGGCGCTGACCGAATCCGCCGCCGGCGAAGCACGTGGTCGCAAAGTTGCGCTGCTCGGCCTGACCTTCAAGCCCAACACCGATGATATGCGCGATGCGCCGTCGCTGGCCATTGTCCAGACCCTGATCGATGGGGGCGCGGAAGTGATTGCCTATGATCCCGAAGGGATGGAAATGGCGGCCCAACTGATGCCGCAAGTGCGCATGGCGCAAAGCGCCTACGAGGCTGTGACCGGCGCCGATGCGATGGTGCTGGTGACCGAGTGGGATGCATTTCGCGGGCTCGACCTTGAGCGCGTCGGCCTGCTCATGCGCCAGCGCGTACTGGTGGATCTGCGCAATGTCTACGATCCGGGCGAAGCGCGCGCGGCCGGATTTGAATACAGCAGCGTGGGCCGCTCCTAACCCGCGATCTGCGACGCGTGTTTGATCTGCGATCCCGGCGTGCAAGTCCGCTTGCCGCCGGACGGGCGAGCGCCTAAGCGAAACCATGGCTGTTTATCTTCATGAAGAAGACCTTCCCGAGGGCGCGCTTGGCCCCGGAACGGTCGCTGTCGACACCGAGACTCTGGGCCTCGTCACCACGCGTGACCGATTGTGCCTGCTCCAGATTTCAGACGGGAGCGGCGATGAGCATCTGGTGCGGTTTGGCCCCGATCGGCTTTACACCGCGCCGAACCTGAGCGCGGTGCTGGCCGATCCTGCAAGGATCAAGCTGTTTCACTTCGCGCGCTTCGATCTGGCGGCCATCCATCATTATCTGGGCGTGATGGCCGCGCCGGTCTTCTGCACCAAGATCGCATCGAAGCTGGTGCGCACTTATACCGATCGGCACGGGCTCAAGGACCTGGTGCGCGAGCTCTTGGGCAAGGAAATCTCCAAACAGCAGCAATCGAGCGATTGGGGCGCGCCCAGCCTGTCTGAAGCGCAGCAGGATTATGCGGCGTCCGATGTGCGCTATCTGCACGCGATGCATGCGATTCTGGTCGAGCGGCTGGCGCGCGAGGGGCGCACCGAACATGCAGCGGCCTGCTTCGAATTCCTGCCGACCCGCGCCCTTCTGGATATTGCCGGGTGGGCCGATCGCGACATTTTCAGCCACGAATGATCAGGCAGGCAGCATCTTGACCGTTCTAGCCGATCAGAACCGGACACGGCGCCAGCGTTCAGCAGCACCGGGAGGTGCACATGACAAACTTGTGCGTGTCTTGTCGGTGCTGCTGCCTGCCTCGATCGGAGCGCTGCTGGCGGTCATGATCTTGGCCCCGCTCTCACCGCGCGGGGAGATAAGCTTTCTTCTCGACCGCAACAAAGTCGCGATTCTGCAGGACCGCCTGAGCCTTATGACAGCGATGTATCGCGGCGAGGATGATCGCGGCCGGAACTTCTCTGTCAACGCCGGAAGCGTCGTGCAACGTTCCGCGCGCGAAGATGTGGTGCAGATGCGCGATATCACCGCAAGGGTCATGCTGAACGACGGGCCGGCGATTTTGACAACCGATGCCGGGGCTTACAATTTTGCCCGCCAGTTTATAGCGGTGGCGGGTCTGGTGAATTTCGAGACGTCTGATGGCTACCGCATGGTGACGCGCGGGGCATCGATCGACATGGGCAAGCAGCGGCTGACCAGCGTGGGCCGGGTCGAAGGCCGTATTCCCGCCGGCACCTTTATGGCTGACCGCATCATGGCCGATCTGGAGGCGCGCACCGTCGCGCTCGACGGCCATGCGCGGCTGCGGATGGAGCCGGGCAAGATGAGAATGCCATGACCGGACCGATGACCACACTTCGCCCTAATCTTTTACGCGCCCATGCTTGGCGGGCTTTGGCCATCGGTTTTGCCGGGGCAAGCCTGGTGGTGGCCGGGGCGCAGCATCTGCGTGCCCAGTCCATCGCTGCGCTGAACAGCCAGGCCCCGGTGAACTATGCCGCCGACCGGATCGAGCTGCAGGACAAGCAGAAGCGGGTGGTGCTGTCGGGCAATGTCGACATCACGCAGGAGGATTTGCGCATGCGCGCGGCGCGCACGACGGTCGCCTATACCGATGACGGGGCGCTGCGCATCCAGCGGATCGATGCGACCGGCGTCGTCATCGTGACCCGGGGCGGCGAACGGGCCAGCGGCGATGTGGCGGTTTACGATTTCAATCGCAAGCTGATCACCATGCTGGGCGGTGTATCGCTGCTGCGCGGAACCGATACATTGCGCGGCGGACGGCTGGTGATCGATCTGAATACCGGGGTTTCCAGCGTCGATGGCCACTCCGGCGGCGGCGTAGGGGCTGCGCCCGGCTCAGGTGGCCGGGTAAGCGGATCGTTCAGCGTTCCCAAGTCTTAAGATTGGGGCTCCAGCTGCGTATCAGCGCCCTGGCGACTTCATAGGATCATGGCAAACGAACGATCTTCCATACTTGCACTAGTTTTGCGGTCGGTCTAATGCGTGTGCGGGCGTAACATATTTTGAAAATGGCGGTATCATGACCGAAGGCAGGGGAAAGATTGCGCTTATAACCGGCGTGACGGGCCAAGATGGAGCTTATCTGTCGCGGCTTCTGCTCGAAAAAGGTTATACTGTCCACGGCATGAAGCGCCGATCTTCTTCGTTCAACACTGGACGGATCGAGGAAATTTACGAAGACCCTCATATTCCGCATCAGCGGTTTCATCTTCATTATGGCGATCTTACAGATTCGACCAATCTGATCCGGATTGTGCAAGAAGTGCAGCCGGACGAGATCTACAATCTGGCCGCCCAAAGCCACGTGCAAGTTTCGTTTGAGACCCCGGAGTATACGGCCAACGCCGATGCGATCGGTACCCTGCGTCTGCTCGAGGCGATTCGCATCCTGAAGATGGAGAAGAAGACGCGGTTTTATCAGGCCTCCACGTCGGAACTCTATGGACTTGTGCAGGAAGTTCCGCAGCGCGAAACGACGCCGTTCTATCCGCGTTCGCCTTACGGCGTGGCCAAGCTTTACGGATATTGGATCGTGGTCAATTACCGCGAGGCCTATGGCATGCATGCCTCGAACGGCATCCTATTCAACCATGAAAGCCCGCTTCGCGGCGAAACTTTTGTGACCCGGAAGATCACCCGCGCAGCGGCCGCAATTTCACTCGGGCGACAGGATCGCCTGTTTCTGGGCAATCTCGACGCGAAGCGTGATTGGGGCCATGCGCGCGAATATGTCTATGGCATGTGGCTGATGATGCAGCAGGACGAGCCGGATGACTATGTTCTGGCAACCGGCGAGACCACCGAGGTGCGCGAATTCGTGCGCTGGGCATTTGAAGACGCCGGGATCGGAATCGAGTTTCGCGGCGAAGGAGTCGACGAAAAGGGATACTGTGCCGAGACCGACAAGTGCCTGATCGAAGTCGACCCGCGCTATTTTCGGCCAACCGAGGTTGAGCTGCTGATCGGTGACCCATCAAAGGCGCATCAAAAGCTGGGTTGGCGGCACGAAACATCGGCGCGTGAGCTGGCGCGTGAAATGGTGCTGGCCGACATTGAAACGATGCGTGACGCACCGATCGCCAAGGACAACTGATGTCCTTGCCGTTTACCCTTGCCGGAAAGCGCGTGTACGTCGCCGGGCATCGCGGCATGGTTGGGTCGGCGGTGGTCCGGCGGCTGGCGAGCGAGGGTTGCACGGTGCTGACCGCGCCGCGCGCTGAGGTCGATCTGCGCGAGCAGACACAAGTGCGGGAATGGTTTGCCAAAGAGCAACCCGAGGTTGTCGTGTTGGCCGCTGCCAAAGTGGGCGGCATTTTGGCCAACGCCAGCTTGCCTGCTGATTTCCTTTATGAGAACCTTATGATCGAGGCGAACGTGATCGCTGCGGCGGCGGCCTCCTTCACCCAAAAGTTGTTGTTTCTGGGCTCGTCGTGCATCTATCCCAAGTTTGCCGAGCAACCGATTTTCGAGGAAGCGCTGCTGACGGGGCCGCTTGAGGCCACGAACGAGTGGTATGCGATTGCAAAAATTGCGGGCATCAAACTGTGTCAGGCCTATCGCCAGCAGCACGGCTTTGACTTCATCTCGGCGATGCCGACCAATCTTTATGGTCCGGGCGACAATTTCGATCTTGCCTCAAGCCATGTGATGCCGGCATTGATCCGCAAGGCGCACGAGGCGAAGCTGGCGGGCGCGGACAGCATCACGATCTGGGGCACCGGCACGCCGCGCCGGGAGTTCCTGCATGTCGATGATCTGGCGGATGCCTGCGTATTTCTGCTCAAGACGTATTCGGAGGACGGCCACGTCAATGTGGGATCGGGCAGCGACATCGCCATCGCCGATCTGGCCCGGATGGTCTGCGAGATTGTCGGCTTTGCCGGTGAAATCGTGTACGACACGGCCAAGCCCGATGGCACGCCGCGCAAGCTGATGAGCAGCGACAGAATCCTGAGCATGGGTTGGAGTCCTAATTCGACCCTGTCAGACGGTATTGCGTCTGTCTACGAACAATACCAGACATCGAACTTCTGATGCTTTGCTTCAGCGCTGATGCAGGCTGTCCTAATTTCCAAACGATGGTTTTTGAAAGGGATGAGTGATTCGGAAGGCTGCCTGAGCGGCTTACGTCCAGTCGCAGACGAGTTGACGCTGCACTGCAAAATAGTTAGCTTACGTAAGTATCTGTGCGCTGCGCAGGGCGCACGCACCGAGGCATGATACTAGGCCGGAAATGGTATCAGAAACAGCGTCGTTGGCGGCTGCCGGTTGGGATAAATTTGTCAGTGGCGATAGGATCTTAAGTCGCTGCGAGGGAGATTTCTAATGCGTGTCGTGTCTCTTGAACTGAACGAACTCAATTTTCATTACGTGAAGGCCTATTCGGTGAAGGGTCGCCTACCCAATTTCACGCGCCTGCTGGCCGAACGGGATTTGGTCGAGACCGATGCGGGCGAGGTCTATCCTGAGCTTGAGCCTTGGATTCAGTGGCCGACGGTCTACACTGGGAAGACTTATGCCGAGCACGGCCTCTTTCGGCTCGGCGACATCATGTACAAGGACCAGCCGCAGATCTGGGATTATCTGGAGCAGCGGGGGGTTTCGGTCGGCGCCATATCTCCTATGAATGCATCGAACCGATGCGCGGATCCGGCTTTCTTCCTGCCTGATCCGTGGACACATGCGAAGATCGTGGCCGAGCCGCGGGCGGCCAAGCTGTTCGGACTGCTCGGCAAGATCGTGAACGAAAATGCGTCGTCCGACGCGTCCGTGGCCGGTTTCGCGCGGCAGATTCTGCCGCTTGCCCTGCCCTACCTAAGCAGCCGGTCGATTGCGGGCTATTTCAAGATTCTGCCGATGGCGCTGCGCTACAAGTGGGCGAAGGCGGCCTTCCTCGATCGTCTGCTGGGCGATCTGTTCGTGTCGCTGTGGCAGAAGCAGAGGCCGGGGTTTTCCTCGCTGTTTCTGAACGCCGGCGCCCATATCCAGCACCACCACACTTATGACAGCGCCGCCTATAGCGGCACCAAAGCGAACCCGGCCTGGTACAGCAAGGCCGCCGAGACCAACGTCGACCCGCTGCTGTTTATCTATCAGGTCTATGACGAAATGGTCGGCGAGCTGATTGCGCTGAAGGATATGCACCTCTTCATCACGACCGGGCTGAGCCAGGTGCCGAATGAGCGCGACCATTATCAGTATCGCATCGTCGATTTCGGAGCCTTCTTCGCCAAGGTCGGGTTGACAGGCGCGACGATCCGGCCGCGCATGTCGCGCGATTTCCTGCTTGAATTCCCGAACGTCCACGCTGCGCAAGGTGCGCTGCCGGTGCTCGACAAGGTGCGGGTAGGCGGTAAGCCTCTGTTTACTGTCGAGGAGCGCGGCGAAACCCTGTTCTGCCAGGTCGGCTATTTCGGCAAGCCTGAAGGGCTGAAAGCGATCAGCATTGGCGGGGTGCAGGACGATCTCAGCCAAGCCTTCGTGCTGGTATCGATCGAGAACGCGATCCACCAGTCAACCGGCTATCACATTGATACATTGGCGCCCAAAGGTGGAGCACAGCGGATCCCGCTCGCCGAAGTGTTCGACCGCCTCTGCACTGCCGCACTGAGCACCGGGACGGTCAAGCAAGCCGCCTGATCCCCCCTGCCATATCGTGGTTCAAGCACCTGATGGGAACTCCAATCAGGTGGCGAGATGATAGGCGGGACTAATCAAGAAAGTTGCCATGCATATCCTACTCCATGATTTCTGCGGCCACCCGTTTACCCTTGCGCTTGCTGTGGAACTCGCCGGGCGGGGCCATGACGTCGATTATGTCTATTTCGCCAGCGAGAGCGGGCCGAAGGGTGATTTTGTCCGCGCGGCGGCCCAACCCCGGCCGCCCAAGCTGCACGGCCTGGCGATCGAAGGCACTTATCGCAAGGACGCGTTTCTGAGCCGGCGCAAGTTCGACCTCGACTACGCCCGTCAGATCCATGCGCTCATCCAGAAGCTGAAACCCCAGGTGCTGCTGAGCGGCAACTGTCCGACCGAAGTGCAGGGCTATGTGATCAGCGCCTGCTCAAAAGTCGGCACCGCGTTTGTCTACTGGATGCAGGATTTCTACTCTATCGCGGCGACCAAGCTGCTCAGCAGAAAGCTGGGCCTCGTCGGCAAGGCGATCGGCGGCTATTGGCGCTTTCTTGACCGCAAGCATCTCCGCGCGAGCGACCGGATCGTGCTCATCACCGATGATTTCGTTGGCCTCGCCGCCGAATGGGCCGGACGTTCGGATAATATCGACGTGGTGCACAATTGGGGTGCGCTCGAGGAATTGCCACAGCGGCCGCACGACAATCCCTGGTCGCGCGACAAAGGCATCGCCGAGCGTTTCAACTTCCTCTATTCGGGCACGCTTGGCCTCAAGCACAATCCCGAACTTCTTGCTGCGCTTGCGAGGATGGTGGGCAATCGCGCAACCGTGACCGTGACGAGCCAGGGTGCCAGCGTTCCCTATCTTGAGCAGCGCAAGGTCGAGCTCGGACTCGATAATCTGCGGCTGTTGCCGCTCCAGCCATTTGCCGATGTGCCCGACATGCTCGGCGGTGCCGACGTGCTGGTCGCCACTATCGAACCGGATGCCGGCAGTTTTTCGGTTCCTTCCAAGGTGCTGTCCTACCTCTGCGCTGGCCGTCCGATCCTGCTCGCGGCGCCGGCGGACAATCTGTCGACCTCGATCGTCAACCAGGCAGGCGCCGGCATCGTCGTCCAGCCCGAGGACGAAACCAGTTTCCTGGCGGCGGCGGCGAAGTTGCTCGACAGCGCGGACCTCTCCGAAATAGGCGCGCGGGGCCGCGCCTATGCCGAAACGCATTTCGAGATCGGCGGTGTCGCCGCGCGCTTCGAGACCATTTTTAGCAAGGCGATTGCGGCCAAGGGGGGCAAGTGATGGAGCGTCGGGCACTTGTGATCGGTGGTAGCGGCTTTATCGGCATGCACACGCTGCGCACGCTGAAGCGCGACGGTCGCTACGCGAAGGTGGTCTCGCTCGATATCGCCGAGCCGACCGAGCGGATCGACGGCTTCGATTACGTCATCCATGATTGTCGCCAGCAGATCCCGACCGATCTGGCCGATGTCGATACCGACATTTACAACCTGCCAGCATTGCGCACGTTTCCCGGGC
This sequence comes from Novosphingobium sp. Chol11, assembly GCF_945870625.1. GTDB lineage: Bacteria > Pseudomonadota > Alphaproteobacteria > Sphingomonadales > Sphingomonadaceae > Novosphingobium. Next base: position 7,559 of record NZ_CAMBTS010000057.1, on the reverse strand, counting down.
ACCCGGACGAGGAATACTTCGAGACCAACTACGGCACGACCGAACGGATCATCGCGCTGGCCGAAGCGACAGGCGTGCGCACGATCATCTTCACCTCGACCATGTCGGTTTATGCGACCGGCGACGAGCCCAAGACCGAGGAAAGCGCTATCGATCCGTGCAACGCCTACGGCGCGTCCAAGGTAAAGGGCGAGGCGCTGCACCGGCAATGGCTGACGGGCGCAATGGACCGGCGGCTGGTGATCTGTCGCCCGGCTGTGATCTTCGGCTACCGAGACAACGGCAATTTCACGCGCCTCGCCAACGCGCTGCGCAGCGGCTACTTCGTATTCGTTGGCCGCAGCGAGACGATCAAGAGTGCCGGATACGTGACCGACCTCGCCGATAGCTTCCTGTTCGCGCTCGACAAGATGACCCAATCTGGTGCGCGCGAAGTTCTGTATAACTTTGCCTATCCCGAGCGTCTCACGATCCGGCGGATCGCCGATGCCTTTTGCACTGTCGGTGGCTACCCGCGCGTTCGCATGGTGCTTCCGCCGTGGCTGCTGAACACTGCCGCCTTGCTCTTTGAGGCGCTGAATGCCATCGGCGTGAAAAATCCGATCCACCGCAAGCGCCTGACGAAACTCTACGAAAGCACGAACATCGTGCCCAAGTGGCTGGAAGACGAGAAATTTCCTTTCCGCACTGATATCGTTTCGGCGCTCGCGGAATGGAAGTCGGAGTCGCCCAGTGGCCGCTTTATCTAGCGCCGGATCGAACCCGGCACCGCGGGCCCGGCCGCCTAGCTGAACTTGTTCGCGCGGAACGCAGCCTTAAAGTCACCAAACACCCGGACAATGTCCGCAAGGCGCGGCAAAAACATGTGCCGCGGCGAGAGTTTCAGCACGGTGACAGACGTGGTGAACGCCATGCCCAGCGAGACCAGCGCGCTCACCATATGGGCAAGCACGCCGGCATAGACGCCCAGCCGGGAGCTGGTGCCCAGCAGAATGGCGACCATGATGGCTGCTCCCACGAGTTCGAACCGCGCCATCGATCGAGAGAGGTTGAACGACTTGAACGCGCCGCCGATGACGATGCGCAAAGCCTGCGCGGCGCCGGCAACAAGGAACCAGGGCACGAGGCTGATGGAGGACTCGTACTCCTTGCCGAACAGGAACAACACGACGGGTTCGCAAACCAGCGCCAACACAATCACCAGAACAACGAGCGTACAGAACGTGATCGAGATGAGAAACTCTGCAATCCGGCGGCGCGCATCGTCATCGGCCGCCCGCGACATGGCGGGGAAACCGACCAGATCGACTGTCATTCCCGCAATATAGATCAGATAGGCGGTGGACGAAGCGACAACATAATGGCCAAGCGCGGCGTTTGTGATGATGAACGGGAGGACCATTCGGTCAAAGTTGTCGCGGCAATTGGATGCTATGCGTTGCACCACGGTCGGGAAGCCGAACCGGAAAACGCGCCCGACCATGTCGGATGAAGGCCGCTTCAGCCGGTCGCCCGACAGCCAGAAAATGGTGCCGGATACGGCGATCATCAGTACCAGACCGGCGACGTTCGCGGCGATGAAATGAAAGGTGTCGGCAACGCCCAACTGCACCGTGAGAACGAGCCCGACGATATAGGCAACCGCCGGAATCACCCGGACGAGGGTCCAAACGGCTGCATTCCTGCCGGACTGGTAGTAGGAGTTGAAAATCTGTTGCCACTGATAGAGCGGCGAAAACAGCAGGAACAGCCAAGCTGCCCCGATGGACGGCGCGCTCCACCCGGTAAACACGATCAGAATGGCTCCAAGGCAGAGCAGTGCGCCAATGGCGCTCAGGGGGACGGACAGGATCAGCGCGGCGCTCAGCGCCTCCTCGCCCTCGTCCTTGTTGCGCGAGCGGTAGTATGTAACGCTGTCATTGACGCCAAACGCCATGATCGAACCCAAAAAGCCGAACCAGGCAATGATCTGGGCAAACTCACCGCGCGACGCAGCCTCCAGCATGCGGGCAAGGATGATCCCGCTGGTAAAGCTGGCGATCTGGACAACGCCGGTAGCCAAGAACGCGAGAAACAGCTTTTTCATACTTTGCCTACGCTAGCCTAGCAGAGAGTGGGACGGCGAGGCGCGTGGGAAAGGAGTTTCAAAGCGCCTTCAGCCAGTAAAAATATGTCACTGTCTCTATGACGTGTTTTCGTGCGGTTACACCAATCACAGTGAGCGTGCGTGCTTGGGATGCTCCCTTGCCGGGTCTTCTTCATGGCTGCAACAGATCATTGCAGGCCCCGGCATTCTGCTGGCGAGGGTTTCAATCTGGTGGGAATTGCCATGGCCGCCATCACAATGCCGATACCAACCGGCCGGCGGCGGGCTCCGTCGCGGCGGTGCTGCCAGCCTTCGTTGCGGTGGTCGCACGGGCCGCAAGCCTTGTCGCGGTGCCCGTTTGATGGTATCCATAAGCAATGGAATTCCATCCCAGTCTGGTTATTATTGCGGCGCTTCTTGCACTCGGCATTCGCATGCCCGGCGTCTTGTTGGGCGGTACCCTGTTCACCTACCAGCTTGGAGCAGTGGCTCACCTGCCCTGGCTCGGGACAGCATACATTGTCGCCGCAACGATGATCAGCGTGGGCCGGTTCGCCTACGCGCCGCACAAATTGCAAGTGCAAACGACCGATATCGGGGCCCTAGCCATCGTCCTGCTTTCCACTGTGTCGATATTCTGGTCGGTTGCCCCGGACAGTTCGGTGGAAGAGGCGCTGGCTTTATTCCTGTCCGTTGCCGGAATGTATGGCGTCGCGCGGCTTTTGCCACTTGACCAAGGCAAATCGCTCCGCATCATGGTGTGGACCATCGCCGTCATGGCCCCTGTGGTATCGTTGATTTTGCTGAACCAGCGAGCGAACTCCAGCTGGACGGCCCAGCATCGGCTGTTGGTCGAGGGCTCCTCCGCGACGGCCGTCGGCCTTTCGCAACCTTTTGCCAGCTGCCTACTGGCCTGCAGCATGCTGCTGCTGATGCGCGTTCCAAGCTGGCAGAAGGGCCTCATCGTTGGCGCCCTCGCAATTGTGACATACACGGCGATCGCGACAGGTACGCGCAGTGTGTTTCTAGCGTACGGCGTTGGCCTGCTTGTGTTTTTCGTCCTCAGTCTCAAGTCGATCAAGCCTTCGAGGATATTGCAGGGCACTCTGGCGATCGTCGTTGCGTCCAGCATCATCCTCTTCTTTGCGCCCGTCGAGGGCCTGTCGGAATCCGCCGGGCGTTTGTTGGGGGCAGGCGGCGCGGTGGGTGAGGATGCAAGCAGCCTCGAACGGATCGGTTTCTACAATGTTGCTTGGAGCCAATTCGAGAAGCATCCGCTCGAGGGCATCGGTGACGGAGGGCTGATTCGGTTCGCTTCGATTTCTTACCCCCACAATCTGGTCCTCGAGGTTCTGTCAGAGTTCGGCATTGTTGGCTTGATCGTCTTTGGCGTCTGGTTCGTGAACGTGTTTCGCGAAGCGGCTTATGTCGGGCTTCGTGATCCACAAACCGGGGCAATCCTGATTGCGTTCCTCGCGACAGTTCTGGTGCAGCACCAGGTCAGCTTTTCGTTTGCCATGGCGCGGACCCTGTTTCTCGTCACCGCGCTGCTGGCAGCCTATGGCTCTGGCTACCGCTTGGCGGCGAAGAAGCGCAGGCCTCGTCCGGCCGACGCGCATCTGGGCACCCGCCGGCCGTTGGATCAGCGACGCCGGGCACTGCGCCCCGGTGCCTGAATTGGGCAGAAGCGAATTTATCAGTATCAAACTGGGTTCCTGCTTGGGAGGTGAAATACCAAAGCGTCTCTTTTGACGCGGTGAGTCCGTGAGCTTATCTCTCTTAATTTCCCTTGCCCGCAATAAGGCGGCCTTCTAGACCGCTTAAGTTATTGTTTGAGGTGCGACTCGCTTGCATGCAAGGCTCACCGGCAGCCCGCAACGGCCGCAATACGCTTCAAAGGGGGGATGGCTTTGGTCGATTCGAGTTTATATCAGAAGGCGCTTGATGGCATCGAGAATTGGCTGTGCTCGCTTGGATTGGCGCGATCTCAAACCTGGGAAGGTCTCCTAAAACAGCCGGTCCGTTTTTTGTATGCCGGTCGCCTTCGCCGGGGGCTCCCGCAGTATTCTAGTCATTACGGGATAACGCCGTATTTCATGTCAAGTCGCAATATTCTGCATGACGTGACCAAGGCTTATCCGATACCTTCGAATTCTATTGATCGTTATCAGTCTGAAGATGTATTCGAGCATGTCCCCTTGGATGCAATGATCTCTATGTTAGAGGAGATCCATCGCATTCTAAAGCCGGGCGGGCTCTTCCGGCTTAGCTTGCCGGACTATAACTTTGATGGGTATCGCGAGCGTTCAGTGACCAATGCGTGCGGGGATATCGTTTTTGACCCTGGCGGAAAGGGACAGTTTGTAGACGGAAAGGTCATTGACGGAGGGCACCTTTGGTTTCCCACCATTGAAATGGTTCAAGACCTCGTCGAAAAAAGTTCGTTTCGGGGATCGGTCAGTTACCTCCACTATTCCGACTCGCATGGGCACCACACAATGAACCCCATTGATTACTCTTTGGGGCACATTCAACGGACACCTGATCACGACGATCGTGTCATGGATCGCCCACGCCCTATATCCATCGTTGTCGATCTCATAAAAAATGGCTGAATCGCTTGGGTTTCGAGGGCGCCATGATGAGAGTTTTTGCCAGATAGATCGAGGAATGGACGCTGTGGCCGCGAGAGCCTGTGCATTCGTGGTGTTAGAAGATGTCGAGGAGAAATGTGAGCTTGGCGACGACTCGCACCATTGGTTCGTCGCCAGGGGAACAGCGCTTCAGGAACAGCGCTTTGACATCCGGCCTTCGCAGGCCCTTGCGAAAGGCAGCGCTTGTGCGGCTCACACCGTTGTCCGAAAATGATTTCAGCGCCCAGCGAAAGCGTGAACAAAAAGCTGGCTGACGTAGGCGGTAAACCCTGGCGGCAACGCGGGACTGCAAAAAGCTATGGCGCAATGCGCTCCCTCAAAATCCTCCTGTCATTCGCCAGCTTCGTCAACATTACTGCCTCACGCCACTGGTCGCGTACATGGGTGACCATACTTGTTGTTTTCGCCGCACTCCTGGCCTTGCCCGCATGTGCACCCGCGCAGGACGCGGCCCTGAATTCTGGCCCAGTCGCTGATATCACCTGCAAGCCGGCGGCCCCGGATCAAATTGCCGCGCAAAGCCAGCGGCTGGCAATCGCGGCCGACGTCATCCTTGCTGGCCTGCGCAACGCGCAACGTGCGGGCCAGCACGCCGGGATCCGGGTGATCGAGATCATGCCAAGCGCAATGGGCGACGATTCTGTGACGGTTGAAGCCGCTCTGCAACAGGCGCGCTTGATTCGGGCGGAAACGGGTCAGCCGACAACCTTGAGGTTCGCGCCGGGGCGCTACCGGCTGCGCCGCACTGTTGTTTTGACGGCCGCCGATTCAGGCACTCCGGGCGCACCGTTGCGGTTTGAAGCAGCGTCAGGCGGGCCGGTGATATTGACCGGGGGCGTTCCGCTCGCGCAAAGGCGGCTGCCTTCAGCGCTGGATGCGCTGCTGTCATCGGCCCGGCGCAAGGCAATCGTCGGCTACGCCGTCCCGCTGCAGATCGTTCCATCTCCGCCATTTCCCCGGCAGATCGGAACCACCGGCTATACCAAGTCGCCCAGCTTGTTTGTGTTTCAGGGCGACCGGCCGATCTGGCGCTCCATGGAGCCCGATGCCGGCTATGCCGTCGAGACGGTCGCGCATCCCCAGCCGGGACCGGTGGTGGCACCGCAGGTGGCCGTGCCGCTTGCGCTCGCGCAAGTGCGGCGCGAGCCATCGCTGCAAGCCGGCGGCTATTGGACCTTTGACTGGGCCTATGAGGAGAATCAGGTGGCGCCGCGTGCTGACAGCACAGCGCCGGGCGGCGCCTTGGTGCTGGTGATGCCGCAACTCAAGACCCGCTATGCCCAAGCGGCCCGGATGCGCTACCGCCTGTTAAACGGTTTCGGCTTCATCGACCGGCCTGGCGAAATGGCCTTTGCCGACGGCACGCTTGCGGTGCACCCTTGGCCCGGAAGCGCGCCGGTCGAGGCCGCCGTGATCGACCAGCTCGTGGTGATTGATGGTGCCCACGATATCGCCTTCGACGGACTGGCATTGCAAGGGTCCCGTCAGGACATCGTCGTGATCAGCGGCTCCCGTGACATCACCATAAGCAACGCCTACCTCGGGCTGGCGGCAGGATCGGCCGTTAGGATCAAGCGCAGCGACCATATTGTGGTGGAGCGTTCAGTGATGACCGATGTAGGCGAATCGGGTGTGGGGATGGACAGCGATGCCCGCGCGCCATCGGGTAATATCCTGATTGCGGACAATATTCTGGCACGCACCACCCAGCTCACGCGGGCATATCGCGCTGCAATAGCGCTGGCCGGGCATGACAACGTGGCTATGGGCAATGCCATCAGCGACTTGCCCCATCACGCCATCGCGTTCTGGGGCACGCGCAACCTTGTTCTGGGCAACGAAATTTCTTCCGTTGTTCTTGAAACTGCGGATTCGGGGGCGATTACCGCGTATCATGATCTAACAAACGCCTACAATACTGTTGCGCAGAACTATCTGCATGACATTGCGACCTCGCGCGAGCTGACACAAACTGGTCCCTCCCGGCAGGTGCGGGACATTTACCTTGACAGTTGGACAAGTTTTACCAATGTCACCAACAACCTCACCGACACCGAGGCCATGTCTTACTTCATTAACAGCGGTGCCAAAAACACTGTGACCGACAACATCTGGTTTTTGCGCGGTGGGCCGAGCGGTCAAATCTATGACTATTCGCACCACCGGGGCGACGCGGTTGGCCAGTATGTCTTCGATGATCCCAAGACGCGAAAACTGGCGGCCTGCAGTGATCTGCCCGCCAGATTTGATCCAGAGTTTCTGCGCGATGGCAAGCCTCGCGGCAACCTGATCACCGGCAACACCAACATCGGCGGGCGCTCGGTTGATGTGCCTCCCGCGTTCGCCGGTATGCAGCAGATCGCGGGCGAGCGGACACTTGCCGCAGTCCCGATCGATCGCCAGCGCGGATTGGCGGGTCTGCTGGACCTTGCGCGCCAATCCGGTGCGCCCATCGGTGCCTGGTTGCAGGCGGCGGACCGCACCGCGGCTTTGCAGCGGCTGAGATATCGCAGCCGGAAGGGGCGTTGATCTCCTCCGGTGTTGCGCGCGTGTCCCGGACCGGAGCGGGGATGGCAAATGAACGGCGACCCGGTGACGTTGAGGCATAGAGCGTTTTCCGATCATGCTGGATCATAGCCGCACGAGCTGAAGTAGTTGGCGCATTCGTCGGGCTTGAAGATGTCGACGAGCATTCCGATGAGGTCCCAGAGGCCAGAGACGGTTCGTTCGCCTGCTTTGCGGAGCATGGCCTTGAGCCGCGAGAACGCTTTTTCGATGGGGTTGAAGTCGGGACTGTAGGGCGGCAGGAAGCGCAGCGT